>SVNB01000095.1 GCA_015067125.1 Oscillospiraceae bacterium
CTTGGCACGGAAGCGGATATGTCCGATAAAGAAACGGCAAAAGCTATTGCAAAATGGTATAAAAAACTCCATGCCGCCGGATACGAATATCTTAAAATCCACAGCGAAGACTTTTATTCCGAAAATGCAGTTATAACAAGGGAAAATCTGGCGTTTATTAAAGATAAAACAAAAACAGATAAATTGCCGGTATGGAAAATCATTAATGATAATTTTCCGCTTATAAAAAACAAAATCGAAAGCATGAAAAAAACTTTTAATTACAACGATTTTTATTATATGAATCTTGTTGTATCAAAAGATAAATCAAAAGCTTTTATGTTCGATTATAATCTTTTCGGAAAAGGTCCGGCATATTCGGATATAAACAACGTCTGTTGGTCTCTTTCGGAAGAAGCGAAAGAAGCTTTTCTTGATGAATACGGAAAAATCGATGAGCACGAAAAATTTGTTGCAGAAACAGCAATGGTTCTTTCTTCGCTTTTCTTTGCCTGCAAAAGAGAAGAGTTTCCAGATTGGGGAAAAGAACTTCTTGAAGAATTAAAAACCGGATTTGATGAAAAAATCAAAAAACTTATTCAATAAAAAACGGAAGGCAAACCTTCCGTTTTTTTGTTATATAACAGGGTTTCCAAGTCCGAAACTTATCGAAAGAGCTTCGTCAATTTTGTTCATGGCGCCGTCATCAAGATGCCCCATGTGTTCTTTAAGGCGCTGTTTGTCAATGGTACGGATCTGTTCAAGAAGAACAATGGAATCTTTTGCAAGTCCGCAGTTCTGCGAAGAAACGGAAATATGCGTAGGAAGCTTTGTTTTGTCTTTCTGGCTGGTAATTGCCGCCGCAATAACTGTGGGACTGAACTTGTTGCCAACGTCATTTTGAACAATAAGTACCGGACGAATGCCGCCCTGTTCCGAACCGACCACGGGACTTAGGTCGGCATAATAAATATCTCCTCTTTTAACGGTCATTTTTATCACTCCGTATTTTTGATGCAGAGATATTATTGCCGCGAAAATATGCCGTTAAACATATTCGCATACATATCTTATTGATAATTTTTAAAAGGTGTGATAATATAATAAAGTTAGAGGAATATTTTATTTTTTTATGGCAGAAAGGAAGTTTTGATGCCGGAAATAAACTATATAGAAAAAGTAAAGAATATCCTTGAAAAAAAAGAGGGAAAGCATACAGCATATGTTCACACATACGGCTGCCAGCAGAATTTTTCTGACGGAGAAAAGCTGGAAGGTCTTTTGGAGCAGATGGGATATTCCATAGTAAATTCCGCAGAGGGTGCGGAGTTCGTAATATTCAATACCTGCGCTATAAGAGAAAACGCGGAAAAACGCGTTTTTGGCAACGTGGGTATTCTTAAAAAAGCCCACGAAGAAAATCCAGATATGATAATCGCGGTATGCGGCTGTATGGTCCAGCAGGAGCATATAGCCAAAAAATTCCGCCAGAGCTATCCTTTTGTGGATATCGTTTTCGGAACCCACGCCGCGCCGCGTCTGCCGGAGCTGGTATATAAACATTTTACCGCAAAAAAACGTCAGTTCGATATAGGTGAAGGCGAAGGCTGTATGGCAGAATATCTGCCCATACACCGCGATGACGATATGAAGGCAAACCTTCCCATAATGCATGGCTGCGATAATTTCTGTACATACTGTGTAGTGCCCCTTGTACGCGGAAGGGAAAAGAGCCGTGAACCGGAAAACATTCTTGCCGAAGCCAGAGAAATCGTTGCACAGGGTTATAAAGAGATTACTCTTTTGGGGCAGAACGTAAACTCTTATGGAAAAGGACTTGTAAAGGGGATTACCTTTGCAGAGCTTTTGCGCAGGGTGAACGATATTCCCGGGGATTTCAGAATCAAATTCATGACTTCTCACCCGAAAGATTGTACAAGGGAGCTTCTTGAAGCGATACGCGATTGTGAAAAAGTCTGCAATTATATTCATCTTCCGGTGCAAAGCGGTTCTGATGATGTTCTTAGGCGTATGAACAGAAGATACACCGCGGAACATTATATGGAACTTGTTGATATGGCAAGAGAAATTATTCCGGACGTTACCATAACAAGCGACCTTATAGTAGGTTTTCCCGGAGAAACCGAAGAAGATTTTGAAGCGACCATGGAACTTTCCAGAAAAGCACGCTGGAGCATGACATACAGCTTTATCTATTCCAAAAGGGAAGGAACAAAGGCCGCCGTTATGGAAGACCAGATTCCCCATGACGTTTCTTCCGCAAGGTTCCAGCGCCTTTTGGATTTGCAGACAGAAATCAGCCACGAAGTCAATGCTTCTTTCGTCGGAAAAACCACAACGGTGCTTTTTGATGACGAAGTTGACGTTGGAGAAGGCTATATAAGCGGAAGAAGCTACGAAAATCTTGTTGTTCGTGCCCCAAGAACAGAAGTTCAGAAGGGCTTTGCAAAAGTATATTTAAAAAAATCCCTTGGATGGGCACTTGACGGAGAAATTATTAAAACGGAGGAATAAAATAAAATGACTGTTATCGAAATGGCACGCGAGCTCGGAAAAAAAATCCAGCAGGAAGAAAGCTATATTCTTCTTAACACCGCACAAAAAGCTGTGGAGGACGATGAAGCTCTTCAGGAAAAAATTGCCGAATTCAATATGAAGAGATACGAACTTACTCAGGAAATTACAAAAGCGGACCGCGATGATGCAAAAATAGAAGAACTTGATAAAGTTGTGCGCGAACTTTACGATGCCGCAACCAATCACGAAAAAATGCTTGCGTATAACGCTGCGCAGGACGATTTTAACGATATGTTTGAATACGTTCTTCACATTATCCAGATGTCTGCGGCGGGCGATGATCCCGATACAATAGAAAGACCCGAACAGGGCGGATGCTCCGGCGACTGCAGTTCCTGCGGCGGCTGCGGCTGATAAACAGAACCAACAAAAAAACGGAGGGCATAAAAATGGATAAACAGGAAATCGCAAAATATCTTGACCACACTCTTCTTAAAGCGGACGCAACCCACGAACAGCTCCGCGCCGTATGTGACGAAGCAAAAAAATACGGAGTTGCCGCAGTATGCGTAAACTCCCTTAACGTATATTTTGTTCACAAAGAACTTAAAGGCACCGGCATCAAAACCTGTTCCGTAGTAGGTTTTCCCCTTGGAGCAATGGCTTCTGCCGCAAAAGCGTTCGAGGCCGCCTGTGCCATCGAAGACGGTGCAGAAGAAATCGATATGGTAATCGATATAGCTTCCGCAAAAGTGGGCGACTGGCGCCGCATAGAGGACGACATCGCAACCGTTCACAGTGCCTGCGACGGAAGAGCTATTCTTAAAGTAATTATCGAAACCTGTCTTCTTACCGATGAAGAAAAAGTAGAGGCTTGCCTTGCGGCAAAACGCGCCGGAGCAGAGTTTGTAAAGACTTCCACCGGTTTTTCCACCGGCGGCGCAACTGTTGAAGATATTCGCCTTATGCGCGAAACCGTTGGTCCGGAAATGGGCGTAAAAGCTTCTGGCGGCGTTAAAACTTACGAGGCTGCCTGCGCAATGATCGAAGCCGGCGCTTCCAGAATCGGAACTTCCAGTTCTTCCAAAATCTGTGACTGATCCAATCACAGAAAATAATAAAGCAGAGCACTCGTTTTTTACACAAAAACGAGTGCTTGTGATTTTATCGCAAAAAATAATAAAGAAAGGAAAAAGACTTGTTTTTTAAAGCAAGTACAGACGTAAAATGAAAAGAATAATTGCCGCAATACTGTTTTTGAGTATTGTTTTTTCCGGTTGTTCTTCAAACAATGTGCCGGAAGAAAATTCCGATAAACAGAACACAGGAACTATTTATCTGTATGGAGAAGAACATAATAACGAAAAGGTTATGGAACTGGAACTAAAGCTTTGGCAGCAATATTATAACGAACAGGGCATGCGGCATCTTTTTGTTGAATACAGTTATTATACGGCACAGCTTCTTAACCAATGGATGCAGGAAGAAGACGATGAAATTCTTGAAGATGTTTTCAGGGCGTGGGACGGAACAAGCGCAGGCGGCGAAGCAAACAGAAACTTTTTAAAAGCGATAAAAGAAACCTGCCCGGAAACGGTCTTTCACGGAACCGATGTTGGTCATCAATATAATTCCATCGGAGCAAAATATCTTTATGAACTTAAAGAAAAGGGTCTTGAAGATACGGAAGAATACAGGCTTACCCAGGAAGCCATGAAGCAGGGACGCAGCTATTACGGAACCGATGAACCGAACCATGTTTACAGAGAAAACGCCATGGTGGAAAATTTTATCAGAGAATTTGAGTCTTTGAACGGCGAAAGCGTTATGGGAATCTACGGTTCCGCGCACACTGCGTTGGATTCTCCTAATTTTACCGGTGAAGTTGACTGTATGGGCAAGCAACTTTTTGCAAAATACGGAGATAACGTGATAAGCGAAAATCTTTATGAAACGATTTTAAAAAGTGCGGAACCTATCGGCGAATCTTCTGTAATTATTAAAGAAAAAGAAATAAAGGCCTGTTACTATGGAAGTGAAGATATCAGCGCTTATTTTCCGGAATATATAAAACGTGAATTCTGGCTTTTAGAAGATGCTTATGACATTCTTTCGGAATGTTCCTTAAATGGAAATATGCTTCCGCAGGGCGACTGGCCTATGCTTCTAAAAAAAGATACCGCCTATATGATAGTATATTTTCTGAAGGACGGAACGCAGAAAACAGAGTATCACATCTGTGACGGAACGGAATTTAATGAAGAATTGTGTACTTATGAAGTTACCCTGCAATAAAACAAAAATCCCTGCCGCAAGGCAGGGATTTTGTGTTTTATATTATATTAATGACATCAACTTTTTCAGGATTTTTTCTTACTATTTTACGTAAAGATTCCATACGCTCGTCAAGGTCGGCGCTGATTTCGGCGCAGTGAGCAAGTTCTTTTGCCATTTCGTCTGTAAAATGAAAATCCTTTTTGTAATGTATCTGGTGTTCAAGGCTTGCCCAGCAATCCATTGCAATGGTGCGCAGCTGAATTTCCACCTTCATCATGCGCTTTTCTTTTGCAAGAAAAATCGGTATCTCTATAATAAGATGAAGGCTTCTGTAGCCGCTGGGTTTGGGGTTTTTAATATAATCCTTCATCTGTATAAGGTTTACGTCATCCTGGTTTAAAAAGGCCTCTGCAATGGTGTAAACGTCGCTTGGAAAAGAACACACAACGCGGATTCCGGCAACGTCGTGCAGGTGTTCTTCTATATTTGCCATAGAAAGCGGATATCCGTATTTTTTAAGTTTGTTGCGGATACTGATGGGTCTTTTAAGACGGCTTTTGATGTTTTCTATGGGGTTGCGGTCGAACCGAAGAGAAAATTCTTCGTTAAGAACTTTAAATTTGGTTTCCACTTCCATTATGGCGCAGCGGTAATAAGCCATAAGCTTTGCGTATTCGTGGGCACGCTGGGCAATAAGATAGTGGGCTTCTTCGCTTTCAAAAATCTGTTCAAATTCTTTTTCAAGCTCGCGTTCGTTTGCAAATTCCTGGGACATAGCGCAAATCCTTTCAAAGGGGTATTTTGTATTATAAGTATAACATATATTTATTAAATTTTCTTATTTTTCAAAGAAATTTCTGTTGACAAATCCAACAAAAATGCAAGCGTATTTTTGGCATAAAAAAAGCCCCGCAAAGCGGGGCTTTGATTATTTACCCATTAAAGGAAAAGGGGAAGGAATACAACAGATACGATGGTCATGAGCTTGATAAGAATGTTAAGGGAAGGACCGGAAGTATCTTTGAAGGGGTCACCGACGGTATCGCCGACAACAGCAGCTTTGTGAGGTTCGGAACCTTTGCCGCCGTTATGACCGTTTTCGATGTATTTCTTTGCGTTATCCCAAGCACCGCCGGCGTTGGACATGGTGATTGCCATAAGAACACCGGTTACAAGAGCGCCTGCAAGAAGGCCGCCGAGTGCTTCGGTACCAAGAATAAGACCAACAGCAATGGGGCAAACAATAGCAAGAATGCCGGGAAGAAGCATTTCTTTAAGAGCAGCACCGGTAGAAATATCTACGCAGGTTGCATAGTCGGGTTTCTGGGTTCCTTCCATAATGCCGGGGAACTCACGGAACTGGCGGCGAACTTCTTCAATCATCTGGTTTGCTGCTTTACCAACAGAGTTCATGGTAAGAGCGGAGAAGAGCATGGTGAGCATACCACCGATAAGAAGACCTGCTACAACGTTAGGATCAAGA
>SVNB01000096.1 GCA_015067125.1 Oscillospiraceae bacterium
GATTCTTCTTGCGTATTCCTGTTCGGAAAGGGAATTGTTTTTATACTGAAGCGCAAGAGAAACGCCGATGCTGGAACAGTGTTTGGTAATGCGTTCCACGTCGATAAGAGTGCCCATAAAAAGGGAGCCTGCTTCGTAAGAACATTCGCCGGCTTTAAGGCGTTCCATATGGCGGCTGCGGATAAGCTCGGTCATTTCGGTAATAACAAAGCAAAGGGGTTCGGTTTTGGCGTCAACGCGTTTATCCTGTTCATCGGAACCTTTTGCGGCGGTATTCATAAGGGCAACAACCGCGGTGGAAAGAACTTCGATTTCTCTTTTTCCGGCTTTGGTAAGGCCCTTGCCTTTTGCGCTCATATCCTCGGCGGTATCGCGGATTTTTACGCAGTGTTCCGCAATATGAACGCAGTCATCCGCACGGCCAAGCATTTCTGTAACTTCTTTAGCCTGAGAATCGGAAAGGTCACACTCCACAAGTTTAAGAAGATATATGCGAAGATTATCTTCCATTCTTATAATGGCGGTGTGCTGTTCGTTTATGCGTTCGCCAAGCTTCGGGTCGCCGCCGCAAAGACGTTCGAACGAGCATTTAACGCAGTCTGCGGTTACGTCCATAAGTTTTTTAAGAACAAGTTCGGACTGCATAATGGCGGCGGAAGGGGTTGCCAGAAGCATGGGCGCAAGGGCGGAAGTATCGGAATCTATTTCCGTTCCGTCGGAAGGAATGGTCTTCATGCAAAGCTTTTCCAAAAGTCCGGTAAAAGGCAGGAAGAGCACCGTCATGGAAAGGTTGAATATGGTGTGGAAGTTTGCGATGCCGGATTTATCTATGGGCAGATCCCAGAAATCGCCTATGCCGGCCGACTGAACGGCAAAAACGCCGACGGTAAAGATAATGGTGCCGATTACGTTAAAATAAAGATGCGCAAGGGCGGTTCTGCGGGCGTTTTTGGAAGCGCCGATTACAGAAAGCATTGCGGTTATGGTGGTACCGATGTTCTGGCCAAGGATTATCGGAATAGCGGAGGACCAGGTGATCGCTCCGGTTACGGAAAGCGCCTGAAGAATACCTACGGAAGCGGAAGAACTTTGGATAATGGCGGTTACGCCTGCACCCACAAGAATACCAAGAATCGGGTTGGCACCGAATCTGGTGAAAAGTTCGCCCATAAGCGGAGATTCGCGCAAAGGTGTAAGAGCAGTTTCCATAAGATCCATACCGATGAAAAGCATACCAAAACCGGTAAGAACTTCGCCGATGGTGCGCTTGCCGGATTTTTTGCTGAACATTGCAAGGGCCGCACCGATTATGGCGCATACCGGAGCAAAGAAATCCGGTTTAAGAAACTGCATAAGGCCGCTTGTACCGGAAATTTCTGTAAGTCGCAGAAGATGGGAAGTTACGGTGGTACCAACGTTGGAACCCATGATGATGCCGATGGCCTGGCCAAGTTTGAGTATGCCGGAGTTTACAAGACCAACGGTGATTACCGTGGTGGCAGAAGAACTTTGTACCAAGGCGGTGATGCCAACGCCAAGGGCAACGCTCTTCCATACGCTGCCGGTAAGTTTTTCCAGAATTTTGGTAAGTTTGCTGCCGGACATTTTTTCAAGGCTTGCGCTGAGCATATGCATGCCGTAAAGAAAAAGTGCAAGTCCGCCAAGCATAGATACGATGTCAAAAATTGTTATCAAGATAAATTCCTCCTGATCGGGATAAAAATATCTATATTATCGCATGATTTGCGTTTTTGTTCCGTGGTTTAAAAGAAAACGTTTCCAATGCATATCAAACTAAATTATAACCTATTGTTAAAAAAAATAAAAGAGAAAAGCATAAAAAATTTTAACAAAAAAGGGGATAAATCGCCGAATATGTGGTACAATATTTTATAAAACAAAATATTTGTCAAAAAAGGGAGGCACGCCTGTGAAAAAGATCAAAATTATTGCTTTTGCCGCGGCAATCTGCATTTTGTTTGCCGGATGTTCTTTTTTTGAAAAACCGGAAGAAAACATTATAGAAAAAGAAGAGGGCCTTTCCGCAAATATTCAGATAACGCCGGAAATTACGGAAGAACCGGAGCAGGAAGAACCGCAGATTCCACAAGAGCCGGAAGAAGAGAAACCTGCCCCGATAGAAAACGATATAGCCGGATTGGAAGAACTTTCTCCGTATTTTGCGGAATTTGCAGACCTTGGCAGCGAACAGGTGCCCTGGGGCCCCGGAACCAATTTTAACGAAAACGGAACGCCCATAGCCTGCGTTGGTCTGCAAAACGATTACGGAAAATTTGCGGCGGATTTTTACCGGGCCGGAGAAGAACATTCCGGAAAAGTTTATCTTACCTTTGACGAAGGTTACGAAAACGGATACACCCCTGTTATTCTGGATACCCTTAAAGAAAAGGGCGTTTCGGCGGTTTTCTTTGTAACGCTTTCTTACGTAAAAAACGAACCGGAACTTGTTCAGCGAATGATCGACGAAGGCCACGTTGTGGGCAACCACAGTGCACGTCACCCGAACATGACCCAGATAACCATGGAAGAAGCCTATGCCGAAGTTGCGGATCTGCACAATTACGTTTCTGAAAATTTTGGATACGATATGTATCTTTTCCGCCCGCCGGAAGGCGCCTTTTCCGAAAGGACTCTTGCTCTTTTGCAAAAGATGAATTACCGCACCGTTTGCTGGAGCTTTGCCTATGCGGACTGGGATCCGGAAAACCAGATGGAGCACCAGAAGGCGTTCGATAAAATCACAAAAAGTCCGCACGATGGAGAAATCTTTTTGCTTCACGCGGTTTCTTCCACCAATGCAGAAATTCTTGGCGACGTAATAGATTATATCCGGGAACAGGGATATACTTTTGAAAAATATCTTCCGTAAAAAAACGGGTGGCATAATTGCCACCCGTTTTTATGCCAATCGTAGGGAACGGCCCTGACCGTTCCGAAAAACAAAGCAACCAATTTACAGTAGGGCGGGGGCTTTGCTCCCGCCGCAAACAGGTACCCCGGAAGACAGCCTTCCCAGAGGGGAAGGTGGATTTTTCGCCGCAAGGCGAAAAAGACGGAAGAGGGATAACAGGCAACCCGTAGGGCGTTAAATAGTTGAAAATTGAAAGTGGAAAGTTGATGTTTTCAAATTTGCCGCAGGGCCGCCCCTACGACGTTTCAATAAAATTTATCGGATTTTGCAAAAGAATCCACCAGTCACGCCTTTGTTCTGATGGGCGTGCCAGCTAAACCACCCTTTTGTCGTCTTCGACGATATTTCCACTGGCAGGGGAATCTTCTTCAGGCAAGGGGGCTAAATTCAGCCTTCCCCTTGAGGGGAAGGTGTCTGCGGAGCAGACGGATGAGGTGTTTTTGCAAAAACCGGTAATAAAAAAAGAATCCCCCAGTCTTTTTTAACCGCAAGCGGTTAAAAAATTTAGGCAAGGGGGCCTTTTCGGGCGGCCGCGCAAAGCTTTTGTTATACGCAATAAAATAAAAAGGCGCTTTTTTTAAAGCGCCTTTTATGTTTTTATTTGTTCTTTTTGGGTTCGGAAAAAGTTTCCGCTTCGGAATCAAAAACAAAGTTTATGCCCTTATTGTCTTTACTTTCCAGATTTGTGATGGTGTATTTTCCGTCTCGGTAATAGATAACGGAATCCAATGGCCATTGATACATTCCAAGTTCCACGGGAATTTCGCTTTCGTAAGTGCGTAAAAGCGTTCCGTCCGCGGTAAGAAAAGCAATTTTGTAAACAGGGTATTCGTCCGGATCTTCTTCGGTGAAAACGCCGTGCTCACCTTCCCAATAAACTATCATAAAAGAAAGGTCATTCGGATCTCTGCGGAACGCCAGCAGACAGCGGTAATCTTCTTCGTTATCGGAAAAATTAAACGGGAATTTGTCTTCCATGGCAAAAAGCAGCTCGCCGGTTTCCGGGGAATAGATGCGCAAAGAATCCCATTCCTGACGATAGATATCCCCGTTGCGAAGAAAACCGTTTGCTATGCCGTTGCTGAACATATAGCGGGTTTCGCCGGTTTCGTTGTTTTTAAGCACAAGGTTAAACGCAACCGAATCTCCGCCGGAAGTTTCCGAAACCGCGTAAAGGGAATATTTTCCGTCATCAGATTTATCGTAAAGATTTGTAAGGTGTTTTTCTTCAAAAACATATTCCGCTTCCACGTTTTTTTTGCGGAAGTTTACCGTTATGGTGCGGTGATAAAAATCATCATATACTTCGGCTTTTCTTGCGCTTTCGGAAATATCCGCCAGCGCAAGGGAAGAATCTTCGGTACCCGGGGCAAATCCAAACTCTTCATCAAGCTCCATATAATCAATTATGTTGTGGCCTTCTTTAAGAAGAACGTAGTTTGCAAGGGAATAGTGATTATAGTCTTCCTCTCCTTCGTATTTTTTGCCTTTGATGAAAGAAACGGAATAATCGCCGTCAAAAAAGGAATACCCTTCGCCGGGTTTGAAAAACGCGGTGTTTTCATCAAGATTATATTCCAGAACGGAAGAAAGATAGTGGGCATTTTTAAAGGAATAGGTGTAGGATTTTTCCGAAAACTGCGGAATATAATAATCGCCGAACCGATGTGTGAGAAAGGGTATCTCTCCGGCTTCGGAAAGAAGTTCAAAATTTGCACCGTATGTAAGAACTATTCCTCCGGTGGGTTCGGATTGATTTTTCGGTATTCTGCAAACGGGAATAACGTATTCGCCGTCCTCGGAAAGGGCAACGCTCATGGGCCACATATGGTAATAAGAGTTTTCCGGAAGAAGGATCTGTCCCACAAATTCAAAATCTTCATCCACCATAACAATTTTGCCAAGGGTTATAAAATAGCGCACTCCGTTTTCCAATACTCCTTCGCAGCCCCAGGTGGCATGGATATGATTTCCCTGTTTTTCCGCGGAAAAATTTTCCATATCATTAAAAGCAAGGGTGCCCTTTGCGGGAAAAGAGAAAATAATTTCTCCGGTATTTATGGTAAAAGCATAGGAAAAAACGTCGTCTTCAAAAAAAGTTACGTTGCCGGGAGTGGCGGAAAAACCTTCGTCTTCCCATTTTTCGCGGTATCCGGAATACCACATTCCCCGAACTTCGGCAACTTTTGCCTGTTCAACAGGGTCTGTGGGTTCCTTTTCCGGAGGTTTTTCGTCCTCCGGGGGTTCTTCCAGAAGCTGTTCGCTGTTCGGAACTTCCGGAACGGAATTTTCCGAAGCAGGGGGCGCGGGTTCTTTTGAACAGGAGCAAAGCAAAAGAATCGCAAAAAGAATGATGATAAGTTTTTTCATTATATCACCGCCGTTTTCAGATAATTTTTCATTCTCTGATTAATAAGTGTATTAACAGGGCAAAAATGTTGCAGATTTTTTAAAAAAATATTGAGCACGGGTATTCCGTGCTCAATATGCTCAACATACCCGTATAATATCAGGATCTTTGGCTGATGCCCTGGATATCGGAAACCACCCAGCCGTATTCGCCGCTTGTAACAACGCTTCCGCAATATTCGCAAACAGCACTGCGGTTAAGGTCGATGGGTGCACCGCAGTTGGGGCATTTTTTATCGTCAACAGGTTCGTCTTCTGTTGTAAGTTTGCCAAGGGTGCGGATGAAAGTCCAGCGATAGGTCATAAACAGTTCTTTGTTTCTGTCGCCGCGGATTATATTTCCGGTGCGGTCATCGGTTATGTAATCCGTGATTCTGGAAACAATTTCTACGGTGACTATATCGTTCTTCGCATCTTTTGTGCAGCCGACTATATTTGCGGAAAGCACAGAAACCCGCTCCACATGGTTTGTCTGTCCGCGCTGGATATATCCATCAATCTGGCGTTCGGATCTGGCGTAAAGTTCTTCTGTAAGATGTGTGCGGATATCCGTAAGGTCACGGGCGGACCATGCATCCTGGAAACGGATATAAAGATTGGAAACGTCGCCGAGGAATTTGGATTCGTTGAATCCGGGATCGCGCGCCTTAAGGCCGGCAACATCGTTAACAAACGCTGCAGGACGCTGTGCGGGGATATTGACCTGTTTTTGAGAAGGACGTTTTGCGGCGCTTCTGCCGAACACGGCTATGATAACGGCAGCTATTACAATTACGGTGATGAGGATTTCCAAAAATCCGAACTCTCCGTCGCCGGAAGAA
>SVNB01000097.1 GCA_015067125.1 Oscillospiraceae bacterium
CGTCATGGCAGAATACGAAGAAAGATTTGAAGAAAGATATGACGAACTCAGAGAAGAACTGGAAGAAATGTGTCACGAAAAAAGATACAACGACCTTCGCAAGCGTTTTCTTGATATGAACCCTGCGGATATCGCGTGGCTTTTTGACGATATGCCGGAAGACCACCTTCCCGTAATGTTCCGCCTTCTTGCAAAAGAAAAGGCGGCGGACGTTTTTGTCGAGCTTGAAAGCGATTCCCAGGAGATGCTCATCAAAGGCTTTTCCAACGCCGAACTCGAAGCCATCCTTGATGAAATGTTCCTTGACGATACCATCGACGTTATTGAGGAAATGCCCGCAAACGTGGTAAAACGTATTCTTAAATATTCCGATCCGGAAACCAGAAGCGAAATAAACAAAATTCTGCAATATCCCGAAGATTCTGCCGGTTCCCTTATGACTACGGAATTTATCCGCCTGCGCAGAAACACCACCGTTGCCGGCGCTTTTGACGTTATCCGCCAGAAAGGCGATGATTCCGAAACCATCAACGTTTCCTATGTTACGGACGAAGCACGTCACCTTATAGGTTACGTTACCATAAGAACCCTTGTTCTGGAAAAGGATACAAATGCCCTTATCGGCGATATTATGGAACCGAACGTAATTTCTGCCTTTACCACGGACGATAAGGAATCGGTCGTTCAGCGTATGAGCAAATATGACTTTGATACCATGCCCGTTGTTGACGCGGAAAACCGCCTTGTTGGAATCATCACCTTCGACGACGCTATCGACGTTATCGAAGAAGAAGCCACCGAAGATATCGAAAAAATGGCCGCAATCACACCAAGCGACCGTCCCTATCTGCGCACCGCTGTTTTTGATATCTGGAAATCCCGTATTCCCTGGCTTATGATACTTATGCTTTCTTCCACCTTTACCGGAATGATAATCAGCAGCTTCGAGGGCGCTCTGGCTTCCTGCGTTGTTCTTACGGCGTTTATCCCCATGCTTATGGGCACCGGCGGTAACTGCAGTTCCCAGGCTTCCGTAACCGTTATCCGCGGACTTTCTTTGCAGGAAATCGAATTCCGCGATATTTTCAGCGTAATCTGGAAGGAAGCCCGGGTGGGCGTTCTTGCGGGTGCGGCTCTTGGCGTCGTAAGCTTTGCAAAAGTTCTGCTTTTTGACGGTATGCTTCTCGGCAATCCGGAGGTCACTCCCATGGTTTCCGCCGTTATTGCCCTTACCCTTTTCCTTACGGTTTTCTGTTCCAAAATAGTCGGCGCATTTATGCCCCTTATAGCGAAAAAACTTGGCGCCGACCCTGCGGTAATGGCTTCGCCTTTTATCACCACCGTTGTGGATGCGCTTTCTCTTGTTATCTATTTTGGTTTTGCCACAGCGCTTTTGGGAATATGAATTTCCCGCTTGACAATGCCTTTTTATACTATTATAATAATGTATGCTGTTTACAGATATTGTACTGTCCGGCCTTGACAAAGCCGGACAGTTTTTTATTTATTTCATGGAGGTACTGATTTTGGATAATATTTCTATTATTGTCGCCAACATAATTTCCATAATTTCCTGCACCATGATGGTGCTTATCGGCCTTATCAAAAACAAAAATAAAATCCTTGCGGCGCAGTGCGTGCAGTTTACTCTTATGGGAGTTTCGCACTATCTTCTTGGCGGCATGGGCGGTGTTATCGCAACGGTTGTAAGCATCATAAGAAACCTTGTTTTCTTTAAATGCAAACCCTCTGTTCCGCTTAAACTTCTTTTTGTTGTTCTTTCGGTTGTTCTTTCTCTTGGAACAGTAACCCTTAACCCCATAACCTGGCTGCCCATTCTTGCCACTTCTCTTTTCACCTGGGTTATCGACAGCGAAGATATCATCAAATTCAAAAAAGTGATGATCATCACCGTTTGTATGTGGTTTGTTTACGATGCCGTTCATCTTAACTTTATTTCTGCGGCATTCGATGCCTTTACCGTTGTTTCCACCGGTTACAGCATATGGCAGATAAAAAAAGAAAAAAGAACGGAGGAATAAAAAATGTCCGTTCTTTGGGGAAATATCGTTTCGTTTATGGGCTGCACCGTAATGGTGCTCATCGGCTTTATAAAAGATAAAAACAAATATATTGTAATGCAGACCCTGCAGTTTGCGCTTAACGCCCTTTCCCATCTGCTTTTGGGCGGCATAGGCGGCGCCATTGCAAGCCTTGTAAGCGTTGCAAGAAATATTATCATTTCCAGATGGAATTGCACCACCGCGATAAAAATCGTCCTTATTGCCGTTCAGGCTGCGCTTACTGTTTCCACCATAACCCTTAACCCCATAACCTGGATACCGATAATAGCCGCAGGTATGTTTACATGGTATATTGATACCAAGGACGTTATGTGGTTCAAATGGGTAATAATCATCACCCTTGTTATGTGGGCGGTATATGATATTTATCACCACAACTTCGTTTCCGTATGGTTCAGCGCATTTACCGTAATTTCCAACGGAATAAGCATGGTAAAGATACACAAAGAAAGAAAAGAAGCAAAAGAACAGCTCCCGGCATAAGCAGGGAGCTGTTTTCGTTTATCGGGATATTTCAAAAATTACTCTTTCATTAAGATTTGCAATTACATATTTTCCGTTTTCAAAAGAACTTGTATCAAAAATTACATACCCTTCTTTTGTAAATTCCGGAGTTATAGCGGTGCCAGAATAATATATTTGGGGAGGTATCCTCTTATCTTTCTTTTCACAACCGTCAAAAACATAATATTTCAAATCCGCATAAAAGGTCTCTTCGCAATAGCTTGTTCCTGCATAAAATGCTATTGTAACTGTTTCAAGATATTTCTTTCCACGAAACACATTTATATTACTGCAAGGCAGCCCATGCGGACACAACTTTTCTGGGAAAACCATATCCGAATCATAACTTTCTTTTGCGATTTTTTCATTAATATAATCAACTGCTTTTCTAAATTCCTTGTTTGTGTATCCGGTATATTTAAGACAAACATTTTCAACCTGATAATCATCATAATTACTCTCTTGCTTAAATTCCAAACCAGTAATACAAACCCCTTCGGAAGCGTAATAAAATTCAAAAGGAATTGTATAGCCCTCATCCTGAATAGGAACAAACCAATATTTATCCTTTATTAATTTATTTGAAAACAACACAATTTTTTCCGCTTTGCCGACTTTTGGAATTTTTTCACTTTCCGCATCGGTAAAAAAGATATTATCATTGAACGAATGATCGATGAAAAACTTCATATCTTCTTCCAATGGCACAAACTTATTTTCATCTTCCATAACAAAAAATCCGCCCTGCTCTTTTGCTTCGGAATATGACAAACCATCATCTTTTTCTGCAAAAGCATTTTCCAAATTGTCCAAGCTTTCAATATCGTTGAGAAGCATTGGAGTTAAGCCATCACAAGAACTTAAAAAAAGCAAACAAATTAAAATACACAATATACTCAGTTTTTTCATTTTAAGTTTCACTCCTTTGTTTGTCTGGCATTTTATTAACCTTTTTTAAACGGAAGGATAATTGTTATTCCGAAAATGAGGAGCAAAACAGATGCGATAAGAATCATGTAGATGAAAACTTCATAAGGTTCTAGCGGAAAAAAGTAAGTATATCCCCTGTCTGTGCTTATTTTAAGGATGCAGAAAAGACTTCCCAATGTTCCCAAAACAATCATTGTAACACCTAGTAAATTTTTCATTCTAATACCACCTTCGAAAAAATTCAATTCAATTATAGCCCTTATATGGGCAATAGTCAATATTCTGACAATAATTTATCATTGAAATGAAAACACGAAAGGAATTCTTTTCAATGATAGTTTTTGATAAGCTTTGGTCAACCCTTAAAGAAAAAGGCATTTCTCAATATTCACTTATAAAAAACCACGGCATAAGCACCGGCCAGCTTGACCGCCTTCGTAAAAACGGAAACGTCAGTACCTATACTTTGAACCAGCTTTGCAGCATCATCGGCTGCAAGCTGGAAGATATTGCAGAATATAAAGAAGATTAAAAACAAAAGCCCGCTCTTTAAAAAAAGAGCAGGCTTTCTTTTTTTGCAAAACCGCATAAACAAGGCCTTTTTTGCGTGCCGTAAAAACATCTTTTTTAAAAAATCGAAAGTTAGAAAAACAAAGAAAACAAAAGAAAATCAAAGAAAAACAAAGCAATCAATTTGTAAATTGATTTTTTTCAAAAAATCTGTTGACAAAGCTTTGTTCTTTAATTATAATAATGACTGTCGCTTTTAAACAAAAGTAATACAATAAGGAATTTTAATGGAGGTAAACGCTATGTCCACTACTATGCCTAATGCCGCTACTATCGAGCGCAAATGGTATGTTCTTGACGCTGCAGGCAAGTCCCTTGGCCGCACTGCTGCACAGGCCGCTGTTCTTCTTCGCGGCAAACACAAAGTTGATTTTGCTCCCCATGCAGACTGCGGCGATTACGTTGTAATCATCAATGCCGAAAAAGCAGTTCTCACCGGCAACAAACTCATCCAGAAAAAATATTATCATCACACCGGTTATGTAGGTCACCTCAAAGAAGTTAACTACAAAACCCTTATGGCAAAAAACCCCGCTTTTGCTATGAAGCTTGCAGTTAAAGGCATGCTTCCTCACAACAGCGTTGGCGCAAAAAGCCTTACCCGTTGCCACATCTATGCTGGCGCAAACCACAAACACCAGGCTCAGGCTCCCGAAGCTTGGGTAAAATGATTCGGAAGGAGGACGTAAACCATGTATGATTCTAACCCTTACTTCTACGGTACCGGTAGAAGAAAAAGCTCTGTAGCTCGTGTTCGCGTTTATCCTAACGGAACCGGCGCAATCACCATCAACGGCCGCGATATCGACGATTACTTCGGCCTTGATACCCTTAAACTCATCGTTCGTCAGCCCATGGAACTTACCGAAACCATCGGCGCATTCGATATCGTTTGCACCGTTGCAGGCGGCGGCGTAACCGGCCAGGCAGGCGCAATCCGTCACGGCCTTTCCCGTGCTCTTCTTCAGTACAACGAAGAGCTTAGACCTGCCCTTAAAAAAGCTGGTCTTCTTACCCGTGACCCCAGAATGAAAGAACGTAAAAAATACGGTCTTAAAAAAGCACGTCGTGCACCTCAGTTCTCCAAACGTTAATCGTTTCCAAGAGAATTTTCAGAGCTTCACCTTTTGGTGGAGCTCTTTTTTTGCCTTCCCAGAGGGGAAGGTGGCAAAGCTGAAAGCTTTGACGGATGAGGGATTATAGGTAACCCGGAGGGCAGAACCCCACCATTCGGTGGGGTTCTTTTTTGTATGAGAGGAAAGCCCCTGCAAAGCAGGAAGGCTTAACCGAAGCGCTCAAAGAGCAGGATCAGATGGAATGGGTAAGGAGGATGAATAATATCAGAAACAGAGCGGAGGAGATCGTGAGAGAAGAAATATTGCTAAAATAAACCTTTTCCTTTCTTGCTGACTTTTTGCAATGCTATGGAAAAAAGAAATATAAGGTAGTATAATCAAAAAAGAAATTGAATAAGCTGCATCAAGTTCCGCGTAAAGACCGGCTTTTGCCGGGCGTTGGAATAAGGAAATCCGGTTGGAGTCCGGAACCCACCCAGGGGCTGTAAATGCAGGAGTTTTTTATCCGCGGCGCAAGCCGGCCATTGGCCAGAAGCTGAGAAGGTAGGATAAAAAAACGCAGGAAAACTTTTGTTTTTCCCAATGCATGAGCCAGAAAGCCTTTGATGATCGAACCCGAAGAACGCATTTTATGCGCGGACGGGATTTTTTGGGAACAGAAATTCGGCTGCAATGACCAAGGTGTCATTGCAGCTTTTTTTATTGCAAAAAAGGAGAAAACAGTGATTTTGGAAGAAAGAATTGTTTCAAGGGAAGAAAAACGCGGGCTTGACCGGGAACGAAGAGAAATTGAAAGTAAGTTCGCAAAAGAACACGAAAAAGACAGCGACGAAGAACTTCTCGATATAGTACGAAACAAGGCAAATGAGCTTGGAAGACCGCCGAAAAAGACCGAAACTATCGGCTTTGTCTGTCTTAAAATGCGTTTTGGTCCATGGCCGAGAGTTCTTGAAAAAGCCGGACTGAAAAAGCCGAAAACAAACCGCAGAAA
>SVNB01000098.1 GCA_015067125.1 Oscillospiraceae bacterium
TGTAAGTAAATATTTTATACAGCTTTTTGGCAAAACTTCCGGCAAACATCTTTTTAAAAAACGCTTTTTCAAAGCCGGAAAGTTCTTCGATTTTATCTTTCGGCGTCATACAAAGCTCGCCTGTAAACGTAATTTTTTCGTTTTCAAAAATCCCGTACTCAAAGGTGCCGAAAGTTGCCTTTGCGCCCACTTCTTTAATGGGATTTTTATATTTCGACATCTTTACGGCAAGTTCGGTATAAACATCCATTATAATATTTACTTCCGCAAATTTTTGGCCAAAGGCCGCAAAAAGTTTCTTTATTGCCGTTTCGGAAAGATACATGCTCACGCCTTCAAGAATGAGCACGGCATTTTCTGCCGCCGGAAGATTTTTTATCCACTCTGTTTCCATAGCGGAAACTCCGAGCATTTTGTAGTTCTCTTTTTCACTAAAATGCTTTTTTCTTACCTCTGTAACTTCCGGAAGATCAACGTCGTACCACATGGAATACGGCGCGTTTACCCTTTCCGCGCGGGAGTCCAGACCGCAGCCAAGATGGATAACCAGACTTTTTGGATTATTGCGGAGCTGTTCTTCCGTCCATTTATCAATAACAGCGGCGCGCATTCCCATAAAATATGCAAGCCAGCGCGAACGGCTTTTTCCGCCAATGGAAAAGCCCTCTTCCGCCCAGATTTCTTCCGCTTTTTTATCCTTCAGAATAATCCCTTTGCGGCTTACAAGCGCTTTTCCGTAAAGGGGAATATAAAGAGTTTTGCTTTCGTTTTTCATCATTTGTAATACATATAAAGCTGGCATTTGATCATGCCGTTATAAAGTTTTCTGCGTTTGTCTGCTTTCTTGCCAAAAAGGCTTTCAAATTCCTCGTGGGGAGAGATTATCGCAAAGCTTCTTCCCTCGTCCATTGTAAGAACTTTTCCAAGCTGGCGGTAAAGTTCTTCCGCCTCTTTGATGTCGAGAAGTCTTTCTCCATAGGGCGGGTTGCAAAGAACAATAAGCTTTTTTTCTGCTTCCGGAAAAGTGAAGTTCTTCATATTTTTCTGTTCAAAATGAAGTTTGGAACCCACACCGGCGTTGTTCGCGTTTTCTATGGAAAGGCGGATAGCCTCCGGATCGATATCGGAACCGTAACCCACAAAAGTGGTATCGTGGTGGATTTCATCAAGGCAGGCGCTGCGCTGATGCTGCCAGGTTTCGGAAGGCCAGCAGCCCCACTGTTCCGCGGCAAAATGGCGGTTAAGACCCGGCGCGATGTTAAGGGCCTTCATGGCGGATTCTATAAGCAAAGTGCCGGAACCGCACATCGGGTCGCAAACGACGCTGTCCGGATAGATATGCGCAAGATCTGCAATGCCTGCGGCGATGGTTTCTTTTATCGGTGCCGCAACGGAATTTTTGCGGTAACCGCGTTTGTGCAGACCCGTGCCGGAAGTATCGAGCATAAGGCGCACCTTATCTTTAAGGATCATAAACTGGATCTGAATGGTTGCTCCGGTTTCGTCAAACCAGCTTTGGTGATAAACCCCTTCCAGATGTTTGCAGATTGCTTTTTTGATTATGGACTGGCAGTCCGACATACTGTAAAGCTGGCTGCGGACCGTTCTTCCCTTTACCGGAAAAGCATCTTTTCTGCCTATGAATTCTTCCCAAGGTGCCGCAAGGGTTCCCTGAAAAAGCTCTTCATAGCTTCTTGCTTCAAACTCCGCTACGATTATCTGAACTCTTTCTGCGGTGCGAAGGCGAAGGTTTGCCGCGGCGGCGTCTTCAAAAGTGCCTTCGAAGGTAACTCTGCCGTCTTCCGCAACGATATTCTGTGCTCCCATTCGCTTCATTTCGCCGGAAAGCACGCTTTCAAGTCCCAGCAGACAGGGACAGGATATTTTAAGTTTTTCCACTTGATTTCTCCTTACTGTTTAAAAATCTGACCGGATGCGCTCCGGTCAGAACTGTCATAGCATTTTTGTTATCGCTTTTATAAGGCTCTTTACGCCATCGGCAAAACTTATCGGTTTTGGCTTTTTGCGTATAGCCGTAACCGGTCTTTTTATAAGCTGGGTCGGTTTTGGCTTGAGTAAAGAGCTTTCTGGCTCGCCGCCTGCAGTTTTTCCGGGCGCGGTTACCGGCTGTTTTGGCGGCTTACTGAAAAAACCGTTTGCGAAGAACGGCCGTGCGGTTTTCGTTTTCTGCAACAAGTTCTTCGTATTTTTTATCAATTTCTTCTGCTTTGTTTATTCTTGCGCCGGAAGGAAGCTTGGCTTCTTCGGCAGATTTTGCGATATATTCAAGACGCTGAACCAAAACCGCAAGAGAATCTTCCATAAAGCTTTTGGTTTTTTCTATTTCCGAGCGGAACTCATCAATATCGGAATTAATTTCTTCCGCGCCGGACTGTGCTTCTGCAATAATGTTTTTTGCGTTATCTCTTGCCGCGGTAAGCATAAGCTTTGCGGAATCGTTTGCGCTTTCTATAGAAGCGGCAATGCGTTTTTCCTGGGCAGCGCGCTGTTCTGCCTTTTGTTTTTCCGCATCAATTTTATCTTCCAGCTGGCGGTTAAGTTCTTTTTCTATGGCAAGTTCCTTTTCCGCTTTTTCGCACCGGGCAAAAAGTTTTTCGTTTTCTGCATCTATATTATCGCTGTGTTCTTTAAGCATAAGATAATGCTGACGAAGTTCTTCATAGGCAGCCATTATTTCGTCATATTTTGCCTGCAGATCATCAAGTTTTTCGCTTTTTTCTGCAAGGGCCTTATCTTTTTCAATAATTTCCGCATTTGCTTTTTCCTGTTCTTCGGAATGCTGAGCGTTTACGGAATCTATGTATTTCAATACCTCTTCTTTATTAAAGCCGCCGAAAGTCTGGCTTTTAAAAATAACGGGTTCTGCCATGGAGTTCTCTCCTTTTTAAGTATATTTATAATTTATCATAACATATTTTTGATTTATTTTATATAGTTTATTGAAAATATTTTAAAAAACAGATAAAAAAGCGGATACGCCAAAGGCGTACCCGCTGCTTTGCATAACAAAAAATCTTTTAAACTCTTTGCGGTATTATCTTCCGCAGAGTTTTCTGTATTTTTCCCACACTTTGGAAAGCTTTTTCTGCACAAATTCCGCATAAGGGTTTTCGGGATTATCAATCATGGTGTTTTTGGCAAGATAGCGAAGAATGGAATTATCCCAAAGCAGAAGTTCCTGCCTTGTGTGCTGTTCAAAGGTATAAAGGCGGAATCTGCCCATATCCTCGTTTTCCATAAGCCATTCATAAAGGTCAGAAATTTCTTCGCAGTCCGTTACGGCAAGTTCTTTTTTGGGGTAACATACGGTAACTATTTCTCCGGAAGGATAGACTTCGTCTTCCTCTGCTTCCGCCGCATAGACAAAACCTTTTTTGCCTTCGCAGGATTCTTTGAACGCGTCTTTGAAAAGTTCGTGATACTGCACCGTGCCATCGGAACCAAAATCGCAGGGGAACCAATAATGCGGTTCTTCCAGCGGGTTTGCAAGGCAGAAAGCCGCAATCATTTTGTTTTCTGTAAGTTTGGTTTTTCCCGGTTCAACTGTTTTAAGATCCGGAACTTCGCTTGTAAAATAATAGGTCATTCTGCCCAGTCCTCCAAAATCGGTCTTTATCTTTTCGAACAAATTTTTTCGTAATCTTCCCAAACTGCCGGAAATTTTTCTTTCACAAATCTTGCATAGGAACAATCCGGCGTTTCTATCATGCCTTTTCGGTCGATATATTCAAGAATGGTTTTTCGCCACCACTGCATTTCTTTTTCGGATTTTTCCTCGAACCGGTTCAGCCTGAAAACCCCAAGTTTTTCCTGTTCAAGAAGCCATTCGTAACAATCATAAATCTCTATGCAGTCTTTGACTTCCATAGGCACCGTCGCAAGCCTTGCGCAGGGAATATTCTTAAACGGAAGAACGTCTTTTTCGTCCGCTTCAACAACATAAATACAGCCGCTTTTCCCTTCCGAAACTTCTTTCAGCGCGTTCGGATACAGTTCATCATACTCCACCGCTCCGTTCTTGTCAAATCCGTAAGGAAACCAGTAATAAGGCCTTTCCACCGCGTTTACCATATAAAACCCCGCAACGATTTCGAGAGTTGACATATAAATGTAAGGTTTTTCGTGGTCCGCAAGATGCGGTTCAAGGGTTTTTATTCCAAAAGTGTTGCTTCCGTGGTATAAAATCATTCTTCCTCCGTCAGAGCTTTTGTTCAAGAATCGGTTTAAGGAACTTGCCGGTATAGGATTTTTCGCAGGCCGCAACCTCTTCCGGAGTGCCGGCCACCACAAGAGTACCGCCTCCGTCGCCGCCTTCCGGTCCAAGGTCGATGATGTGATCGGCAACCTTTATAACGTCAAGGTTATGTTCTATAAGGATAACCGTGTTGCCGCCATCGACCAGCTTTTGCAGAACTTCTATAAGCTTGTGAACATCCGCCGTATGAAGTCCGGTGGTGGGTTCATCAAGAATATAAACCGTCTTGCCGGTAGGGCGTTTGGAAAGTTCCGTCGCAAGCTTTACTCGCTGTGCTTCGCCGCCGGAAAGTGTGGTTGCCGCCTGGCCAAGAGTTACATATCCAAGGCCCACTTCGGAAAGAACCTGTATCTTTCTTTTTATCTTCGGCACGTTATCAAAGAACAAAAGAGCTTCTTCAACCGTCATATTCAGTATATCGCTGATATTTTTGCCTTTATAGTGCACTTCCAAAGTTTCGCGGTTATAGCGTTTGCCCTTACAAACTTCACAGGGAACAAAAATATTCGGCAAAAAGTGCATTTCTATTTCTATTATGCCGTCGCCTTCGCAAGCTTCGCAGCGGCCGCCGCGAACGTTAAAGGAATAGCGGCCGGCGTTATATCCCCTTGCTTTGGATTCCGCAGTTTCCGCAAAAAGATTGCGGATATCTGTGAAAACGCCGGTATATGTTGCCGGGTTGGAGCGGGGCGTTCTGCCAATGGGCGACTGGTCTATGCAGATAACCTTATCAAGGTTTTCTTCGCCCTCGATCCCTTCGCAGTGGCCGGGAATATGCTTTGCCCTGTTAAGATCCCTTGCAAGGGTTTTATAAAGAATTTCGTTTACAAGAGAACTTTTTCCGCTGCCGGAAACACCTGTTACAACCGTAAGTTTTCCAAGGGGAAATTCCACATCGATATGTTTAAGGTTATTTTCATAAGCTCCGCGCACTATGATTTTTTTACCGCTGCCTTCTCTTCTTTTTTCGGGAATCTCTATCTTTTTTCTGCCGGAAAGATACGCGCCCGTAACAGATTCTTCGCAGGCCATAATATCTTCCACTTTGCCGGAACACACCACGTTTCCGCCGTGGATGCCCGCTCCGGGGCCTATATCAACTATGTGATCCGCCGCAAGCATGGTATCTGTATCGTGCTCAACAACGATAACCGTGTTGCCAAGGTCGCGCAGGTGTTTAAGGGTATCTATAAGTTTTTCGTTATCACGCTGATGAAGGCCGATGCTGGGTTCATCAAGAATATAAAGAACGCCCATAAGCGAAGAGCCTATCTGGGTGGCAAGGCGGATTCTTTGCGCTTCTCCGCCGGAAAGCGTGGTTGCGCTTCTGGAAAGAGTAAGATATTCCAGACCAACGTTTTTAAGAAAACCAAGACGGGCTTTTATCTCTTTTATTATAAGATAAGAAATCATCTTTTCGCGTTCGGTAAGCTGCATATTTTCGACGAAATCCAAAGCTTCCTTTACGGACATCTTTGTAAAATCGCTGATGTTTTTTCCGCAGACCGTTACGCCAAGAGATATGGGTTTAAGCCTTTCGCCGTGGCAGTCCGGACAATCGACAGCGCGCATCTGCAGGGCTATTTCTTCTTTCATCCATTCGCTGTTTGTTTCACGAAAGCGGCGTTCCATATTGTTTATAATGCCCTCGAACTCGCTTTCAAAATATCCGTGCATGCTGTTGCTTTCGCGCTTTACTTTAAGTTTTTTGCCCTTGCTGCCGTAAAGCAGAACGTCAATTACCTCTTTGGGCAAATCTTTTACCGGAACGTCAAGAGAAAATTTATATTCTGCCGCCAATGCGTCGTAATAATTCTGGGCAATGCCGCCTTCGTAA
>SVNB01000099.1 GCA_015067125.1 Oscillospiraceae bacterium
TTGGCAGCATTAAATTCGGCGGACTTACCATTCCGGTATATATTCTTGTTACCCTTGCCTGTTCCGTTGTTATTATGACAGCCCTGAGCCTTTTTGTAAAATATACCAGAACCGGCCGCGCAATGATTGCCGTTTCTGAAGATAAAGGCGCCGCACAGCTTATGGGAATCAACGTAAACCGCATTATTATGATTACTTTTGCCATCGGTTCCGGACTTGCGGCCTTTGCGGGCCTTTTCATGCTGATGAAATCTCCCAGCCTTTCCAATACTCTTGGCGCAATGCCCGGTATAAAAGCATTTACCGCGGCGGTTATCGGCGGCATCGGTTCCATTCCCGGAGCAATGCTTGGCGGACTTTTGATGGGTGTTGTAGAAGCGATTTCCCTTAAAATCCCGGTGATCGCGCCCTATACCGACGCCATCGAATTCCTTATTCTTATCATCATACTTCTTGTTCGTCCCACCGGTATTCTTGGCAAGAAGAGAAGGGAGAAAGTATAATGACAAAGCTTACAAACATCAAATGGAATCATTATCTCAACTATATTGTTGTTGCGGCGGTAACCCTTCTTTTTGCCGTACTTTCTCTTACCGGTTTTCTTGAAAGTTCGGATAAATATCTGCTTGAAAAAATAGCCATTGCCATAACCCTTGCTGTATCTTTAAGCATGGTGGTCGGTTTTCTTGGCGAACTTTCCCTTGGCCATGCCGGATTTATGTGCATAGGCGCATACCTTGGCGGCAAAACCGCGGTTATTCTTGAACCCGTGCTTGGCGAATGGCCCGCTCTTATAGTTTCTCTTGTTGTGGGCGGACTTGTTGCCGCAGGCTTTGGTATGATAATCGGTCTTCCGGCACTGCGCCTGCGCGGTGACTATCTTGCGATAGTGACCCTTGCATTCGGCGAAATCGTTCGTTCTGTATTTATGAACTCCAGCAAAGAATCCTTTGGCGGTTCCCTTGGTCTGGATACTCCCCGTTTTGATAAAGATATCCTTTTTGTTATTGCGTTTGTTATGGTTCTTGCCTGCCTTGCGGTAACGCAAAACCTTATCCGCTCCAAACACGGCAGAGCCATTACCGCCATCCGTGATAACGAAATTGCCGCAAGAGCCACCGGCATCGACGTTACAAAATACAAACTGCTTGTATTTACCGTTTCTTCCTTCTTTGCGGGAATTGCCGGCGTTCTTTACAGCTATTCCAACTTTACCGTGCAAAGCACCAAGTTCAGCTATAACTATTCCATAGAAATTCTTGTTATGGTCGTTCTTGGCGGCATGGGCAACATCAACGGTTCCATTATTGCGGCGGCGCTTATCACCTTCCTTGATGTGGAACTTCAGACAATTCTTACCGGCAACCTTGCCGTTTTGCAGGATCTTATTTATGCGCTTATTCTTATTGTGCTTGTTATTTATAACAACGCTCCTGCGCTTAAATCCTTCCGCGATAAACACAATATCAAAACCTTCATCAACAGATTTAAACCACACAACCCTTCCAAGCATCGTGACGACGAAGCAAAATGGGACCGCGTTCCCACCAAAATCAAAATGGACGAAGTTCTTTCTGTCGATTTGCAGGTATCTTCTCCATATACTCCCGATAAGGCCGGAAAGGAGGATGAATAATGTCCAAAGTTGTTCTTAAAACCGAAAACCTCGGCATTTCCTTCGGCGGTCTTAAAGCTGTTCAGAACCTTAATCTTGAAATTAAAGAAAGACAGCTCTATGGCCTTGTTGGCCCCAACGGCGCGGGCAAAACCACCGTTTTCAATATGATCACCGGCGTTTATAAACCCACCACCGGCAAATTCTGGCTGGACGGAGAGGACCTTACCGGCAAAGGCCAGGAAACCATAAACCACAAAGGCATTGCAAGAACCTTCCAGAATATTCGTCTTTTTAATAATATGACGGTTATCCGCAACGTTATGGTAGGCCTGCACAACCAGCCGGAATATAAATGCGGCGTTTTCGCAAGCATCTTCCGCCTGCCAAAACATTTTAAAACCGAAAAAGCCATGCGCGAAAAAGCAAAAGAAATTCTGCGCATTGTAGGATTGGAAGACGAGCGCAACAATCTTTCCTGCAATCTGCCCTACGGCAAACAAAGAAAGCTGGAAATCGCCCGTGCTCTTGCCACCAATCCAAAGCTTCTTTGCCTTGACGAGCCGGCCGCAGGTATGAACCCGCACGAAACCGAAGACCTTATGACCATAGTCCGCCGCATCCGCGATGAATACAACATAACCATTCTGCTTATCGAGCACGATATGAAGTTTGTTTCCGGACTTTGCGATGAAATCACCGTTCTCAACTTCGGAACCTCTCTTGTTCAGGGTCCGCCGGAAGTGGCCCTCAGCGATCCCGAAGTTATCAAAGCATATATAGGAGGATAACGCAATGGCACTTTTAGAAGTTAAAGATCTTGAGGTTTCCTACGGCGTTATCAAAGCCCTTAAAGGAATAAGCTTTGAAGTTAACGAAGGAGAAATCGTAACACTTATCGGCGCAAACGGCGCAGGCAAAACTACCACTATGCAGAGCATAATCGGCCTTATTCCGAAAAAAAGCGGCTCTGTTCTTTATGATGGCGAGGATATTACCAAAACACCCTGCCACAAAATAGTCCACCTTGGAATGTCCCAGGTTCCGGAAGGCAGAAGAATTTTTCAGGAGCTTACCGTTTACGAAAACCTTTTGATGGGCGCTTATTCCAAAAAAAAGGACGATACCTTTAAAGAAGACCTTGAAAAAGTATATAAGCGTTTTCCCCGCCTTGCAGAAAGAAGCACCCAGATTGCCGGAACCCTTTCCGGCGGCGAACAGCAGATGCTTGCTATGGGCAGAGCACTTATGTCCCGCCCGAAGCTTTTAATGCTGGACGAGCCTTCCATGGGCCTTTCTCCGCTGCTTGTTGACGAGGTTTTTGATATTATCAAAGACATCAACAAAGACGGCACAACCATTCTTCTTGTTGAACAGAACGCGGGCAAATCCCTTGCTATTTCCGATAGGGCATACGTTCTTGAAACCGGAAGCATCGTTCTTTCCGGCACGGGCGCAGAACTTGCCGCCAGCGAAGAAGTTAAAAAAGCCTATCTTGGCGTATAAAAAAACAAAGGCACGGTTTTACCGTGCCTTATTTTTTTGCGGATTTTTATTACTGTTTGTCGAATTTTGTATAATTAATACAAATTGTATTGCAAATATGGTTATTCCGCCGCACCGTCCGCCTTTGCAATATCTATGGATTTTACATAGGCTTCTATCTGCAAACGGATAATTTCTTTAAGGCCGTTTTCGGCAGAAGCGTTTAAAAGCTCCGTTTCTTCTTCAAAATATTCAATTTCTTAAAAAATTTCCTCTTCCGTAATGATTTCCGCCGGTTCTTCAAGCGGCGGTCAACCTTCCCCTTTGGGAAGGCTGAAAACACCCTTCAGTCACCTGCGGTGACAGCTCCCCTCAAGGGGAGCTAAACGGAACAGTAAGACCGTTTCGTTTTGACGCAATCTGTTGTAACGGCACAAAAACTGTGATATACTTGTGCGGTATTATAAAACTCTTTATAAATCAGAGGTATGCAATGCAGAACAAACTTTGGACAAAGGATTTTACCACCATAACCCTTGGCAGTGTGGTTTCTATGATGGGTAACTCCATCGCGGGTTTTGCCATGAGCCTTTTTGTGCTCGATTATATGGAATCCACCCTGCTTTATGCCATATACATATTTTTATACACCCTGCCGCAAATCGCCGCGCCGATAATTTCCGGTCCGCTTATGGACAGGTTTTCTCGGCGCAGAACAATATACACGCTGGATTTTTGCAGTGCTTTGCTCTATCTTGCTCTTGGCGCGCTTATATTTTTTGATGCCTTTAACTTTGGCGTTTTTGCCCTTGCAACTTTTATAATCGGCACAATAAACAGCGTTTATATGGTCGCTTTCGAAAGCTTTTATCCCCTGCTTATAACAGAGGGCAATTATTCAAAAGCGTATTCCATTTCCGGCACTTTGCAGACCATGACCTTTTTTATGCTGCCGCTGGCAACCGTTGCATATAACGCATTCGGCCTTGCTCCGCTGCTGATGGTAAACTCTGTTTTCTTCCTTATAGCGGCTGTTTGTGAAACAAGAATATCCGACGTCGAAGCGGTTACAAAAATCCCTTCTGCGGCTTCCTACAGCGCCAAAAGCTATTTTACGGATATGAAGGACGGCATAAAATATCTTGCCGGAGAAAAAGGCCTTTTGGCAGTAACCGTTTATTTTATGGTCATCAGCTTTGCGGGCGGATGTTCCCAGGTTGTTACCCTGCCCTGGTTTAAAGAAAGTTTTTCCAACGGCGAATATCTTTATATGTTCGTTTCCATTTTCAGCGTAATCGGCAGAAGCCTTGGCGGACTTATTCACTATAAAGTGCAGCTTCCGGCAAACAAAAAATTTGGTATTGCGCTTTTTGTTTACGTCAGCATTGCCCTTGTGGAAGCTTTCTATCTCTATACTCCGTTCGGCATTATGCACGCCCTAAGCTTTATGATAGGCATACTTGGCGTAACTTCCTATAATATCCGCGTTTCCGCAACGCAGTCCTATGTTCCCAACCACGTTAAAGGGCGTTTTAACGGTGCTTTCTTTATGCTCAACACCGTTGGCACCCTTTCCGGCGAGCTTGTTTCCGGCGTTCTTTCGGAATTTATCTCCATGCGTGCCACCCTTATGGTATTTATGCTGTTTTCCGCCCTTTGCGCACTGCTTATCATTGGCGGAAACAAAAAGCATATCGCCCCGATTTATAACAGAAACGTATAAAAACAGTATATCAAATAAAAAATCCCGCCACGGCGGGATTTTTTGCTGCACATTTCCGTTTAAATACACTATATAGATATAAGAAGATTTTTTCGGAGGTGTGCTATGAAAAAACTGTTATCTTTTTTGCTTATGGCTGTTTTTATCCTTTCTTTTTCTGCCTGCGAAACACCAAAGGAAGAACCGGCCGCGCCCACAATATCGGATATTCCGGATTTTTTTGAGGAACCCGTTTTAAAAGAAGATCAGTCCGTCGCCTGCGAAGAGCCAAAAGAAATATTCACCATAAGCCTTGTTACGGATGAAAGTATTTCTGCCCCTGTTACAGAAGAAATAAAAGATTTTGCTCCGCCAAAATTTGTCAGGATAGAAGAAACTGCCATGACCGGAAGAACTCTTGAAATCTGGGAAAAATATATTTCTCCCATGGATTCTTTTATGCCGCTTTCCCTGGATTTTGATGAAAACAATGCTCCCAACGGCAATATCGCAATTTACAGCTATATTTTTTATCAATGCGAATACCTTGATAGCAAATATTACGACATTGAAAAAAGCGAATACGATATGGCAGAAAACTATTGGGCAGACGGACGTAAAACCGAAGAAAGCATCGCCCGGTGGTTTCCCTGGTCTCCGGAAGACTACCGCCGCTATTTTGAATATGACTCAAAGACAGATAAATATTTTGTTCCCGGCTGCGGCGGCGGTGTTCCATACACATATATCACAGATTACCACATGGATGGCGATTATCTTACCATAGATTTTTCCTATTATGACGGCTGGGCAGAATCCAAAGCCTGCCAGATTTTTTCAAGCCACACCCTTAAAATAAAGCTTGAAGAAACAGGCTGGAAGTATCTTTCTAACAAAAATACCTATGAAAGTAAAAAAATTTTTAACTGGATAAGCAAGGATTTCACCTCCGGAGCAGCTATGAACAACTGGAACCCCGGCATTGATGGTGAGTTTACGGTTTTTAACAATAATAAGCTCCATCTTCTTACCGTATTTGGTGCAACAAATTATCACTTCTATATGGATGACACACCCTGCGCGCTTTTTCCTTCCAAATCCGGCGTGCTGATTTACGATTTTGGAAGCAATTCCACACGCTGCATCAAAGAATTACCTTCTTTTTGTACCAAAATCCACGAAGCAACAGATGCTGTAATAGAAAACAAAAATGAAATAACCGTA
>SVNB01000100.1 GCA_015067125.1 Oscillospiraceae bacterium
TATCGGGAGAAGCGATAACTACGTCAAAATCCATCCAACCTTCGGACATGATTTTCTGCATGTATTCTTCTGCACCGGCATATTCAGCGCCTGCATCAAGAGCAGCCTGAACTTTATCGCCTTTTGCGAAAACAAGAACTTTAACTTCTTTACCGGTTCCGTTAGGAAGAACTACTGCACCACGAACCTGCTGGTCTGCGTGACGGGAGTCAACGCCAAGGCGAACATGGCATTCAACGGTTTCGTCGAATTTTGCGGTTGCAGTTTTGCAAGCAAGCTCAAGAGCTTCGTTTGCTTCATAGAGTTTAGCATGTTCAACAAGCTTAGTGCTTTCAACATATTTTTTTCCGTGTTTCATTAATGCTAACCTCCTTCACTTATTCTTCTACGGTAACGCCCATGGAACGAGCGGTACCTGCTACCATGCTCATTGCTGCTTCTACGGATGCTGCGTTAAGGTCAGGCATCTTGGTTTCAGCAATTTTGCGGCACTGTTCGGAAGTGATGGATGCTACTTTGTTCTTGTTCGGAACACCGGAAGCCTTGGTGATGTTAGCAGCTTTTTTGATAAGAACTGCTGCCGGAGGGGTTTTGGTGATGAACGAGAAGCTGTGGTCAGCATAAACAGTGATAACAACAGGGATTACCATGCCGATATCATTTTTGGTGCGTTCATTGAATTCTTTGGTGAACGCCATGATGTTTACGCCGTGCTGGCCAAGTGCAGGGCCAACAGGCGGTGCGGGAGTGGCTTTGCCACCGGGGATCTGCAGCTTAATTAAGCCGATAACTTTCTGTGCCATGTTTTTACAAACCTCCAACCATTACGTGGTCAAACGGAACCGATTGAACAAATTTTCGATTCCTCCCACACGCAGAATACCTATATTCTGCGTTCGCCGGCCGTTTTGGCCGACTACCTCAAAAAGTAATCAATCTTTGCGGGCTACCTGTTCAAGTTCCAGCTCTGCGGCTGTATCGCGTCCAAACATGGAAACGATAACACGAACTTTATTTGCGGTAAGGTCAATGGACTCTACCTTGCCTTCAAAGCCTTCAAGCGGACCACCAACAATAGATACGATGTCACCAACGGAATATTTAACCTCTACGGATTTGGAGCCGATGCCAAGCTTTGCAACTTCCTCATCGCTGAGGGGTACGGGCTTGGAAGCGGGGCCTACAAAACCGGTTACACCGCGGGTATTTCTAACAACGTACCAGGATTCGTCCGTAAGAATCATTTTAACAAGGACATAGCCCGGGAAAATTTTGCGTTCCACTTCACGCTTTTTGTTGTCGTTTACCTCAACAATAGTTTCGGTCGGTACACTAACGTCGAAAATAAGGTCTTTAAAACGTTTATTTTCGATAACTTTTTCGATATTCTCGGATACTTTGTTTTCATATCCGGAATATGTGTGGACAACATACCATTTAGGAGTTTCAGACATAAACTCAGTTCCTTTCGCGCATTAAGAGCCGAAGAACAGCCTGAGGATAAGACCGAAGAAATAGTCAATCAAGCTGATTCCGATCGAAGAGATAATAACGACAACAATAACAACTATGGTGTTGTTGACAACAGATTTTTTGCTGGGCCAAACAACTTTTTTAAGTTCACCAAAGATGTCTTTAAAGAAGCGTTTTACTCTAGAGAAAAGGGACGGCTTTTTCGCAGTATTTTCATTAGCCACGGTAAATACCTCTTCCTTTCCTTACTTCGTCTCTTTGTGGAGCGTGTGTTTGCGACAGAACCTGCAATATTTTTTCATTTCAAGTCTGTCAGGATCGTTCTTTTTGTTTTTCATGGTAGTGTAGTTGCGTTGTTTGCACTCTGTGCATGCCAACACTATTTTGACTCGCATTGCGGCACCTCCTGATTCTTGGAATTTTTGCCTCCCTCATTTAAAAGGACACGGGTTTTTGCGCAAAAAAATAAACCCTTTTAGAGGTGTATATACTATACCATAAAGTATATATCCGCGTCAAGTGTTTTTTTAAAATTTCTTTATAAATATTAAATTTATTTTTATATTCAATATTATATGTCTTTTTTGGAGAATAATCAAGCAAAACTTTGGCGAACATATAAAGCGTTTTCTGCGAAAAAATATTATTCGGGAGGTGAATTTTTGATTTACAGAATAAGTAAAATTTTAGCATCAATATGCAGTATATCGGCAGTCGTCATCTTGGGTGTTATTCTTATTTCTGAACAGTTTCTTCCGGAAAAATTTTATTCCGAAAACGGCGATGTGGTTTCGCTTCCCGGAATATACGGAAGATTTTTTACCGTAAAAAGCAATTACGGCATTTCGGAACCTGCTATCAGCACAGAGGAAAATTCCCGCAGCGCAAAAATACAGTTTATGGGCACAATTCCAGTAAAAGAAGTAAGCATAACGGTTACTGACGAAAAAATCGTAACTATCTGCGGTTCCCCTTTTGGTGTAAAAATGTTTACGGACGGCGTTCTGGTGGTGGGATTTTCTGAAATAAAATCTTCGGAAGGTCCATGCTGCCCTGCATTGGAAGCCGGACTTGAAAAAGGCGACATTATAAAATCCGTAAACGGAAAAGATATTTTTACCAACGAAGAAGTTGCTCAAAGCATAGAAAACTGTTCCGGCGAAAATATTAATTTTAAAGTCCTTCGCAAAGATAATATCATAAGCATAAATGTTCTTCCAAAAATGCTTGCGGATAACAGCGGTTATAAAGCAGGGTTCTGGGTTAGGGACAGCGCCGCCGGCATTGGTACAATGACTTTTTATGACCCGAAAACAATGACTTTTGCAGGTCTTGGGCACGCTGTATGCGACGTTGACACCGGCGGAGCGATCCTTTTTTCCAGCGGAGAAATTACACCTGCGGCTATTACAAAAATCCGGAAAGGCGTTTCCGGTGCTCCGGGCGAACTTGGCGGAGTTTTTACCGGCGGCGATATAGGAACAGTAAGTATAAATAACGAAACCGGTCTTTACGGTACGCTCGATTATGAAATCGAAGGTTTTTCCGCACCCATAGGGCTAAAGCAGGACGTTTATGAAGGTGCCGCGGTAATCTATTCCACTCTTGACGGAACAGAAGTGACCGAATATGATATTGAAATAGAGCAGATAAATCTTTCTGATAACAGCATGACAAAAAATATGGTAATACGGGTCACGGACGAGGATCTTATCGAACTTTCCGGCGGTATTGTTCAGGGCATGAGCGGCTCGCCTATCGTTCAGGACGGAAAACTTGTTGGCGCGGTAACTCATGTTTTTGTAAATGACCCTACCAAAGGGTTTGGCATTTTTGCAGAAAATATGATGGAAATGGCAGAAAAGTGCAGGTAACAGGGGCAATACCCCTGTTTTTTTGTTTTTATGCGTGATATAATAAATTCATATTTAAAACACAAAGAGGTGTATTGCTTATGAAAAATTACGTGGATTACATCACCGATATAACCTGCAGACTCCTTGCAATCGACAGCCCCACCGGCTATACAAAAAAAGCCGCGGAATTTGTAATGGAAGAATACAGAAAGCTTGGTTATAAACCCAAAATGACCGTAAAAGGCTGCGTGCTCGTAGATATAGGCGGCAAAAATAAAGATAACGGAATCGTTCTTGCGGCACATACCGATACCCTTGGCGCTATGGTTTGCGAAATCAAAAGCAACGGCAACCTCAGGGTTTCTCCCCTTGGCGGAATGAACCCCAATAACGCCGAAGCGGAAAACTGCCGCATTATAACCCGTTTTAACGGAATTTATGAAGGAACTTTTCAGCTGAACAACGCTTCTGTTCACGTAAACGCAAACTATAACGATACAAAGCGCAAATACACCGATATGGAAGTTGTACTTGATGAGGAGGTTAATTCCAAAGAGGATACCGAAAAACTTGGAATTATGGTCGGCGATATCGTTTGCTTTGACCCAAGAACCGCCATAACGGAAAAAGGATATATTAAAAGCCGTTTTCTTGATGATAAATTAAGTGTAGGAATTTTGCTTGGATACGCAAAATATCTTAAAGATAACAACATAGAACTTGAAAACCGCCAGTATCACTATATTACCGTTTATGAAGAAGTTGGTCACGGCGGCGCCGCTTCTGTTCCAAAAGGCGTTACAGAAATGATTTCCGTTGATATGGGCTGTGTGGGCGAAGGCCTTACCTGCGACGAACGCATGGTATCCATCTGTGCAAAGGATTCCTGCGGACCTTATAATTACGACGTCGTTACGGGACTTATCAAGGCCGCAAAGGATAATGATATAAAATTTGCTGTGGATATTTATCCTTTCTATGGTTCCGACGTGGATTCCACCCTTAACGCCGGTTACGACATCCGTCACGGTCTTATCGGTTCCGGTGTATATGCTTCTCACGGATACGAAAGAAGCCACAAAGAAGGCGTGGAAAACACTCTTAAACTTCTTATAGCATATTGCAAATAATATAATATTCCGCAACAGGGGCGACTGCCCCTGTTTTTTGTTTCCGTAATCTGCTATAATGATTTACATAAATTTAAGGAGGTTTTTATGGACAGAAGCGAAAAAGTCATAATCACAAATATGTGCATGATTTATAACGGCGGCCGCGTTCTGGTGGAAAACAGAACAAACCCCGACTGGCCCGGAATAACTTTTCCCGGCGGACACGTTGAAAAGGGCGAATCTTTTACTGATGCGGTAATCCGTGAAGTTTATGAAGAAACCGGACTTAAAATATTTTTTCCCAGACTTTGCGGAATTAAAGACTGGACGGAAGACGACGGTTCCAGGTATATGGTTTTATTTTATAAAACCGATAAATTCAGCGGCGAGCTTGTTTCTTCCGATGAAGGCGAAGTCTTCTGGACGGAACTTTCCGAGCTAAAAAGCCTTGACCTTGCAGAAGGCATGGATAAACAGCTGGAAGTATTTCTTAATGATGATTTAAGCGAAGATTTTTTCTATAAAGAAAACGGAAACTGGATAGAAGTTATAAAATAAAAAAAACGGAGGCCGATTATGCAGATAACGGTAAAAAATCTTGAAGCCTATCTTAAAAACACCTACGGCGGTTTTGCCGAGAAAAACGGCGTTTCCTTGACCGAACATAACCTTTTCATGAAGCTTGTTGAAGAAATAGGCGAAGTTGCCGAAGTCCTTAATAAACGCACCGGAAGAAAAGCCGATGATGGAAGCGACCTTGATGCTGAACTTGCAGCGGAGCTTGCGGACGTTATCCACTATGCTCTTGCAATGGCTGCGGTAAACGGTTTTGATATGACCGACGTTATTATCGAAAAAGACCGCAAAGCAGCGGTTAAATATAACCACAAAATAAATCTTGAATCCTTCATTTCAAAATCAAGCGAAAATTAATGCGCAGGGAGGTTTTTTTATGGAAAAAGAGGAACTTTGCTACGCCGTTGAACGCATAGAACATCTTGAAAAGATGTTTGACGAAGTCAAAGAAGAATATGAAAATGATAAAAACGCATTAAAAAAAGAAAGTTTCTGCCGAAAAGTTTCGCTTCTTACTCAATATATGGAAAGCGGACGCTGGCTTAAGGACTATCAGCTTGACGAAAAAGGCAAACTTCCTAAAGACCTCAAACGCGGGATACTTTCGGAGGACGGTCTTTATAATCTGCTTTGCGATATTGAATCGGCAAAAAGAAAATCCGATTCCCCTTTGATGAGGTTTTTCAAAAAAGAAGAGATCCTTTTCGCAGTTGCCTGGATAATCATTTACGTCATCGGTTTCAGCACCGCTGATTCCGTTTCGGAAAGCATAGGAATACCCAAACTTATCACAGTGCTGTTTGGCGCGCTTCTTTCTGCCATCGCTTTTATTTTTATAAAAAGAAACGGACTTTATGAACACTTCGGGCTTTGCAAAACAAAAATTCCGGCAAGGGATATGCTGTATTTTGTTCCGCTTATTGTGATTTCCTCCGTAAATCTTTGGTATGGTTTTTC
>SVNB01000101.1 GCA_015067125.1 Oscillospiraceae bacterium
CAAAAAGATTACTTTTCCGGAAGATCTTTAAGCATATTTATAGTGCGGAAAATTTTGCCGCAGCCGGGGCACTTCCATTCGGTATTGCTTTTCTTTGCCTTTTTGTGCAGATGCTCAAGATTATGAAAGCCGCATTCCGGGCAGGCCGTTGGAATACCCAGCCAGAGGTTTTTAAGAAAAGCCGCTTCTTCGTCACGGGTTTTAAAATACATAACAAAGGCTCCTTTATACTATTTTTTTGCCGTTGAGCACCGCCTCGCAAAGGCGTTCGCCTTCGTACCGCAGTTTAAGGGAGAAAAAAGGTTCTTCTCTTTGCAAAAGTTCCAGAAAAATGCGGTCGCCCTCCCATTTTGGTATGGAATCCAGCTTTTCGCGGCTTATCCACATTAATTCGCCTTCATCGCAGTCCAAAAGCTTGCCTTCAAAGGCATCTGATGTAAAAAGGTGCATATATTCCGTTTCCCACCTATCGGAAACAAAGGTGACTATTCCGCGGTAACGGTATGAAGTAAGGGTAAGGCCGGTTTCTTCCTTTGCTTCACGCAGAATGCAGTCTTCGGGGCTTTCTTTATCTTCGAACTTTCCGCCGATGCCGATCCATTTATCCTTGTTGGCATCGTTTTCTTTTTTTACCCGGTGGAGCATAAGATATTTTCCTTCGTGCTCGATATAGCAAAGGGTGGAATTTATCACGGTGCTCAAACTCCTTTCAGCATTCTAACGGTGCTCAGATCCGCAGGGCAGTATTCAAGGTCTTCCAGTTCGTCCGGCAAAAGCCATTTTGTTTCCACATGAAAAGTGGGTGTGATTTTTTCGGAAAGCAGCTTTGCCTTTATAAAATAAAAGTAAATTTCTTTTTCCGGATAGGAATATTTATATTCGCAAAAAACTTTCTGCGGCACAATATCCGCGCAAAGCTCTTCTTTTATTTCTCTTGTTACGGCATCAAAAGAAGATTCTCCCTCTTCGATTTTTCCGCCGGGAAATTCCCACAAAAAGGGGCAGTTTCCGCCCGGGCCGCGCCTGCAAAGCAAAAAGCGTCCGTCTTTTTCAATTATTGCGGCAGCAACCTTTATCACGAAAAAAACCTCCTTTTAACGCAAAACAGCCGTTTTGTAAATTTTATCCCAGGGCAATATCCAAAATCATCATAAGGGCAAAACCGATGGCAACGCCGATGGTGGCAATGTTGCTGTGTTCCCCGTCCTGAGATTCCGGAATAAGTTCTTCCACCACAACGTAAATCATGGCGCCGGCGGCAAAAGAAAGAATAAACGGAAGCACAGGTTCTATTACAGAAACCAGAAGCAGCGTTATAACAGCGCCAATGGGTTCCACCACGCCGGAAAGAAAACCGTATTTAAAAGCTTTTTTGCGAGAAAGTCCCGTGCCCACCAAAGGCATGGAAATAATCGCCCCTTCCGGAAAGTTCTGTATAGCAATACCTATGGCAAGGGCAAAAGCACCGGCGGTTGTGATAACGCTTTCTCCGCGAAGCATTCCCGCAAGAACAACGCCCACGGCCATGCCTTCCGGCAGGTTATGAAGCGCCACGGAAAAAACAAGCATAAAGGATTTTCCAAGTCCGCAGGGGCGGCCTTCCGGCTTATCGGAATTAAGGTGCAGGTGGGGAATAAAACTATCCAGCAAAAGCAAAAAGAACATTCCGCAAAGAAAACCCGCCGCAGCCGGAAGCCAGGCAATCTGTCCGGCGGCTTCGGCCATTTCGATTCCGGGCATAATAAGCGACCATACGGAAGCCGCCACCATAACGCCGGAAGCAAAACCCAAAAGGGCTTTTTGCAGTTTGGGGTTCATTTCTCCCTTCATAAAGAAAACCGCCGCGGCGCCAAGGGTGGTGCCCATAAACGGAAGAAGAATGCCGATCAAAACTTTTATTGTATCACTCATAAAAAAGTGCTCCTTTCTTTTTTACTGTTCGGAAGAATAATTTTATCATAAATTCCGTTTTACTGCAACAAAATCCGCGCCAAAGGTTACTTTATGGGTAGAAAGCAAAACAAAAGGAGACCGGATTTTTATGAAAAAGCTTTTTCTGATAATTTTAACCTTTGCGCTGCTTTGCGCCTGCTGTGCAAAAGAACCCTTGCCAAAAGAAGTTCCGGCAGAGGAAAACAAAGAAACCGAAGAAGCTTTGGAACTCGAAAAATACGCTTCTTCCGAAGAAGCACTTGGCTTTGTAAAACGCATAGCAAGGGTATTGGGCGGAACAAAGCTGGATTCCATCGGTCAGCCCCAGCCCTGGGTTCTTGCCCAGATGCTTCTTCCGGAAATTGAACAAACCGGCAAAAAAATAAATATTGAACATCTTAACCAAACGGAATATTCCCTTGAAACAGAAGAATATATTGCCCTTATAGAAAAGCACTTTGGGAAAGGCTGTATTTCTGATGAAGATAAAAAATATATGAGGGAAACCACCGAAACCGGAATATACGCGGAAGTTCACCAGTGGGAAACAGAAAAAATAGAATTTGACGGCATAAAAGATAGCATTGCTTCGTATTCGCTGATTCTTAAAAACCTGCACTGCGGCTGCCCATGCAGCACCAGTGCAAAATTTGAAATAAAAGAGGACGAAAACGGATTTTATCTTTGCTTTGTTTCCAATATTCCCGAAAAGACAAAAACCTTCACGACGGATTACCGGTGGCAGGCAGAGGAACTTGCAAAACAGCTTGCGGAAAGTTTAAAATCCGGAATCGAAGGCAAAAGCTCCCTTGGAACAGAAGATATTCTGGTACAAAACTTTATTTTTAAAATGCCAACATATACAAACCACGGCGAAGGCTGCCGCAGAAACGCGCCGTATTTTGGCGAACTTAAAATCGGCCTTGATGCGACGAGAATTTTTCCGGAAAACAAGGTGGAAAAAATTCTTTTGCAGGTATTCGGAAATTACGATTACTCAAACTTTGAGTGGGGAGAAAATTTTGATTATGACGAAAAGCGCAGGGAATATTCTTCCGGCCTTGGATGGGGTATGGAAAGCGCATATTCCTGCAAGGTAATTTCTTCCCAGCGGGTGCGGAACGATTTTTCCGTTGTTCTGGAACTTTTCGGAACAGAAAGCGTAAACGGAAACCCTCAAAAAGTAAGCCGCGGCAAATACACCGCAAATTTTGAATTTGTTAATTATAATTATCTGCGTTTTAAAGGCATGGTAAAAAACAAAGCTGTTATGCCAAAAGGCTGTGATTTCTGTGTTCTTCTGGCTTTTGAACAGGGCAAAGAAAAAGTAACCCTTGATATTCCGGAATATTCCCTTGCACAGGCCCTTAAGTGGGAAAGCTGGACCGAACTTCCCGAAGGCGCGGATACTTCCCCGGCAAATGAAAGCCTGAAGACCGTTCTCTATACCAAAAACGGCGATGAACTTTGCGTTTACAGCAACGGAAAAGATACGATAATAAAAATGATCTGGGGCGAAAACCGGGAAAACGAAAACTTTTTTATCGCCCTGCCGGAATCCGCGCAAAAAGCAAGAAATATCTGCGACGAACTTATCCACAGTGCCTTTGTTTACGGAACCTTACCATCTGATTTAAAAACGCCTTTGCCCATGCCGAATCCCGCGGATTTTGACGAAATATGGACCGGCGGTTACGGCGGAACCACCTATGACAGCATTGTTCTTACGGATTATGAATACAGCAAAATGCAAAACGCCCTGCGCATTGATGAATGGCAGGAATATTCCGATGAACAGGAACAACCGGCAAATCATTCCGAAAGTCTTTCTCTTTATATCAGTTCGGATAAATCCGAAGGCCACACCAACGGACAGATGTATCTTTATCCATACGGAAGCTATACTCTTGTTTCCGTAAAATGGGATTACTATCCGCAGCAGAACAAAAAATGGCTTGCGCCCAAAAACGTTTACAGCAAAGCAGCGGAAGTTTTTACGGAGGTAAACGAAAACGCAAAAGCCGACGGCAGAAAAGCATATCTTTCCGAAGAAGAGGAAGAATATGTTTACAAGGGCGCCGAAAATTTTAATAACGATTATATTTATTTTCTGCGGAATTTAATATATGCCACTGACGGAAGCTTTGATGAATATAACCGCCCCGCTCCGGAAAGCTGCGTTGCCGTCTGTGCTTTGGAAGTTATGGATAATCCCCAAAAATACGGTGCCGTATTGGAATATGACGAAAACCGCGAACCTTTAATCAGCGCACAGGCGATAAAAACCGCCGCTTATTATATTTTTGGTATAAGAGATATTACAAAGCATTATGATTTTGAAAACGGGTATTACAAAATAGTGCCGGAAGAAAAAATAATAATGCCAAAAATCGCTTCTGTGGAAGAAAACGGCTCTTATATTTCCTGCCGGGTGGAATTTTATGACCCGGACGGCTTTGGTTTTGAAGAAAAGCCTTATGCGGAAAAATACTATGGCTTGCGGGTTTTTGAAGTAAACGGCATGACGCATTATCGCGCCGCCGCTGCGGGTTTTGCTTATGGCGAAGAATGGAATATTTAGGCATAATTGTATCCGCGGAAAACAAACGTTGACAAATCAACAAAAATATTGTATTATGCTTTTCGTGCAAAAGTTGACTTATCAACTTTTAACTTTAAGTTTAAGAGGCGAAGATTTTTTATGATTACCCGTTTTGAACAGTTTTCTTTTATGATATCCGGAATTTACCGCGAAGTTCAAAAAATAGAAAAAGACGAAATGATAAAGCACGGCTATCGGGGTGCGTTTGCCATTTATCTTGCAACGCTTCACCGCTGCCCGGATGGCCTTACGGCCGCACAGCTTTGCGAAATTTGCGATAAGGATAAAGCCGCTGTTTCAAGAATCGTTGCGGAAATGGAAGAAAAAGAACTTGTTAAAAGAGAAAAAAACGGTTACCGCGCCAAAATCTTTTTAACGGAAAAAGGCACAGAAACCGCGGAATTTGTTGCCAAAAGAGCCATTGCCGCCGTTTGTGCCGTTTCCGGAGAAAGCATGACCGACCAGCAGAGAGAGTTTTTTTATTCCGCGCTGGAAACCATCTATAAAAATCTTCGCAAAGTAAGCAAAGAAGGCATTCCGGAGGAATAAAAAAGAAAAATGTCCGAAAAAAACATAGATATAATTCTTGAAAAACAAAAAAAGTTTTTTCAAAGCGGCACTTCGCTTTCTGTAGATTTCCGCATAAAAATGCTTAAAAAGCTTTATTCCGTCATAGAAAAGCACGAAGAAGAAATTGCAAAAGCGCTTGAAGCCGACCTTGGCAAAAGTTTTGAGGAAGCATTTATGTGCGAAATCGGCCTTGCCAAAACAGAAATCAGCTATATGCTTCCCCGCATAAAAAAATTTGCCGCAGAAAAAAGGGTAAAAACTCCCCTGGCACAGTTCCCCGCAAAAAGCTATACAAAGGCTTTGCCATACGGAAACACCCTTATTATGAGCCCATGGAACTATCCTTTTCTTTTAACCATTGAACCGCTTACCGATGCCATTGCCGCAGGAAACACCGCGGTTATAAAACCCAGCGCCTATGCTCCGGCAACTTCTGACGTTGTGGAAAAAATAATCGAAGAGGTTTTTCCGCAGGAATATATTGCCGTTATAACCGGCGGAAGAAAAGAAAACGAGGCTCTTCTTAAAAAGAAATTCGATTTTATTTTCTTTACCGGCAGCACAAACGTCGGCAAAACAGTGCTTGCAAACGCGGCAGAAAATCTTACTCCCTGCGTTCTGGAACTTGGCGGAAAAAGCCCCTGTATTGTGGATAAAACCGCAAAAATCCCTCTTGCGGCAAAGCGCGTTGTTTTCGGCAAATATCTTAACTGCGGCCAGACCTGCG
>SVNB01000002.1 GCA_015067125.1 Oscillospiraceae bacterium
CGAAAGGGACGCAATTATCGAATTTGTTTCTTCCCTGCCGGGTGCGCAGTATAATGTTATGAAATGCGATTTTCTCAACAGGCCGAACGACCCGCCCTTTCCGATTTTTATAGTAAAGGATCCGGAATATTTTAAAACCCGTTAACTAAAGCAAAAAAATCCTCCGCCGCGCGGAGGATTTTTTATTTTGCTGTGCAGTTATTTGATTATTTCTATTCCGCCGATGAGAGGAAGAGGTTTCATTTTGCCTGTTGCGGCATTTACGATTCCAAGAATCATAAGTACAAAAAGCGCAATGCTGATGATCCAGCTGATGATGCCGCCCACAAAAGGAATAAATCCAAGAATAAATCCGGCAACAACAGATGCAATGTTGGCAATAAGAAGAACCAGCCCCTGGTTTGCGTGATAACGCGCAAAGGCATCATCTTTTGCGCAAAGAATGGTTACAATGCAAAGTATCCATATATAAGAAATTGCCGCAAGAAGTTTATTTCCGTTTTCCATAACAGCTCTCCCTTATTCAGTATTTTTATTTAATGTCCTCGTCGGTAAAAGGATCTCCGCATTCCGGACAGAATTTAGGCGGATTTTTGGGATCTTCCGGTTCCCAGCCGCATTTATCGCATTTATAAAGGGGTTCTCCCGCAGGCTTTTTAGCTCCGCATTCCGAACAGAACTTGCCTTTATTAATGTTTCCGCAGGAACACACCCAGCCGTCGGCCGGCTTTTTGCCGCCGCATTCGGTGCAGAATCTGCCGGTATTTACCGCTCCGCAGGAACAGGTCCAGCTATCCGCCTTCGGTGCCGGTGCGGGCTGCTGTGCAGCCTGCTGCTGGCCCATGGCATAAAGGTTCTGGGCGTTAACGCCGCCGGCAGTCTGGGCCATATTCATACCCATAAACGCCATGGCCGGGCCTGCGTTTTCGTTTGCCGCTGCCGCCTGCATTGCGGAAGCCTGCGCTCCGACAAGGTGTGCCGCCGCTCTGGTGGGATCCATAAACGCCGCGTTGCGCTGAAGTTCCTTGATCATTTTTTCGTCTTCTTCTTCCGCTTTTACGGAAGAAACGCCGAAGGATACGATTTCGATTCCGCGAAGGCCGCGCCATTTTTCAGAAAGCACATCGTTAAGCGCATCTGCCATTTCCGCGGTATGGCCGGGAAGCGCGGAATAGCGCACACCCATGGCGGAAATTTTAGCAAACGCCGGCTGAAGGGCGGTAAGAAGCTCGGATTTAAGCTGGCTTTCTATATCCGTTCTGGTAAACTGATACGCCACATTGCCGCAGACATTTGTATAGAAGAGAATAGGGTCGCAAAGGCGATAGCTGTATTCGCCGAAGCAGCGGATATTGATATCAATATCAATTCCTGCTCTTTCGTCAACTACTCTGAACGGTACCGGGTTAGGTGTGCCGTATTTGTTGCCGATAAGTTCCTTTGTATTGAAATAATAAACGCGCTGATCCTTTGCGGTATCTCCTCCAAAGGTAAAACGTTTTCCGATGGTTTTAAAGGAATCCAGAATGCTTTCGCCCAGTTTGCCCGCAAAGATGGAAGGCTCGGTGGAAGAATCGTATGTGAATTCGCCGGGTTCGGCGCAAACTTCAACAACCTTGCCCTGTTCCACAATGCACATACACTGGCCGTCCGCAACGGCAATTACGGAACCGTTGGAAATGATATTTTCTTCTCCGCTTGTATTGGAACTGCGTCCGCTTATTCTTTTTGCGCCTTTTCTGGCAAGAACGTCGTTCGGAAGAGCATCGCAATAAAAATACTCCTTCCACTGATCGCCCAGCACGCCGCCGACCGCTCCGCCGATTGCTTTAATAAGTCCCATGAAAAACATCTCCTTTTCAGTAAATTATTACAGTTATAATTATAGATTTTTTTATTGGATTTATCAATAGTTTTAAATAAAAAAGCGGCAGGGTATATTACCCTGCCGCATAGGCTTTAAGAAAGCTCTGTCATATTGGTATATAGCTGATAGTATTTTCCTTTTTGGGCAAGAAGATCATCGTGGTCGCCGCGTTCCACAACCTTTCCGTGTTCCAGAACAAGAATGGCATTGCTGTTGCGCACTGTGGAAAGGCGATGAGCGATAATAAATACCGTTCTGCCCTTCATAAGACCGTCAAGGCCTTTTTCTATCAGTTTTTCCGTTCTGGTATCTACGGAAGAAGTCGCCTCATCAAGAATAAGCACAGGCGCTTTGGAAACCGCCGCCCTTGCTATTGCCAAAAGCTGACGCTGACCCTGGGAAAGATTTGCACCATCGGAATGAAGCATTGTATTATAGCCCTGGGGCAGATGGGAAATAAAATAGTGAGCGTTGGCGATTTTTGCCGCTTCTATGCAGTCTTCGTCCGTTGCTTCAAGGTTGCCGTAACGGATATTTTCCATAACCGTTCCGGTAAAAAGGTGGGTATCCTGCAAAACAATACCCAAAGAACGGCGCAGATCATCTTTTTTGATATCTTTTACGTTTATACCGTCATAGATGATTTCTCCGCCCTGAATATCATAAAAGCGGTTGATAAGGTTTGTTATGGTTGTTTTGCCCGCTCCGGTGGAACCTACAAAGGCTATTTTATGTCCCGGCTTTGCAAAAAGAGAAAGATCGTGCAGAACGGGTTTTCCTTCCACATAAGCAAAATCCACGTTATTAAAACGGACGTCACCCCTGAGTGGAACTCTTTTTCCATCCGGAAGCACCCAGTTATAATCGTTTTCCACTTTTTCAAGAGTTACTTTGCCTTCGTCAACTTCCGGTTCAAGGTCAAGCACTTCAAAAATACGTTCCGCACCGGCAAGAGCCAGCATTATGGAGTTGAACTGTTCCGAAATCTGGCTTACCCTATCCGCAAAAGTTCGTATATACTGCAAAAACGCAATAAGAATACCGCCCACTTCCTCACCGGTCAGCCACAAAACGCCGATGGCACAGGTAAGGGCATAAAACATATGAGAAAGGTTGTTAAGCAGCGGGCCCACAACAGAAGTTGCAATAGTCGCCCTTGTGGAAGCGGCGTAAAGCTTTTCGTTTATGGGTTCAAAATTTTCCATAACTTCTTTTTCGTGAGTAAAAACTTTTATATCACGCTGGCCGGAAATCATTTCTTCGATATATCCGTTTACGGAAGCTGCGTGTTTTTGCTGTTCGCGGTAGCTTTTGCTGCTTATTTTTGTGGTAACGCGCACAATAACAACAACTATTGCCGCAAGCACAACCATTATTGCAAAAAGCCGCATGGAAAGTGCCAGCATCATTCCGATGGTTCCCACAAGGGACATGACGGAAATCATAAGCTGGGTTATGCTGTGCTGCAAAAGTTCGTTTGTGGCCTCTATATCATTTGTAAAATAGCTCATAAGGCTTCCGTGGGTGTTGTTGTCAAAATATCTTATGGGAAGCCTTTGCATCTTTGTAAAAAGTTCGGAACGCAGTTCGCGCATTATAACGGTGCTGCATTCCAGCATAAGGCGGTTAAGCAGATAGTTTGTAACCGCGCTTAAAAGGTAAAGCGCCGCAAGCCCTGCCAAAAGAGCCATATATTTTGCGTAAACCTCGTTTGGGGCAATGCCGCTTTCTTTAAGCAGGTTTACAAGGGGTTTCATACAATAGGAAGAACCTATCGTTGCCGCAGCATATATTGCTATGGAAACAACCGCCGCAGCAAGAATCGGCGCGCAATGACGGAAGTATCTGAAAAGCCTGAAAAGCGTTTCCATCGGGGAAGAAGCGGCTTTATAATTGCGAAGTTCAACTCTTGGCATTCGGTTCTTCCTCCTCTCTCATCTGGCTTTCGTAAACGTCGCGATAGATGGTGCTTCTGGCCATAAGCTCATCGTGAGTTCCGATATCGGAAAGTTTTCCTTCATCAAGCACCGCAATGCGGTCACAGGTCATAATGGAAGCTATTCTTTGGGCGATGATGATTTTTGTGGTGCCCGGCATAGAAGTCCGCAGTGCTCTTCTGATATGTTCATCGGTTGTCATATCACAGGCGCTGGTGGAATCGTCAAGAATAAGTATCTTCGGGTGTTTTACAATCGCCCTTGCAATACGCAGACGCTGGCGCTGGCCGCCGGAAAGGTTTGCGCCGTCCTGTTCAAGCATGGTTTCGTAACCGTCTTTAAAATTATCGATAAATTCATCGGCACAGGCAATATAGCAGGCCTCTTTCATCTGTTCCAAAGTGGCGTTCGGGTCGCCCCAGCGCAGGTTATCCGCAATGGTTCCGGAAAAAAGAGAACCGTTCTGCAAAACCATGGAAACCCCGCTGCGCAGTTTTTCCAGCTTATATTCCCTTACGTCTTTTCCTCCCACTTTTACCGTGCCGGAAAGAGCATCGTAAAACCTTGGAATAAGGTTTACAAGTGTGGATTTTCCTTCTCCGGTGCCGCCGATAACGCCAAGGGTTTCTCCGCTGTTTATATGCAGGCTTATATTTGCAAGAGCAAGTTTTTCCGCATCACCGGAATAGCTGAAGCAGACGTTTTCAAAATCAACGCTTCCGTTTGCAACTTCCGCATCGGAAGAACCGTCCGCAATATCTATTTCTTCATCAAGCACTTCGTTGATTCTGTTAAGAGAAGCCTGCGCTCGGGAAAGGGACATAACAAGCCACGAAAGCATGGTAAGGGAACTTACCGCCTGGGTGGTATATGAAACCATGCTTACCAGTTCGCCGGTTAAAAGTCCGGTGTTTTCAAAAATAATTTCTCTTCCGCCAAGAAAAAGTATGATTATTGTGCAGCCCCACATAATAACCATCTGAATAGGGCCGGTCATGGTAAAAAGCCTTGAAGAAGCCAGCTGGGCATTTCTTAAATCCTCCGCCGTTTCGCGGAATCTTTCGGATTCGTAATCTCCGCGGACATAGGCTTTTACTACCCTGCTGTTAACAAGGTTTTCCTGCACGGCTTTATTCATGGAATCCATTTTTTTAAGCATTCGCTTAAATCTTGGCTGGCCTATCTTCATAAGTACCGCAAGAATTATTGCCAGAAGCGGAATGCAGAAAAGAAAAACCACCGCAAGGTGCGGCGCAATAGTAAACGCCATAACCGTGGACATAACTATCATAATAGGCGAACGCATAAGGGTGCGCAAAAGCTGCAAAGCGGTCATGCGCATGGTGTTAACGTCCGTTGTTGCCCTGGTGATAAGGCTGGAAGTGGAAAAATGGTCCGTATTCGCAAAAGAAAAGCTCTGGATTTTTTCAAGAAGCGAAGACCGCAGTTTTTTTGCAAAACCCTGGCTTGCCACCGCGCCGAATTTTGCCGCAAGAAGACCGCACATCATAGAAACTATCGCAACACATACCATTATAAGGCCAACTGTTATTACAAAGCGGTTTCTGTTTGCAATAAGTTCCGCAGAAAAAAAGCTTTTAAGCATAAATTCCTCTTCCCGGTAAAGTCCGCCGTCAACTATAACGGACATCAGCATCGGAATAAGCACTTCGAGCATAACTTCCATACAGCCGAAAAGCATGGTAAGGCCCGTTGCCGTACCATAGCCTTTTATGTTTTTTCCGATATGCCGAAAAATGCCTTTTTTCTTCTTTTCGTTCAAGGATCACATCTCCTTTTTTGTTTCATATCTAACAAAAAATTATATCAAAAAAGGCGGATTTATTCAATATTTACCATTTATAAATTAAATGGATTTACGCCGCTTTGTTTTGGTGATTTTAATAACGGAGGTTTCGTTTTTCAACAAAACAAAAAAATGCGAAAGCAAAGCTTTCGCATTTTTTATTATTGTGGCAGTATTTTATTTATTGAGTTCTTCCATTTCTTCGATAAGTTCGCCGAAGAGTTTAAGCGCGGAGTTTACGGGATCCGGAGTGCTCATATCTACGCCGGCAATTTTAAGAAGAGAGATGGGATCTGCGCTGCCGCCGCTGGAAAGGAACTTTTTATATGCGGCAACGGCAGGTTCGCCTTCTTCAAGAATTTTGTTGGCGATGGCTACTGCTGCGGAAAAACCGGTTGCGTACTGGAATACGTAATAGTTATAGAAGAAGTGCGGGATTCTTGCCCATTCAAGAGCAATGCCGTCATCAGAAACCATATCCGGTCCAAAATAAAGTTTGTTCAGTTCGTGATATTTTGCAGAAAGAGCATCTGCGGTAAGTGCCATGCCGCTTTCGGACATTCTGCCCATTTCTCTTTCAAATTCCGCAAACATGGTCTGGCGGTAAACGGTACCTTTAAAGGAATCGAGGAAGTGGTTGATAAGATATGCTCTTTCGTGTTTATCGGTGGTTTTGCCAAGAAGGTGACGCATAAGAAGAACCTCGTTGCAGGTAGAAGCAACTTCCGCAACAAAGATTACGTAACCCGCGGTGTTTACCGGCTGGTATTTAGTGCTGTGATAGCTGTGAAGAGCGTGGCCCATTTCGTGCGCAAGGGTGAACATGCTGTCAAGGGTATCTTTGTGGTTAAGAAGAACGTAAGGATGGGGCTTGCCGTGGCCGGTGGAATATGCTCCGCCGCGTTTGCCTTCGTTTTCATAAACGTCGATCCAGCGGTTTTCAAAACCTTCTTTAAGCAGAGCGACATAATCTTCGCCCAGAACGTGAAGAGCTTCGAGAACGGTAGCTTTTGCTTCGTCGATGCTGATGGTGGAAGCCGCATCGGAAACGATGGGAGTATAAACGTCGTACATATGAAGTTCATCTACGCCAAGCATTTTTTTGCGCAGAGCAACATAGCGGTACATTTTATCAAGGTTGTTGTGAACAGCCTCGATAAGGTTATCGTAAACTTCTTCCGGAACTTCGGTGCGGTCAAGGGCGGCTTCGCGGGTGGTATTGTATTTTCTTGCTTTTGCAAAGAAATTGCGTTTTTTAAATTCGCCGTCAAGGGTCATGGCGATGGTGTTTTTAAAATCACCGTAACGGCCGTAAAATGCTTCAAAAGCGTTTTTGCGCAGAACACGGTCGGAACTTTCTTCCAGCGGAACAAAAGAACCGTTGGTAAGCGCGTGTTCGTTGCCTTCGGAGTCAACTACGTTCGGGAATTTAAGGTCGGCGTTGCGAAGAATTCCGCCGATTTTATCTGCGGAATCTGCCATTTCTTCTGCGGAAGCAAGAAGTGCTTCTTCCTCTTTGGAAAGAATATGCGCCGCTCTTCTGCGGATTTTATAGATGCTTCTGCGATAGGTTTCAAGTTCCGGACATTCCGCATAGAACTGTTCCAGCTTTTCTTCGGGAATAGCCATGATTTCCGGAGTGGCAAAAGCGGAAGCGGATTCCATCGCAACAATGGTTGCCATTGCTTTTCCGCGGAAATCCTGATATTTTGCGTTGCTCATATCCTGGTCGCCGCTGCAGCTTGCATAGGTATAAAGGGTTTCAAGGCGAACGCTAAGCTCGTCATCTTTTTTGAAAAATTCCAAAAGATTTGCGGCGGATTCACCAAGGGTGCCCTGATATTTCGCAACAACTTCGGGGAATGCTTTAAGCGCTTCGTATTCGGCAAGCCATGCCTCGTCGCTTTCGAACATATCTTTAAGGTTCCAGGTGTATTCTTCCGGAACTTCGCTTCTTTTAAGGATTTTCTGTTCTGCCATAAATTCAAAACCTCCGTAAAACAGTGTTTTTATCGTTTGGGATTTTTTCCCGCGTACACGCACATTATACTACATATCACAATTAAATGCAAAGAATAATGCTTTTTAACTGCTCAAAAACAAAAAACAGAGATGCTTCACTGAAAAGTATCTCTGCTTAAAACATTTCACCTGTTTCCGACACTGTAATAATCTTCGGAAACAATTTCAAACGGTTCTTTTTTAAAGCAAAAGCAGCTTACTTGTTCGCTTCCGGAAAGCATTTCCTCCAATCTCTTTCTTGTCAGCGGAAAAGTAATCATTTCCAAGGCTTTTTCTTTATTTACCCACATCACTTCTGTGCTTTCGTCACTTGTCGTTAATTTTCCTCCAACCGCCTTACAGCAAAAATCAATATTAACAATATCCTTCTCAATATTTTTGCAAAGACCAATAAATCCAGTAATTTTCACATCAATACCCGCTTCTTCTTTAATCTCCCGCAGCAAAGCATCTTGAAATGTCTCACCCGGTTCAACCATGCCACCTGGGTATTCCCAACCCCTCCTTGGACTTTTAACCAACAGTATTTCTCCACTATCATTGATCACCAATCCGGCAACGGATACAAAATGCGTATAATTCATGTTTATTTCCTCGCTAAATTCAAATCAATTATTCCATTTATATTGTTTAACTTAATTCGCCTTTATCCGTTATTTTGCTTTTGCTATCAATTCTTCTATGCCATTTGCAGTGCGCAAAAGTTCGCGATCTATCTGTGTTATCTGCAGCTCTGTGCCCTCGTCCTCCAGCCGGCAAAAAAGCTCGATAACGGCGTAGGAATCCAGAAGGCCGCTTTCTATCAAATCGGTTTCTTCATCAAAAACCCTTTCGTCCTCGCAGATTTCGTAAAGAATTTTTCTTATATCCGTCACAGTTTTTCAAGCTCCTTTCTGTCGGTTTTTCCGTTGGTGCTCACGGGCAGGTTTTCCAGTTTTTTTATCGTTTTCGGAATCATATATTCCGGCAGTTCTTGCAAAAGCACCGCCCTTATTTCTTCTTCCTCGGCCTTTCCGGAATAAAAGGCCTTTATCATGCGCACCTCGCCGTGCTCGTTTCTTTTTGCAATAACGGCACAGTTTTCCACGCCTTTTACTGCGCAGATATTGTTTTCTATTTCCAAAAGTTCTATGCGGTAGCCTTTATATTTTATCTGGCTATCAAGCCTTCCAAAGCAATAAAGCCTGCCGTTTTCTATGCATCCCAAATCCCCGGTTGGATAGCCTTTTGAAAAATCATCATCTTTTCCAAGGTATCCGGCAAAAACGCTTTTGCCTTTGAGCACAATTTCTTTGTTTTCGATAAAAATTTCTGCCGCGGCGGAAGAAATTTTTCCTACCGGAAGGATTTCTTCCTGCTCGCACATTTCTTTTGTAATTTCTATGGCGCAAACGGCAGAGGTTGCCTCCGTCGGGCCATAGGCATTTATTATACGGATATCCGAAAAGCGTTCAAAAATGGCTTTACAAAGGGATTTTTGCAGGGTTTCTCCGCAAAAATAGATGCATTTGATAAAAGAAAAATCTTTTTGGCAAAAGCATTTATCCAAAAGACAAAGTTTTATAAAAGTGGGTGTTGCCACCATAACTTCCGGTTTATTCTGCTTTATTGTATCAATAATTCCGGCAAAATCATTTTTGTTTTCTATCTGCACAATGGCGTGGCCGCAAAAAAGCGCATAGTATATTGCCGCGGTGCTCAAATCAAAGCTGAACGCCGCCTGGTTGAGCACGTTCGCGTGCTCGAATTTATCCAGCGGTTCAAGCAAAGTTATCCATTCAATAAAATTATCAAGATTTTTATAAGAAATCGGAACGCCTTTCGGCTCGCCGGTACTTCCGGAAGTAAAAATAATATACGCCGTTTTGTTTTCTTCCCTGGTTTGAGCACGGTTTTCCGTTTTTTCAAAAGCCGGTTTTTCTTTGCTGCAATCTATAACCGTTCCGGCTTTGGAAAGGGATATTATGCGGTTTTTCCGTTCTTCCGGAAGAGAAATATCTATCGGAACATAGGCTCTTTTTGCAAAAACGCAGCCAAGAATTGCCGCCATGGTATCGGCGTTTCTGCCGCCGATTACCGCAACGGGCGAAAAATCATCGTTTTTCAGTTTTTCCGCAAAATCCCGGGCACGGTTATAAAGTTCGCCGAAAGAAAGTTCTTCGTTTTTGCAGATATAGGCCGTGTTTTCTTTAAACCGAAGCATGGTTTCTGCAAGTTTTTCAATCATTCAATCATCTCTAATCTGTTCCAAAGGTATAAGCGCATGGTCATACATAACAAGGGAATGGTTATCCAGAATAAGTTCTTTTCTTATCTGCGCGCCGCTTTCTTTTTCTATTACAAGGCGGTAAACCTGAGAAATGCGGTAATAGTTTTCTCCCTCTTTGCGAAAGTGGTGGTTTTCTTCCACAAGGCGGTATCTGCATGGAAAAGGCCTTTCGCTGCGAAGCTCTCCGCAAAGTTCGCCGTTTTCTATCCACACGTTTATCTGCACTTTTTGTTCCGTATTGTTTTTAAAACGATAATCCACATAATTATTTACAACAGAAGTGCCCGTTCCGAAAGGCACTCTTCTTCTTTCATCCGGAAAAAGCGCATCGGAATGGTGGTGCAGTTCCGTAACGGTAAGGGGACTGTTAAGCACAAGCCAGTGCACCATATTTGCCATCTGGCAAAGGCCTCCGGCAATATCCGCCCCAAGTTTTCCTCCTCTGCGGATAACAAGGCCTTCTTTATAGCCCTCTTTTTCCGTTGTTTTGCCAATGGTTTTCCAAAGAGAAAAGGTTTCTCCGGGTTTTATTACGATTCCGTTTATTTTTTCGGCGGCAAGGCGTATATTCGTCACTTTGTTTTCCTGCAAACGGATATCCACCCCTTCCAGGTGCCTTACCAGAATGGAACTGTGGCTTTTTACGATGTTCGGAAGGAGCTCTGCCGATTTTTCCTTTGCGATTTTTTCGCTGCTTAAAAAGTCTTTTATATTGCGCAGCAAAGTTTCTTTTTTTACGGAAATTTTATAGCAGGTAGGATTTATATCGCAGAATAGTTTTCTTCCCATACGATTTACCTCCGGATAAAGCATTTTTTCTTTTCAATAATAAAGTAACCTTTGCTTTGGAATATGTTGCACATTTTTTATAATTTTATCAAAAAAGCTCTTCGGTTTTTTCCCGAAGAGCTTTTTGCTTATTTGGAAAGCATCATTCTGTCGTTGGCAAATTCTTTGCCGCTTACCTCTTCGAACTTTGCAAGAAGATCCGGAACGGTAAGCTTTGTTTTTTCCTCGCCGGAAATATCAAATATAATATGTCCGTGATCCATCATAATAAGGCGGTTGCCGTATTTTATGGCATCGTTCATATTGTGTGTGACCATAAGGGTGGTAAGGTTGTTTTCTGTTACAACTTTATTGGTCATTTCCAGAACGGTTTTCGCGGTTTTGGGGTCAAGAGCCGCAGTATGTTCGTCAAGAAGCAGAAGCTGCGGTTTTTTTATGGTCGCCATAAGAAGCGTAAGCGCCTGACGCTGACCGCCGGAAAGAAGGCCGACCTTGGAATCCAGCCTGTCTTCAAGGCCAAGATCCAGGGTTTTAAGAAGTTCCACAAACTGTTCGCGTTCTTTATTGCTTATTCCCCAGCGGAAGCTTCTGTTTTTTCCACGGCGAAGGGCAAAAGCAAGGTTTTCTTCTATCCACATATCCCCTGCGGTTCCGCGAAGAGGATCCTGGAAAACGCGTCCGATATATTTTGCGCGTTTATATTCCGGATCTTTTGTAACTTCGTGGCCGTCTATGAAAACATGGCCTTTATCAAGGTCAAAAACGCCTGCCACTGCGTTAAGCATGGTGGATTTGCCTGCTCCGTTGCCGCCGATGATGGTTACAAAATCGCCTTCTTCAAGGTGAAGGTTAAGGTCGATAAGTGCTTCTTTCTGCACGGGAGTTCCCTTATTAAATGTTTTATATACGTGTTTTATATCAAGCATTTAATCTTCCTCCTTTGCAGAAGCCTTTGCAACGGCCGCATCTTTGATTCCGGGCATTACAAGTGCCGCAACAACAATAATCGCGGTGATAAGCTTCATATCGTCTGCGGTGATTTTGATGAAAGTATCCGCAGTAAGGCTGATGCGAAGAACAAACGCAATGATGATTCTGTAAACAACGGAACCTATTACAACGCCTGCAAGGCGGTGAAAATAGGTCTTTTTACTGAACAGCACTTCGCCTATCATAATTGCCGCAAGGCCGATTACAATGGTACCTACGCCCATATTGATATCAGCATAGCCCTGATACTGTGCAAGCAGCGCACCGGACATTGCCACAAGTCCATTACCCACAACAAGACCAAGCACAATATATACCTTTGTGTTTGCGCCCATGGCTTTTACCATGTGCGGGTTATTGCCCGTTGCGCGAAGAGCGCATCCGATTTCTGTTCCGAAGAAGCAGTAAACCGCAATAATAAGCACAACCACAAAAACAAGTCCGATAAGAAGTCCCGCCCATTTGGAAGGAACGCCCAGTTCTTTTATCTGGCTGAAAATGGTAACTTCGTTAAGAAGTCCGAAGTTTGCCTTGCCCATAATGCGAAGGTTTATGGAATAAAGAGCAAACTGAGTAAGAATACCTGCCAGAAGATCCGGAATTTTAAATTTGGTGTGAAGAAAACCTGTTACGGAACCCGCCATCATACCGCCGACGGTGGCAATAAGAATAGCAAGAACAGGCTGTATGCCTGCCGCAACACAAACTGCGGAAATTGCTCCGCCAAGGGTAAGGCTTCCGTCAACGGTAAGGTCTGCATAGTTAAGTACACGATAAGTGAGATAAAGGCCAAGAGCCATAATTGCCCATATAACGCCAAGGGTGGCGCCGCCCTGAATATCCCAAAGCCAGCTGATAATGTTCATTTTATACTTTTTCCAATCAATTTAATTAATATACGGTTGCCGCTTTTTCAATAATTTCTGCGGGAACTTCTACGCCAACGCTTTCTGCGAAGGTTTTGTTTACTACAAGCGCGCATTCCTTCTGAGTTTCTACAGCGATTTCGGAAGCGGATTCGCCGTTAAGAACGCGAACTGCCTGTGCGGCGGTCTGTTTGCCAAGCTCGTAATAATCAATAGCGGTGGTTGCAATGCCGCCTTCTGCAATCATAGCTTCTACTGCGCAGAAAACAGGAATCTGATTTTCCACAGCGGTGTGGTTTACGGTTGCCATTGCGGAAGCAAATGCGTTATCGGAAGGAATATAGATAGCATCTGCGCTGCCCACTACGGAAGAAATTACCTGAGGAATATCGTTGGAGGAAGAGGAAGTCTGGATAATAACTTCCATGCCAAGAGCTTCTGCAGCAAGTTTTGCTTCGTCTGCCTGGATGGCGGAGTTGGGTTCGCTGGAAGTATAGAGAATAGCAAGTTTCTGCGCATCGGGAAGAACGTCTTTGATTACGGCGATCTGGTCTGCGATAACGGGCATATCAAGGGTGCCGGTTACGTTTTTGCCGGGTGCTTCGTTGGATTCCACAAGTCCTGCGCCGACTGCATCGGTTACTGCGGTAAAGAATACGGGAACATCGGTTTCCTGAAATACGTTTACTGCGGACTGTGCGGCAGGGGTTGCGATTGCAAGAGCAAGGTCAATTCCGCTGTTTGCAAAAATATCGCAGATCTGCTGGCAGTTGCTTACTTCGCCGGAAGCGTTCTGGAAATCAATTTTAAGGTTTTCGCCCTCAACATATCCTGCTTCTGCAAGACCGTCCACAAAACCCTGGTATGCTTCATCAAGAGAAGCATGCTGCATAAACTGAATAACGCCGATTTTTACAACGTCGGAATCGCTTTCTCCGGAACAGCCGGAAACAGCAAGCATCATAACAAGGGCCATAAGAACACAGATGATTTTTTTCATTTTGGTTACCTCCAAAATATAAAGATTGTTTTTATTTAACACCTTTTTGCGGGCATAAATACAATAAAAAAATCCCTGCAAAAATGCAGGGACGAACAAACAAAATCCGCGATACCACTCTGCTTTCGTACCGGCCTCGCAACCGGAACCTTGATAGGCTTAAAAGTCTTAGCGATGTAACGGTCGCACCCGTTGTATCTACTGCAATTTTCAACACACTGCTCGCAGAATGAACTTCGAAACGGATATTACGCTGTTGCCTTGCACCAACCGGCAATTCTCTAAAGCTTTTCTCCGGCCTACTCTTTCTGCTCGAACGCATTTAGCTGGCTATAAAATTATGTATCTTATGTTAACAACATTCGCGAAAAAAGTCAAGTCTTTTTGAAAAATTATTTTATAACAAAAGCAAAATTTGCATAATTATTCAAAAAGTTTCCAAATTTTTTCATTTTTATTATTTTAATTTATTTCCGCAATAAGGGCAGTATTCTCCTTCCGAAAATACATTTTTTCCGCAATGGGAACATTTATTTCCCAAAACTCTGCAAAACAAACAGATAATTATCACAGCAAAACAAACAGCTCCGATATACGCTTCTGTGGTTATGTTGTAATTTCCGTCAAGAAGTTTTATTCCCATTACGCCCCAATCGATGATAAAAACGGCAAAAGCGATAAAAAGAATCCACGCTGCGGTCTTTTTCATTTTGTTATCTCTTCTTTCTGTAATCCGTTTTTCTGCTCTGCGGTTTTTTATCAAAGCCTTTTTTGTCATAGGTTTTCTTTTCAAAAGGCTTTTTTTCTTTTGCGGTAAGCAAAACCACTGTTTCGCAGTGGTCCGTAAACGGAAACATATCTACCGGCTGAATCTTTTTTACTTCATATCCGTTTTTTGTGATAAATTCCAGATCTCTTGCAAGGGTTGCCGGGTTGCAGGAAACGTAAACAACTTTTTTGGGCCCAAGGGTTTTTACCGCAGTAAGAAATTCCTCCGTACTGCCCGCTCTGGGCGGATCCATAAAAACAACGTCCGCTTTTTCTTTTCCCGCGGCCATTTTCATCATAAAATCTCCTGCATCTCCGCGGAAGAACTCTATATTTTCTATTTTATTTTCTTTTGCGTTTATTCTGGCATCCCGTACCGCTGCGTAATTAAGTTCCACGCCGATTACATTTTTTGCGTGCTTTGCCGCAACCATTCCTATGGTGCCAATGCCGCAATAGGCATCTATTACGCTTTCTTTACCGGTAAGTCCCGCAAATTCCACGGCTTTGTTATAAAGCACCTCTGTCTGCGCAGGGTTTATCTGATAAAAAGAGCTTGGAGAAATTCGGAATCTGCATCCGCAGAGTTCATCGGTAATATAGCCTTTTCCGTAAGAGATTTTTTCTCTTTCGCCAAGCACCATACTGGTTTTTCTTTCGTTTATGTTTACAACAACGGTGGAAATTTCCGGATGCCTTTTAATAAGCTCTTTTACAAAATTGTTTCCGGAAGGAAAAATATGCGTTCCCAAAACAAGAACAACCATAATTTCGCCTGTTTTTATGCCTCTGCGCACAAGAACGTGGCGCAAAAGTCCCTTGCCGGTATCTTCATTAAAAGGTTCCATTTTAAATCCTTTTAAAAGGCTTTTTATGGTGCGGATTATTTCCTGGCATTTTTCGTCCTCTATAAGGCATTTTTCCACCTGAACGATATAGTGTGTGCCTTCCTGATAAGTTCCGCAGATGATATTGCCTTTTTTATCCTTGCCAAAGGCCGCCGTTACTTTGTTGCGGTAAAAACAAGGGTAGCGCATGCCGAGTATTCTTTCTACCCTGCCAAATCTTCCAAGCAGGGCTTCTTCGTTTTTTTGTTTCATTTCCAGCTGTTCCGGATAGGGAACGCCGGTATATTGACAGCCGCCGCATTTTTTATACGCAACGCATACGCTCGGCATAAAAACACATCCTTTTGTTTTTGATAAAGTGATTATAGCATGGCAGAGTTCTTTTTTCAACGCAAACGGATAAAAAAGCACCTGCCTTGCGGCAGGTGCGAAAAATTAATCAGCGTTTTTTATTTTTTCTTTCTTTTACCAAGAACAACAGCAGCGCCAAAAGAAACCACAGCCGCTGCCGCTGCCGGAGCAACAAGGACGGAAACACCGGTATTTGGGTTTTCTCCTTCCTCCGTCAGATCCACAACAACGGAATTTGTGGGTTTTTCCACAGGCTTAATGCTTATGCCGTCATCATAAGCAGCATAGGTTATGCCAAGCACCATCGGTCCGTAAATTTTTACTTTTATGCCTTTGGTTTCTTTGGTATAATCAAGAATTTCTATATCTCCGGCAGAATTACCTTCTTCAGCAAGACCGGCAACAATAAAATCATAGCCTTTTCTTGCTGTGCCGGTGGGATAGGAAAGGGTCACTTCCACGCCTTCTGCAGGATAGTCCTCTTCATCCATTTCCACCCATTTTTTTGTAATGGGGTTCCATTCAAGAAGATCCACATCTCTGTAAACAATGTAGTAATCAAGACCCATTCTTCCCTCGGCATAGGCTTCTTTCCAGATGGCTCTCTTCATTTCGTCCGTATCGTCGAATTTATAGCGAAGAGCATACGGAACCTCTATATCTGTTCCAACGCGAAGTTTATATTTATCGTTGTTCACATTGGTATCGTCATCCGGTTTAATAACAGTTGTGCCCCTTGCGTATGCAACGCAGAAAGGAGAAAGAGTTTCTGTCTTTACGTGAAGGCCATCGGAACCTTTGGTGTAGGAAAGCACCTCTACCTCCCCGGCTTTATCTCCATAGGTGATAAGATGGGTAACCACATAGGTATAACCGGTTTTGCCTGCGCCTTTGGGATAAGGAATTACAAATTCGTGCTCATCATCAGGATATTCGCCCTGTTCCGCGGCTTCCCACTTTTTGGTTTCCTCGTTGTATTTTACAAGGGTTATTTCCATAAACTCATAGTTATAGTTCTTGTTTTTTTCTTCGAACCATGCGGATTTTCTGATAAGCGCGGTTTTTATGTCTTCTTCGCTCTTATATACGTTTTTCAATCCTTCGGGAACTTCTACGCCTTTGGAAACGGTATAGCCGAATTTTACTTCTTTGGCTTCTTCTTTTCTCCATTGCGCAACAAGGGTAACATCGCCGAGGATCGTATAATTTTCGTCGATTTTATCTCCGTTTACATACCAGCCGATAAATTCAAAACCGTCTTTTTCCGGAAGCGGAAGCGCTCCGATAGCATGTTTATAAAGCATACCTCTGGAAGCAATCGCGCTGCCGCCGTTGGAATCGAACTTGACGGTAAAAGCGTGTTCCTGCCATTTTGCGGTATAGGCTGCATCTGCTGTTACTGTCGCGGCCACTGCCGGTTCCCAGCCGATAAAGTCATAGCCGTAAAGTTCCGGAGTGCCTTCAAAGGCCGGCGTTGCGGTGCCTTCCGGCACGGTATATTTCTGATTTGCAAAAATATCCGCATTTCCGGTGCCGTCGGTATAGGTTACGGTATATTCCCGCGCTGTTTGCTGTTCGTGTTTAAGCGCAATATTAAGGGCGTTTTCTGTTGGAACCCAAAGACCTGTAACATTCGGAAGGTCCTCATCAACAGCAGAAGGATCCCACTTGTACCTTAAGGTTATGGCAGAGGAAACATCTTCTGAAAAAACATGGCCGGAATATACCGTATTGAACGCTTCAAGGTAAGCCGGCGTGCTGAAAGTTACAGAAGCATAGTATTCCCCTGTTTCTTCATCTTTGATAACCTCTTCGGAACTGAAGGCATAAAGCATGCCAAGTTTGTGAGCCTCGTCATCCGCACATACAAAATACGCCCAGGGAGCATCGGAAATGTTTCTGTCCGTATCGGAATTTCTGTATGGTTTGGGCGGCGCTGTTTCTTCTGCAAAAGCGGTTACCGCCAAAGAGGCAATCATAATAGCCGCAAGCAAAAGACTTAATGCTTTTTTCATAAATCTTTCCTCCTTTTTTCGAAAAACCCAAACACGATTTTTCGTTTATATATTAAAAATGGATTTGTATGAAAATTTTTCCATTTTTTCAATTTAAATTCTACAATAATTTTTTGCAATATTCAATATATTATTCCAAATTGCTATAAATTTATTTTTTTAAAAGATATTTTTGTTTATTTTTCCAGCTGTTCCGCCAAAGTGCCTATTACTCCGCGCCTGGTGATTATTCCGCAGAAAACGCCCCGGCCGTCAACTATCGGCACAAAGTTCTGGTTCATAACAGCGTCTATAACTTCTTTTTGCTCCGCGGCAATAAGAAGCGAGGGGCAAAAATCCCTGCGGATTATATCTTTGATTTTATATGCTTCGTGGTCTTTCATTTCCGCGCTTTGCATTTTTATAATATGACGCAGAAAATCCCCTTCCGTAACGGTTCCGGTATAAACCCCGTTTTCATCCAGCACCGGCACAGCGGTATAGCCATAGCGGGTAAATTTTTCCAATCCCTGGCGCACGGTGTTGTTTTCGCTTAAATACGCGGTGGAAACCTTCGGGATCATAATTTTTGCTATATTCACGGAAAATCCGCCTCCCTTGCTTTTTCAATTATTTATTTTATTATAACATATATATTCCATATTTTGGTGAAAATACGGTGGCAAATATATGAATGAATTATAAATTTTACGCTTTCACTATATAAGTAACGCAGCGGCAGAAAAATGCAGCAAAAAAAGATGCAAAATTTGCGCCGTTTTTGACCAATAGTAAAATGATAAATTTTAGCTGTAAATAAAAACAAAAAACCGGAAGACAAAAAGTCTTCCGGTTTTAGCTGGCAACAGTTGATAATAATGATACGGTTTCATATGGTTTCAAAAGGTTTCACTCAAAAATGAAACTATTAAACGGGAAGTGAAACTCTCTTTTGGGACTAAAACTATGCTAAACAGTTTGTCAAATTGGAATTTGGTTAACTGTTATCAGAAATCCATTTCTTTGACCAAGTAAACAATGTTTCGGACATCAAATTAAAATCTACCGTTCCGCCATTTTTCAAATTCAAGAAGGTTTCGACAATGCCCCGTTCATCAAAAGATACAACTTGGAGCAATTCTTTTTGATGGCTGATATAGTTTCCAGTTTGCTTGAAAGCAATTGCCTGTACAACAAAAGAGGCAGATTTATACAGTCCCCGCAAAATATCTTCGCTCTTTTCATACAGCATATTGTGTACACATCCGTGGAATATGTTGCAGGCACCGATTTTGATTGCTCTGTTCACAGCACTTTCCTCAATAACTGCCATCACCTCGTCAAGGCTTCCCTTGATTGGTGTGGTGTCATGGCAAAACTGGAACAGGTCAGATGGCTCCCAATTCATAATTTCTTTTTTGCCTGAAAGGAAACCACAAATCAATTCCCTGTGAGACATGGTATCCAGCATGTCATGATAAGTTTGAATGTCCATAGCAGACAATTCATCCAGAATTACAACAATATCAATGTCGCTCGTTTCTGTTGCTTCACCACGGCCATAACTGCCTTGCAAACCAACAAACCATACACGGTTTGCAAATATTTTATTTAACTTCAGCAAAAAATCATTCATCCAAGCAGTAATATCTATCATTTTAATCACCTCATCAAATTCAAGTTTGTCGTATAGATTGTATCAAATTGCTGTGTAAATATCAACCAATATAGAAAAAGCACGATGGTTTTGTATCAAAACCATCGTGCTTTTTTGGTCGAAGTGGCGAGACTGCGACTCGCTTCGCTCCCTGCATAAGTTCCGTCAGCCGCTCGAACATCGCCAAAGGCTTGTTTTCGCGGGTCGTCACTTATCGAACGTCGTTCTCGTCACGCAAATTTAATAATAAAAAAACCGACAGGCCAAAGCCTGTCGGTTTTTTTATGGTCGAAGTGGCGAGACTCGAACTCACGGCTTCCAGTACCCGAAACTGGCGCGCTACCACCTGCGCTACACCTCGATAGCTTTGTTATTATACTAAAAAAGAAGAGCTTTGTCAAGGTGTGAATAAAGATTTTTTATTTTGCGCAAATTTATGCGTGCATTTTGTGCGTTGGCCTTTCGCCGAATTTTTTCTCGTAGGCTCTGGCAAAGCCGCTTTGGGTTTCAAAACCATATTTTATGGCAACGCAGGAAGCCGGCTCGCCGTTTTCTATTTCTTTTTCTGCCTTTTCAAGGCGTTTTTCCCGAACGTAACGCATAAGGCTTTTGCCGGTGTATTCCTTAAAAATCCGGCAGAAGTGAAAAACGGAATACCCTTCGCTGGCGGCAATTTTTTCGGCAGAAAGCTCGTCTTCCAGATGGGAACATATATAATCCATACTTCTTTTTACGCTTTCGGTGTAATCCATATATAAAGCCTCTTTTCAGAAAATATTTGCGGGAGGGCGGCGCGGAGAAAAGCGGAGTGAGAAAACTTTTTTCCGCGCCATAAAGGTTCTGTTTTCATACAGTTCAAAAAAAGCAAAAACGGACGCCCCGAAAAACCGGAGCGCCCGCTGGTTATAAAAATAAAAAGGGCCGCCAGTTAAAACCGGCAGCCACCATTTTGCTTTTATCGAATATGATATGTGGACTCCCCTTAACCCGAGAAACACGATCCTGCGGAAATTATCCTGACTTATGCTTCATCCTACAAAGGCGCCTTCCCATCTTTCGACAGTGGCATTGTGCCTTTTTCGTCCGCAAATACAGTTGAGGTAACAGCAACGGATTCACACCGTTTTCCCTTTCGCTTTTTGGCGAAAGCCACAAATTGGCAACCGCAAGACCCACATTATTAATTTTTCAAACTGCAGTTATATTTTATCATTGCACTGCTTTTATTTCAAGTCCGAACTTGCTGTTTTAAAGTTCCGGAACATGTTTTGGCATTTTTTCGCTTTCCACGGCGGTAACCATATCGCAAAGAGCTTTAAGCTCTTCCGAAGCGTATCTTCCGGTAAAAACAAGTTCTGTTCCGGGCGTTTTAAGCGCAACAAGCTCTTTTACCTCATCAATGCTTATAAGGCCGAAGTACATCGGGATTGTAATTTCATCAAGCACCACAAGACCAAAATTTGCGCTTGCCAAAGCCTGTTTTGCCCTTGTAAGGCCTTTTTGCGCACAGTCCCTATCCTGCTTATCCGGCTCTCTGCCGGCAATACAGCCTGTTCCGCAGCCAAACTGGGCGGTTACAACCCCGGGAATTGCCTTTCTTAAAGCGGCTATATCGCCTTTCGGGTCGTCTTTTATAAATTGCCCGATAAAGACGCGTCTTCCCTCTCCGGCAACTCTTAACGCAAGGCCCAGAGCCATTGTTGTTTTGCCTTTTCCGTCGCCGGTATAAAGCCTTACTATGCCTTTGTTCAAAAAACGCACCTCCTTTACGGAACATTACAAAATAAATATACACCCAAAACAAAATTTAATCAAGTTTTTTTATAAACCGGCGGCACAAGTTTTTCTGCGGTTTTAAGAAGTTTAAAATCCGCCTTGGCCATTTCTATATTATCGCCAGGTTTAAGCACAGGTTTTATTGCTTCTGCAACTTTTGGGAAAAACTCTTCCCGTTTTCCGTCAAAATCTATTACCATAAAAAGGTGCGGAGCAAGGTCGTTTTCTTTTTGTGCCCAAAGAATATATGCGGAATAGACTTTTTCGCAGGAGGAAAGATAGTTTTTAAGCGTTTCCGCCACTCCTGCCGGAACCATGGCTGGCTTCATAAGTTTTATTCCCGTTCCCGGTTTGTTTTCCGGCACTTTTGCGCCGCTGTGTTTAAACACCATGGATTTTCCGTGGGGATTGATAACTATTCCACCGATCTGGCCATTGCTTTTTTTGACTATATCGTTTATTTTATCAAAATGCATAATGCCTGCTTTATCTTTTGGCAACGGGCTTTTTTCAAAAGCGGCATAGCTTGAAAAAGCGGGAATAAGTTTAAGCCCGTCTTTGGAATTAAAAAGCGGAATGGTGTTGGGCGTATCTCTGAAAGGCACGATAAAATTTGTGTTTTCCGCCTTCATAAAAAAATTTCTTACGGTTTCTTCGTTATATTCTTTTGCAATTTCGTCAACGGCGGCATCCACTTCAAGGCCGTTATCAAATTTGGTAATATCTGTTTCCATTGGTTTCACATCCTTTTCCGCTTTTTATTTTATCGCATAAATGTGAATAAATAAAGCGGTTTTTGCGATAAATTACAAAAACCGCCTATTTTTTGATTTCTTCCATAAGCTTTTGCATATCTTCGGGAAGTTCGCTTTTAAATTCGAGCACGGTGCCGTTTATCGGGTGCTCGAAAACCATTCTGCTTCTGTGCAAAGCCTGGCGGCCTATGTATTCAAGGCTTCCGCCATAAAGTTCATCTCCGCACAAGGGGTGGCCTATGTGGGCAAAATGCACCCGTATCTGGTGGGTTCTGCCGGTTTTGGGCCGCACCCTTACCGCGGTGAGCACACCGTTTGCCGCAATGGTTTCATATTCCGTTACAGATGGCTGGCCGCTTTCTGCTATAAAGCTTTTGTGCACGGCGGGGTCGCTGTCATCAATGGGCGCATCGATTGTTCCGCAGGGGTTTTCGAGCACGCCTTCCACTATGGCAATATATTCTTTTTCTCCGCCGTTTTTGGTGAGCACCGCCGCCGCGTGGGAATGTCTTCCGATAACGATAATACCGGATGTATCCATATCAAGTCTTCCCACAACGTGGAATTTTGCGTTTCCGTAGCGGGCGGTGCAATAGTTTGCCACCGTATCCGTTTGGTGGTTTTTGGAAGGATGAACCGGCATATTCACGGGCTTATCAAAAACTACTATATCCTCGTCCTCAAAAAGCGTCGTTATTTCAAGGTCAGAGTTGGGAGTAAAATAGCTTTCTCCTTCCGGAATATACGCTTTGAGCACGGAACCTGCTTTTATTCTGTCTATGGTGCGGATAGGCACGCCGTCAAGCAGCAGGGAATTTTCTGTATGGCGCATTTTTACAATAAGAGCATAGGAAAAATGCTCGCAATAGCGCAGATAATGATAGGCCTGTTTGCCATCGTGCTCATCTGTTATATTGAATATAAGTTCGCGCATTTTCCCTCTCCTTTCGCGCAAAATAAGGCGCCCTTTCGGGCGCCGGCTGGTTTATTTTTTAAGCAAATCGCGGATTTCTGTAAGAAGTTTGACTTCGTCGGAAAGTTCCGGTTCTTTTGCGGCTTCCTCTTCTGCTGCTGCGGCTGCGGCGGCTTCTTCCGCTGCTTTTTTCTTTGCTTCCGCTTTTTCTTTTGCTTTGTTAAAGGTTTTTACAATAAGGAAAACAACAAAAGCGATAAGTATAAAATCTATTACGGTGGAAATAAAAGTTCCGATAGCCATTACAACCGCAGGATCCGTAACCTCTCCGGCTTCGTTAACCACTTCGGGAGAAAGAACGATATTAAGTTCGCTCAGATCCACGTCACCGATGATCCAGCCGATAAAAGGCATAAAAACATCATTTACAAGAGAAGTGGTGATTTTTCCGAAGGCGGTGGCGATGATAACACCAACTGCCATATCAAGGACATTGCCCTTTGCGATAAAAGTTTTGAATTCTTCTATAAATTTTTTCATCACTGTGCTTCCTTTCTTTTTATAAAATCAGTGTCTTCTCCATGTGGAGGGCATAAAAAGTATAAGAATGGGGAATATTTCCAGTCTTCCGGTAAGCATTAAAAGCGAAAGAAAAAGTTTTTCCGCTCCGTTAAACATATTATAAACGCCGCTGTGGCCGACGTCGCCAAGGGCGGGGCCAACGTTGTTAAGGCACGAAAGCACCGCGCTGAACGCCGTTTCGTAATCGTGACCCATTACCATTACCGTAATACTTGAAACGGCAAGAATAACAAAGAACGCGCTCATATATACCATTATAAAGCTTCTGGTTTCCTTGTCAACAAATTTGCCTTCGAATTTTATGGTTGTTACCTCGTGCGGGTGAGCAAGGCGATGCGATTCTTTTCGCAGCATTTTAAAAGTCATAATAATACGGCTTAATTTAATTCCACCGGCGGTGGAACCCGCACAGGCACCGGTAAACAGAAGTATCAGAATTATTGAATGGCAAAGCATCGGCCAGTTCATAAATTCCACACCGCCGAAACCGGTGGTGGAAATAGTTGCCGTGGTCTGGAAGAACGCTTTTCTTATAGCAACGCCTAAATCGCCGTAATATTCCGCGCTGTTAACGCCCATAACAACCGTGCAGACCGCGACCATTGCAAGAAACACGCGCAGTTCTTCGCTTTTAAATACAATTTTGAATTTTCCTATCAGCATAAGGAAATAAAGGTTAAAGTTCACGCCGAAAATCAGCATAAATATTGCAACTACCCATTCGACATATGCACTGTTATAGGCGGCTATACCCGCATCCCGCACGCTGAATCCACCGGTGCCGGCGGTGGACATGGCCGTTGTGACCGCATCAAAAACGCCCATTCCGCTGAAAAGCAGCAGAACCGCTTCCAATATGGTAAGGCCGGTATATATTCCGTAAAGAATATGCGCGTTGGAAGAAGACTTCGGCGCAATTTTGCCGACAGAAGGGCCGGGCACTTCCGCCCTCATAATATAAAGTGTGTGGCCTTCGCTCATCTGGGTAAGCATCATAAGGAACATGATGATTCCCATACCGCCGATCCAGTGGGTAAACGCGCGCCAGAAAAGTATTCCCTTCGGCAGATGCTCCACCGTTTCCAGAATAGTTGCGCCTGTGGTGGTAAATCCGGAAACCGTTTCAAAAACCGCATCGATCAAAGACGGAATGGCACCGCTTAAATAAAAAGGCATTGCCCCGAAAACAGAAACCAGAATCCAGCCTGCGGCAACGGCAATATAGCTTTCTCTTGCAAAAACAAGGTCGTACTTCGGTTTTTTAAGCCCAAAAATCGAAGCCGTGCAAAACGCAGCCGCAATGCTGTAAACAAATGGCATTATTACCTCGTATTCGCCGTAAATTACAGAAACAAGCATCGGCAGAACCATAAAAGCAGATTCCGCCATCAGTATCATGCCGATGATGTATCGAATCATTTTATAGTTCATATTTACCTCATAATATCGTTAAGTTCTTCTATACTTGCAATATCCGGAGTTATTACAACAACAGAATCGCCTTTTTTTATGGTATCGAAACCGCCGGGGATAATTGCTTTTCCGTGGCGGACTATTGCCGCCACAAGAACGTTATCTTTTATAGGAAGATCCTTTAACGGAATTCCGATAAAGCTTTCGTCTTCGCGCACGATAAATTCCAAAGCTTCTATGCGGTTATCTACTATGCGGCGCAAAGATTCCACCTTGTTTTTGCTGTAAGAGTTCTGAATAGCGCGGACGTAGGAACTGATGCGTTCCGCCGTAATAAGCTTTGGCGAAACAACGCTTTCTATTCCGCTGCTTTCAATAACCTCCGGGAAGGAAAGATGGTGCACCTTTGTGATAACTTTTTCTACATTTTTGGTTTTTGCGTACATTCCGTAAATGATGTTCATTTCATCAAGGCCGGTAAGGGCAACAAAACCGTCAAAATCCATAATGCCTTCTTCCAGCAAAAGGTCGTTTTCCGTTGCGTTTGCGCAGACTATGGAAGCTTTGGGAAGCATTTCGGAAAGTTCTTCGCAGCGTTTTGTATTCATATCAACGATTTTTACGTCGATATTCATATCGATAAGCTGATTTGCAAGATAATACGCGATCATGGAACCGCCGACTATCATAACGCTTTTTACCGGACGTTTAAAACTGCCTATGGCCTCGAAGAAATCGTGAATGTTCTTCGGCGAAGCGGTGATGTTTATTTTATCCCCTTCTTTAAGGATAAATTCGCCTTTCGGAATGGTGATATCATCGCCGCGGCGAACCGCGCAGATAAGAACCTTTATTTTATATTTGGAATAGATATCCTTTAATGCCAGGTCGCAAAGCGGACATTCCTTACCGATGGTATATTCAACAAGCTCCACGTGGCCGCGGCAAAAAAGCTCCACGTCGTTCGCGGAAGGAAAACGCAGGATTCTTGAAATTTCGCTTGCGGCAGAAAGTTCCGGGTTTACTATCATGGAAAGTCCCAGTTCTTCTTTCATAAGTTCCAGCTGATTTCTGTATTCCGGATTTCTTACCCTTGCGATGGTTTTGGAAGCGCCTATCTGGCGTGCAATAAAGCAGGAAAGAATATTTACTTCGTCTGCAGAGGTCGCGGCAATAACAAGGTCGCTTTCGGCAACTTCGGCTTCTTCAAGATATTCTTTGGAAGCTCCGTTTCCGCAAAGGGTCATAATATCTATTCGGTTCTGAAGTTCATCAAGCCTTTCCTGGTTTGTATCCATCACAATCACTTCGTGACCTTCTTTTACAAGCTGGGAAGCAAGAGTGCTGCCGACTTTTCCGGCACCGATGATGATTATCCTCATTTATACAATTTCCTTTCGGATTTATATATTTTTCAATCGTTTTCAATATATTTTTTTACTGCCGCCGGAACACCCGCCACAAGGGCGTTTTCCGGAACGTCTTTTGTAACAACGGCGCCGGAAGCCACCACCGCGCCCTTGCCGATGGTAACGCCGGGGTTGATAAAAGCGCCGCCGCCTATCCATACGTTATCGCCTATGGTTATGGGAAAAGAAAGTTCTTCTCCTTTTTCGTTTATGCGTTCGCTTGCTTTTGTGGGGTGAGTTGCAGTACAAAGGGTAACACAGGGACCTATCATTACATTATTGCCTATTACAACAGGGCCGGCATCATATATTGTGCAGTTAAAGTTGCAGTAAAAATTATCTCCGACAAAAATATTGCTGCCCATATTGCATTTAAAGCCGTTTTCCACGGTTGCGTTTTTTCCGACTCCGCCAAAAAAGTTTTTTATAAATGCTGTTCTTTTTTCCGGTTCGGAATAAGGGATATTGCTGTATTCCGTACACTTATCCCTTGCGGCAAACATTTCTTTTATACAGACCATGGGGCTGTACATAAGCCCAAGATCCCGTTTTTCAAGTTCGGTCATTTTTGTGTTCCTCTTTTTTATATTTTATAATATAGGATATAATACGCTTTTTCACAGTCAAAATCAAGCACAATTTGGCAAGCTTTTTTGTGCATTTTACCTTTGATTTTTTGCCTTGGTTGACAAAAGCACAAATTTTTACTATATTTGTATATGTGGAAATTTTATTTTCAGAAAAGAAAAGGAGAAAACAAAATGTCCAACGGCACAAGAATCGACCCGGAAGAGCGCGAACCCCGCGCCATAAAAATACGCCACCCAAAACATACCGGAAGAAAAATCGTTTTTTCGGTACTTTGCTCGCTTCTTATAGTAGCTATCGGCGGAGGAGTTTTCGCTTTTATTGAATACGGACCCGACCTTGGTTTTTCTATGGTATCCAAAGAAACCTCCAAAGATTCCGAATCGGAAAAACCGGCAGAGGACGAACCCCTTCAGTCTTCCCAACCGGAAATTCCGGAAGAGCCGGTTTCTGAACCGGAACCGGTTGTTACCGAAGAACCTATTGAGGAAGATCCGGAACACGAAGAAGATGTGGATGAACCGGAAGTTCCCGCAGAACCGCCGAAGCCGGAAATTCCAAAGGACGAATGGTATATGCTTTTGGTAAACAAAGAAAACCTTTTGCTGGAAGACTATGCCTTTAATACCGCGGTGATAGATAATGAAAACCACACGGTTGATGAAAGAATAGCAGCGGATCTTTCCGCAATGATCGCCGCCGGCGAAGAAAACGGTCTGCGTTTTGTTTTCTATACCGCATACCGCTCTGTTCAGCGGCAGAACGAGCTTTTTGCCGCCGGCAAAACGGAAATTCCGGGCAAAGCAAGCGAACACAACAGCGGCCTTGCGGTGGATATCGGAAGCCTTGAAGGCGAATTTGAAGGTTCCGCCGAAGAAGCATGGCTTTTGGAGCACGCCCACGAATACGGATTTATTCTCCGCTATCCCGAAGGCAAAGAGGATATTACCGGTTTTGCGCACGAACCCTGGCATTACCGTTATGTTGGCAGAGAACAGGCAAAACTGATTTATGAATCCGGTCTTTGCCTTGAAGAATATCTTGCGCAGGAATAAATAAAACAGCAAAATCCCCGAACTTTTTGTTCGGGGATTTTTTATTCTTCGTATCCTTTGGGGTTGTTTTTCTGCCAGTTCCAGGCATCGCGGCACATATCCTCCACAGAAAGTTCCGTTTTCCAGCCAAGCACCCGCTCCGCTTTGGAAGAATCGGCATAATATTCCGCAAGGTCGCCTTCTCTGCGCGGCACAAACTCATGGGGAATTTTGTTCCCGCAGGCTTTTTCATAAGCCCGGAGCATTTCCAGAACGCTTATGCCTTTTCCTGTTCCAAGGTTAAAAACTTCTGTTCCGGCGTGTTTTTCCGCATATTCCAAAGCACAAACGTGACCTTTTGCAAGGTCCGTTACGTGTATATAGTCCCGCACGCCGGTGCCGTCTTTTGTGGGATAGTCACTTCCGAAAATGCTGAGTTTTTCAAGTTCGCCCACCGCCACTTTGGAAATATACGGCATAAGATTGTTCGGAATATCCCTTGGGTCCTCGCCGATAAGTCCGCTTTCATGTGCACCCACCGGGTTAAAATAGCGCAGAATCACCGCTGAAAAATCGCTGTTCGCGGCGGAATAATCGGTTATTATGCGTTCAATAAAAAGCTTTGTCCAGCCGTATGGATTTGCGCAGTTTCCGGTTTCCATATCCTCTTTATATGGCACCGGTGCTTTTGTTCCGTAAACAGTTGCGGAGGAACTGAAAACAAGCTTTCTGCAGCCGAATTCTTCCATAACTTCAAGAAGCGAAAGAGTCGTATCTATATTGTTGCGGTAATAGCAAAGGGGCACTTTTACAGATTCTCCGACGGATTTATATCCGGCAAAATGGATTGCGGCATCTATTTGATTTTCCTTAAAAACCCGGCGCAAAGCGTTTTTATCCGCAACGTCGATATTATAAAGGGCAAAACTTTTTCCGGTTATTTCTTCAAGCCGTTTTATAACTTTTGGGCTGCTGTTGCAAAAATTATCCGCTATTATTACGTTATATCCGGCTTTGGCAAGTTCCACAGCCGTGTGGGAACCAATATATCCGGCGCCGCCGGTTAAAAGGATATTCACGTTTTTTCACCCCTTTACCACACAATAAAATCAAAGGCCAGATTTCCGAGTTTTTCAAGTTCTTTATCCAAAGTGACTTTTTTAAGCATCTGGTTTATTTTATCCTGAATTTCTTTATATTTTTCTTCCGTAAGTTTGCTCCATACCGCGTTTGATGAAAGCTTTGAAAGCACAACGCTGTCCAGCGGGCAGTCGCAAAGCGAAAAATCAATCTTTTCATCTATGTATTCCGAACATATATAAAAATTTTTAAAGCACATATTAACAAGCTTTTGGGCAAGGCCGTATCTTGTTGCGTATTTATTATCTTTGCCGATAATTTCTTCTCTTCCAAAAAGCAAAAGAGTTTTTTCTATCATCTGTCTTGAAAATTTATAGCCGTGTTCTTCAAAAATCTTTTTGACCGCAATACAGGTTTCTTCCATATCGCATTTTATATAAAATCTTCCGGCAGAAAGCATATCGATATACGCGTTTTTTATGCAGCGCATAATTATATCTTCGGAATTTTCAAAATCCGCCTCTCTGCCAAGAAATATTTTCATCAGAAACAAATCTTTGTATGACTTTTCCCCGGTTTTCATAATTATTTCTCCATCAAAAATGCAAAACGCAGAAACTTTTCGATATTTTTTGTTTTTGCCGCAAGATAAACCAAAAAAGCTCCGCTTACGTTAAGAATAAGGTCGTCTATATCGCAGCTGCCCGCAAGGGTTATAAACTGCAAAAGCTCCACCGCAATAACAATAACCGAACAGGTCAACAGAAAAAAGCCCGTTTGCTTTTGTTTTTCAAAATTAAGCGGAAGCAATATTCCAAGGGGCATAAGGCAAACGATATTGCCGGCAATATTGATTATAAACTGGCGCATATCCCCTTTTGTAAAATATTCCGCTATGGTTCTAAACGGAACAAGATTAAGGCTGTTTTCCGCATACGCCGCAAACAGTTCTTTTGTCCATACAAAATCCGCATTGCCGCTTCTTCCCCAAAGCGGATCGAAAAGAGTAAGGGCCGCAAAAAGCATTAAAAACAAAGCAAGATATATTCGCAGATTAAGCTTCATCGCTTTACTGCCCCGGCCGGCTTTATAAAAAAGAAAGCCGCCAAACCACAAAAAAGCGCAGCAAAGGCAAAGTAAAACAAGCCTTCCGGCGGTGGAAAGCAAAAATCCCGGAATAAAATCCGCCGCTGCGTAAAATAAAAATACAATGGCCGCCGCAATATAAAATAATACGGCGGCCGATTTTTTGATATCAGAATTTTTCTGCAAGTTCAAGTCCCTCTTTAATGGCAGAAGCGATTTCTTCTTCAATTTCTTCCTGAGGAAGATAATCAAAATTGCACCTTGCCACAACTTCAAATCCCTTTATTCCCCAAAGCCATGCAAGGGCTTTAAGGTAAGAAGTAGCCTGTTCCAGCGGATCGCCGGTTTCTATCTTCATTCCGCGGGTGGTGATGAACATAAAATTTTCCGCTTTGCAAAGGCCAAAACAGGTTTTATCATCACTGTCAAACGTTACGCCGAAAAGCGAGCAAAGTTCGAAAAAAGTTTTAAGTGCCGCAGGAATGGACATATCCCAGAACGGCGCGGCAACAACGATTCTTTCGGCGTTTTTTATTTTGTTTGCCCAGCAAAGGGCTTCTTCCGAAACGGTACCGCCCGCTCTGCGGCGGTTTTCTTCGTACTGCACCGGCGCAAGGTCAAGGTCGTTTATTGTTATGGTTTCCACCTCGTAACGCTCTTTAAGTTTTTCTATAATTGGCGTTGCGATGCGCTTTGTGCGCGAAAGTTCGTTTCTGATGCAGGAATCAATATAGAGAAGTTTTTTCATGTTTTTATCTTCCTTTCTTTATTTTTCAAAGGGATAAAACGGGCAGCGCGTTTTTATGCACTGATTATTTTTCTCATAATGTTCGCAGATTATTTTGTGTTTTTCCATTTTTATTCCGAAGTTTTTATAAACAAAATCCACAGCCGTTTCTATGGCAAGGTAAGAATCCCTTTTACAGCAGCGCGGCCCGCCGATTTTTCCGATGGCGGCAAGCGAAGCGGAAGTCATAAGGTTGGAAAAGCCCCATTCCTCCCCTGCCAGCGGATTTGATTTTGAAATTATCGAAATGAACATTCCGCTGCTTATCGCGGCGCCGCAGGCGCCCCAAAATCCACAGGCTCCGCCGGGAACTTTTCTTCCGCGGCTTTGCATTTCCATAAGCGCCGCCGGCAAATCTATATCTCCGCCGGCGTTTTTATATGCCGTAAGTAAAGCGGAACCCACCATAACATGGTGTTCCGGGCCGTGCATATGACAAAAAGGCATACGCATTATTTTTACGATAATTTCCGCAGGGTCCTTTGATTTTTCCTCAAGGCAAAGCGCCATAATGCTATCCATACCCCTTGTGTGACATTCGTCGCAGACGTAGTGCCCGTTTATGCAGACCGCACGGCTTGCTTCTTTTTTATGGCAAAGAACGCACTCCATAAGTTCATCTTTTTCAAGATATGTAAGGGGCGCTTTGCAGATAAGACATTCTTCGCTCATTAAATCACCGCTCTCTCCAAAAGCCCCACGCCTTCCACGTGGGCGGTTCTCGGGAACATATCCACCGGCTGAACCTTTACCGGTTTATAGCCAAGTTCGTCAAGAATTTTAAAATCCCTTGCCATGGTGGCGGTGTTGCAGGAAACGTAAACAATGCGATTCGGCGTCATTTTGGCCACGGCTTCAAGAGTATCTTCGCTGCAGCCTTTTCTGGGCGGGTCAAGAATGACAACGTCCGGAGCAGTGCCGCGTTTTTCAAGCTCCGCGGCGGCTGTGCCGGCATCTCCGCAAATAAATTCGGCGTTTTTAACGCCCATTCTTTCTGCGTTTATCTTCGCGTTTTCTATGGCCTGTGGAACAATTTCCACGCCGATGAGTTTTCCGGCTTTTTCCGCCATAGAAAGGCCTATGGTGCCCGCTCCGCAGTAAAGATCAAGCACAAGTTCGCCGCCGGAAAGTCCGGCAAAATCCGCTGCCACGCCGTAAAGCTTTTCCGCACCGGAATGGTTTACCTGATAAAACGCTGCCGGAGAAATATCCACCGTTACTCCGCAAAGAACATCCGTAATGCCGTCTTTGCCGAAAATTGTTCTTGATTTTTTACCGAGCACCACGTTTGTACGTTCTTTGTTCGTATTGAGCACGATGCTTGTGATGTTTTCAAACTGCGTGCTCAAAAGAGAAACCAGCAGTTTTTCCTGCGGAAGTTTATCCCCATTGAGCACAAGGCAGATCCCGACTTCGCCGGTTGCCTCGCCTTTTCTTATGTAAACAGCGCGCAAAAGCCCGGTGTGAGAAGCTTCGTCGTATATGGAAATTTTGTTCTGTTTTACAAAAAAAGCAACTGCTTCAAGAATATGCTCAAATTCCCTTGGCTGAAGACGGCAGCTTTTACAGTCCATAACTTCGTGGCTTTTTTTGCGGTAAAAGCCAAAAACCGATTCTCCGTTTGCGTTTTTTCCGGCCTGATAAATGGCTTTGTTGCGGTATTCTTCGATTTTTGGCGAATGCATTGCCGGAAAAGGCTCTATATCGAATCCGCCTATGCGCTGAACGTGGTCGCGCACCCAATCGGTCTTTTCCTTAAGCTCCGCTTTATAATCCATGTGGCGCAAAGCACAGCCGCCGCATTCGCCGAAAACCCCGCAATCCGGGTCTATGCGGCATTCTGCCGGTTCGAGCACGGAATCAAGTTCTCCGTATATGCAGTTTTTGCCCACCTTCGCGATTTTTACTTTTGCGGTATCGCCCGGTGCCGTAAACGGAGTAAAGACCACCATTCCTTCATAACGCGAAACACCGCTGCCCTCGTTTGTGACAGCGGTTATTTCGGTTTTTATAAAAGTGTTTTCTTTTGCGATAAGTTTTTTATCCATTTACTGTTTCCTCCGGGTATGCCACCGCGCCGGAATAAGTCTGGGTAAGAAGGCTTTCTATATTTGCAATGTGGAAGTTTGTGTTTGCGGCTGCCACGTTGTTGATGATAAGGATATCCGTTATGCCGCGGCTGCTTACAAGTTCCGCAAGGTTTCCGGCATAATAGCGTTCGTCCACAACATAGGTTTCCTCAAAACCGGAAGCAATATACGTTGCCGGAGCATTGCCGTAGGATTCTTTGATTATAACAAGTTTTCTGCCGTTGTTTACGTTTGTTTTTATAACCGTAAGCGGAAAATCTCCGCCAAGAAATACGCCGTAGGCGTTTGCGCCCTTTGCATAGCCCGCCATAACGGAACTTGCAAAATAGTTTGCAAGATCGCCTTTGTTATACTGCCAGGTTTTGTTTGCAACGGGGAATTCGCACCATTCAACGCTGTCCGGATTATCGTACATACTCTGGTCGTTGGTGCCGGCATAAAGAGTTCCGCGGAAAGGTTCTATTGTGTGCTTTGTATAACTTTCGTAATCATAATAAGAAAGTCCGGCCGCATCCATAAACGCGGTATAGGCATAATACGCTCCAAGGCCCGTCCAGTGGTGGTCGGTATTGAAGTAGATATATTCTTCGGAATGTTCTTCCAATACGCTGTAAGCATCCACTGCGGTAATTCCGGAATCCAGCATGGAATAGATATTATCTATGCTGTTTTTTTCGGAATTGGAAAGATTTGCGTATTTCCTCGGGAAGGGGTAAAATTCCGCGTGTTTGGGAACAACCATATTATATACGTTTACGGAATCGCCGAAGGCATCTTCGTATTTATTGATAACAGAAGCATAATATTCCGCGGCCTTTTTGCTTCCGCCGAAAAGTTCAAAACCAATGCCTTTATAAACGAAAATACCCGCAACGGTTTCGCCGGTGGCTTCTTCGTCTTCCGGAACTTCCGGTTCGGAAGATTCTTCCTGACTGAAAGAATCGCTTTCGGAAGAAGCGCTGCTTTCCGGTGCACTTTCGCTGCCGGAAGAAGGATCCACGGCCGGAAGACTTTCCGGCTGGGAAGAGCTTGAAGCGGAAGAAGAAATTTCTTCGTCTTCGTCATCGCCGGTTACCGGAACAGGGCCGTATATTGCCGCACCTTCCACACGGATTCCCCTTGCTTCTTCGATAGCCGCCTGAAGTTTTACAAAGCCTTCGCGGAAGGTAAAGGTATCCGCATAGGCAAGCTCCACTCCAAGGGTATATTCGCCTTTAAGCAGGGATTCCACGCTGAATTCGGGCATCTGGTTAAGATCGCGTTTTTCGTATTCGGAATAGGTCGGCTGGGGCAGCGCCCAGGCAAGTATTCCGATAACAAATATCATAATAACCGGAACGGCAACGCTTGCGATTTTTACAAGCTTATCTTTAAGTTCTTTGTTATAATCTTCGCCATAGGCGTGTTTATCTATCTTCATAAAATGCCGCTCCTTTCTTAAAATTTGTAGTAGAGGAAGGGGTTATAGCTCATTCCCACAAGCAGGGCAGTATTTACTATAAGCATAACCGCGTTTGCCGGAATCATGGCGATTTTTGCGGGCATCTGCAGCTTTGGACGATTTTCCACAAACTTTTTGGCCGCCGGAAGAATCGGCATACAGAACGCCACCGCAGCGATGATCCAGAAAATATTGTTGGTGATGGTAAGTTCCAGAGAAACGTCCCAGAATCCGGTACCCGCGGCACCGAACATAACCGCAAAGCAATCGAACATCTGTCCCATATCCTCAAAATAGAACATAACCCAGCCCATAACGGCAATAAAAAGGCAATATACGTTGGAAATTACCGGCAGCTTTTTAAGCCATTTAAGCAGGAAGAGCTTTTCGATGATAATAAGAACGCCGAACCAAAGTCCCCATATAATAAAGTTCCAGCTTGCTCCGTGCCAGAAACCGGTAAGGAACCACGTTACAAGAAGGTTGAATATCTGGTGCTTTCTGTTGCCGCCAAGGGGAATATAAACGTAATCCCGGAAGAACTGGCCCAGGGACATATGCCATCTGCGCCAGAATTCCGTTGCGGAGCGGGCAATATAGGGATAGTTGAAGTTTTCGAGGAAGTGGAATCCGAAAATTCTGCCAAGGCCTATGGCCATATCGGAATAACCGGAAAAGTCGTAATAAATCTGAATGGAAAACATCAGTATTCCGAACCAGACCGCCGCAGTGCTTTGTTTTGTAAGGTCACCGGCAAGATAGGTTTCGGCAAAGCTTCCGGCAACGTTTGCGATAAACACTTTTTTGGTAAGACCCACAAGAAATCTTGCGGTTCCGGACCAGATATCTTCAAGATTTTCTTTTCTGTTATTTACTTCCACCGCAACGTCGGCGTATCTTACGATAGGGCCTGCCACAAGCTGGGTATAAAGAGAAACGTACATAAAGAACTTCATATAATTATGCTGGGGTTCCACGTTGCCCTTATAAACGTCTATGGTATAGCTTAAAGTCTGGAAGGTATAAAAGCTTATGCCGATGGGCAAAGAAAACGCCGGCACCGGAAGATCAAGTCCTGTTATAAAGTTGAAGTTTTCCACAAAAAATCCGCTGTATTTAAAAATCGCAAGCAGACCAAGGTTAAGCACCAAAGAAGAAATAAGCGCAAGCTTTGCGCCGGTTTTTCCCCGGTATTTTTCAATAATCAACCCATGGAAGTAGTCTATTGTCGCGCTGAAAATAAGCAGGGTAACCCAAACGGGTTCGCCCCAGGCATAGAAAAACAGCGAAAAGAATATAAGCACCGCGTTGCGGAACGCCCTGTTTTTTGTGCTGAAATAAAGTATGAGGTTTACCGGCAGGAATAAATAGAGAAAAAATAAGTTTGCAAATACCATTGTTTCTTTTTCCGTCCTTATCAATTTGTTTTATCTATTGAATGTCGTTTTTTAACGAACTTATTGTTTTTGCAGTAAATTAATAATAACTTATTTTTTTTCCTATTTCAATATAATTCTTGCGTTTTAAGATTTTCATCAGAAAATATTAAGAATCGGCATATTATTTAAGCCGGAACAAAAGCTGCGCTATTCCCTTTGCGGAAAAAGGTATCACCGGAAAAAAATATCCCTTTTTTCCGTGTATTTTTGTGGAAAGCACAAGATAAAGCGTAAGCGCAATGCCTGCGGCAAATCCCCATATTCCAAAAATTGCCGTTGCAACAAGCATAAACATCCTCATAAATTTTATGGCATAGCCCAGTTCGTAACCCGGCTGGCTGTAGTTTGCCATTGCCACAAAAGCCATATAAAGCATGGTTTCGGCATCGAACCAGCCGCTTTTTACCGCAAAATCGCTTACTATTATGCCGGCAATTATTGAAAACGTGGAAGAAAGCATTCCCGGAGTATTAAGGGAAGAAAGCTTTAATCCGTCTATAACAAATTCCAGTATCAAAAGCTGCCATATAATCGGAATATTCTGTTTTTCTTCCACAAGAACAAATTTAAAAACCTCCGGAACGTATTCCGGATATTCCAGCGCAAGCATCCACACCGGCGTTACAAAAAGGGTTGCAAGCATAATAAGAATTCTTGTTATGCGAAGATACGCGCCGGTAAGCGGCGGAAAATAATAATCGTTGGCATCCTCCGCAATATCAAAAACAGTTGCCGGCATTATCATCGCTGTAGGAGTATTATCCACCAGAACAATAAGATCACCCTGCATGATCTGCGCCGCGGCAACGTCCGGCCGTTCGGAAAATTTATACTTTGGAAAAGGGTTCCAGCGCTGTTTGCCGTTTATTACGTTGGCCATATCCTCCTGGCTCATGGTAAGAGCTTCTATTTTGGAATTTTTTATTTTGCTTCTTACATCATCAAGCATTTTTCTGTCCACCTTGCTGTTAAGATAGCAAAGCGCAATATCCGTTCTGGAAACGGTGCCGATGCTTTGATACTCTATGCTTAAATCGTTATCGCGAATACGGCGGCGTATAAGCGCCGCGTTGAAAAGCATGGTTTCCGTAAAACCATCCCTGGAACCGCGCAGAACCTTATCTCTGTCCGGTTCAGCGTTATCCCGCTGCGGATAGTTGCGCAGTTCAAAAATATATGCGTTGGCAAAGCCATCCACCATAAGGGCCACCCTGCCGCTGAGCACCGCCGTTACAATATCTTTGTCGTCGCTCATTTTATCAACGCCGGCAAAGGGAATGTGGTGCTCAAAAAATTCTTCCTCATCATCCGCATCGCCTTTTTTAAGAAAAGAAAATTCCGCAAGAATACGTTCAAGCACATCGCTTCGCAAAAAGCCGTCTATCATATACATAACGGCTTTTTTGCCCGCAAAGGCAAGTTCCCTTTTCTTTAAATCAAAATTTCTTTTGCTGCAAAAAACCGCGTCAAAATGCAGTTTATTAGCTTCTATATCTGTAGAAATATTCATAAAAAACGCCGCCTTTCCACGGATATTTTTCCATAAAAAACGGCGATTATTACTTTATTATTTTATTTTTTGAGCACGCCCTGTTTTTATGAGCACCGTTTTTTATGTTGACCGCGAAAAGCTTTTGTGATATAATAGTTGCATAAGCAACAGTTGCATAGGCAACAATATACCCGCAAAAGGAGGCGCACTTATGAAAAGTATGAACGTAATAAGCCGCTGTCAGGCGGCGTTCCGCTCCAAAAAGCTGGATGCGGATATCGGGGCGTGCCATCATTCCCTTATTCTTGCAATATGCCGTGCTCCAGGGCGTTCTCAGGAAGAACTTGCAAAAGATATCTGCCTTAATAAAAGCACCGTTACAAGGGCACTTGCCCAGCTGGAAAACCTTGGCTATGTTGCAAGAACGCCAAACCCTGCCGATAAACGCCAGACCCTTGTGGAACCTACGGAAAAACTGCTTTTTGTTCTGCCAAAGGTCAAAGCGGTAACTGCCGAATGGAACAGCCGTATTGCAGACGGCATATCAAAAGAGGATATGGCGGTTTTTAATTCCGTTATTGCAAAAATGGAACAGAACGCAAGAAAAATCGTAAGCGAAACGGAGGGATAATCTGAAAAGTGAAATTTTTAATAAAATATCTTGAACCATTTAAACAAAGAATGCTTCTTGGGTTTTCGATAAAAGTTTCCGGCACGGTTGCGGAACTTTTTCTTCCCTATATTTTAACTCATATTCTTGATAACGTAATCGGCACTTTGCAGATCGAAAAAGTGGTTTTCTTTGGCGTACTGATGATCATTTGTGCTGCTGCCGCCTGTGCGGGAAATATAATCGCAAACCGCATGGCCGCAAAAGTTTCCAAGGATTTTTCCAAAAAGATGCGAAAGGATCTTTTTGAAAAAACGCTTTATCTTTCCGCTTCGGATACGGATAAATTTACCATTCCGTCGCTGGAATCCAGAATCACTTCGGATACATATAACGTGCACAACTTTGTAAGCATGATGCAGAGAATGGGCGTTCGCGCGCCGATACTTCTCATCGGCGGAATGGGCATAAGCTTTTTTATGGATGCAAGACTTGCGCTTGTTATGCTTGCCACACTGCCTTTTATATTCGTTACTGTATATTCCATTTCCAAAAAAGGTGTGCCGCTTTATACGGAAGTTCAGCACAGGGTTGATAAAATGGTGCGTGTTGTGCGCGAAGATACCCAGGGCATAAGGGTTATAAAGGCCCTTTCCAAAAACGATTATGAAAACCGCCGCTATGATGAAGTAAACCTTGCGCTTTCCAACGAAGAACGCAAAGCAGGCGCCATTATGGGCAGCGTTAACCCCATTATGATGCTTTTGATGAACCTTGGCATAACCGCAGTTATTGCGTTAAGCGCGTTTACTGTTGCAAAAGGCTATTCCACCCCGGCAACGGTTATTGCATTTGTGCAGTATTTTACCCTTATTTCCATGGCGATGATGGTAATTTCGAGAATTTTTGTGATGTACACCAAATGCGCCGCTTCCGCGGAAAGAATAGCGGAAGTACTTGAAACCCCCGAAAGTTTTTTTGTTACAGAGGACGATTCCCCTGACGATGATGAAAACTTTATCTGTTTTAAAAACATTTCTTTTTCTTATCTTGGCAGAAAAAACAATATAGAAAATCTTTCCGTTTCTGTTCCTAAAGGCGGCACCCTTGGAATAATCGGCGCCACCGGCAGCGGAAAATCCACCTTTGTAAAACTGCTTATGCGCGCTTATGAAGCGAATTCCGGAACAATAAAAATCGGCGGAAAAGACATAACCGCTTATAGCCGCAAGGCTCTTACGGATATGTTCGGCGTTGCTTTGCAAAACGATTTTCTCTATGCGGATACCATCGAAGAAAACATCCGTTTTGGAAGAGAACTTTCTTTTGAAGAAATAAAACGCGCCGCAAAAATCGCCCAGGCTTCGGATTTTATCGAGGCTTTTCCGGAAGGATACAACCACATAATCGCGCCGAAGGGCACAAACCTTTCCGGCGGACAGCGTCAAAGAATTTTAATCGCCAGAGCCGTTGCCGCAAGGCCGGATATTATAATTCTGGACGATTCTTCCTCCGCTCTGGACTATAAAACGGATGCCGCCCTGCGCAAAGCGCTGGAAACGGAACTTTTTGGTTCCTGCGTTATCACAGTTGCCCAAAGGGTAAGCTCCGTTAAAAACTGCGAAAGAATCCTTGTACTTGACGAAGGAAAAGTTATAGGCAGCGGAACGCATGAAGAACTTATGGAATCCTGCCCGGAATATCGGGAAATCAGCGATTCCCAGATGGGAGGTGCTTTTGTTGACTGAAAATAAAAAGAACACAAAAAGCATACTTCTGCGCCTTGGCGGATACGTTTTTAAAGAATGGCCGCTGTTTTTAAGCGCGGTGATATTCACCCTGCTTTCCAACCAGCTTTCGCTCCTCGGTCCAAAATATTCCGGCGCGGCAATAGACGCAATAGAATTTTCTGCCGGAAGCGACCTTTCCGCCGTTTGGGAAAACGTAATAAAAATGGCGGTCTGCTATATTTTTTCTGCCCTGCTTTCTTATTTTCTTGCGGTGATTATGATTCACCTTAGCCAGAAAATAGTTTATGCCATGAGAAAACAACTTTTTGAAAAACTTAATACTCTTCCGGTAGGGTATTTTGATACCCACCCCACCGGCGATATAATCAGCCGTATTTCTTATGATATCGATACCATAAACAGTTCGCTTTCTCACGACCTTGTGCAGGTTATGACAAGCGTTTATACGGTAATAGGTTCGCTTGTTTTTATGTGGAATATTTCCAGACCCATGATACTTATTTTTGCGTTTACGGTTCCGGCTTCCATTCTTTTTACCCGTTATCGCTCCAAAAAGGTAAGGCCGCTTTTCAGCGAACGTTCCAGAAAACTTGGCGAGCTTAACGGTTTTGCGGAAGAAATGCTTTCCGGCACGCGCACCATAGAAGCTTATGGCAAGCAGGGCGTTATTTCCGGAAGATTTAACGAGCGAAACGAAAGCGCCATGGAAGCCTATTACCGTGCGGAATATTACGGCGCAACCCTTGGTCCTTCCGTAAACTTTATCAATAACCTTTCCATGTCCCTTGTGGCAATGCTGGGCGGAATTCTTTATATGCTTTCCTTTGGCGGAAAAGTTGACGAAGCTTCGGTTTTCTTCATCACCCTTGGCGGCGTTGCGCAGTTTGTTCAGTATTCCAGAAAATTTGCCGGACCCATAAACGAATTTGCGAACATTCTGCACGAATTCCAGTCCGCTTTTTCTGCCGCGGAACGCGTTTTCCGCATTATTGACGAAGAACCGGAACCTGCGGATTCCGCCAAGGCCTGCGGACTTGACGATGTGGAAGGCTCGGTTGAATTTGATGACGTTTCTTTCGGATATACTCCCGAAAAAACGATTCTGCACGATATTGATTTTACCGCCAAACCCGGAAAAACCATCGCCATAGTCGGCCCCACCGGTGCGGGCAAAACCACCATTATAAACCTGCTTATGCGCTTTTACGATGCGGATTCCGGCGAGATAAGGCTGGATTCTCTGCCCATAAAAAACATAAAGCGCCGCGACCTGCGCAAAGCATATACCATGGTTTTGCAGGATACCTGGCTTTTCCACGGAACGATTTTTGAAAACATAGTTTACGGCAGAGAAAACGCCACCTTTGAGGAAGTAAAAGCCGCCGCAAAAGCCGCAAGAATAGATTCCTATATCGAAAGTCTGCCGGATGGGTACGAAACCGTTCTTTCTGATGACGGAACGAATATTTCCAAAGGCCAGCGCCAGCTTATTACCATTGCAAGGGCTTTTCTTTCCGATGCGCCGATGCTTATTCTGGACGAAGCCACTTCCAATGTGGATTCCCGCACGGAGATAAAAATACAGGAAGCCATGGCGGAGCTCATGAAAGGCCGCACCTGTTTTGTAATTGCCCACCGCCTTTCCACCATACAGAATGCGGATAACATTCTTGTGGTGCAGCACGGCACCATTACGGAACAGGGCACCCACGAAGAGCTTATGCAAAAGGGCGGATTTTACAGCACACTTTACAATTCCCAGTTTGCGTGATTTTTTCAAAACAAAAAGCCCCCTTTTTCAAGGAGGCTTTTTTCTTACGCTGTTTCTTTATGCGGCAAAGAGGTTATGTATTTTACAACGTATCTGCGGATTATTGCGGAATCCATTACATTTACTTCGCCGTCAAGGTTTACGTCGCCTGCAAGCTTCTGCCTTTCGTCAAGGGTAAGCAAGCCTGCCGCGTAACGCCTTGCATAGTTTGCGTCTATGGTGTTCACCTTGCCGTCGCGGTTGAGGTCGCCTACTTTGTAAGCAGGAATTTTGCATTTTACCGCCACATCAACGCTTGTATAGCCAAAGCGTATTGTCGCTATGCATTCAAATTCACTGCCGGATTCAAAGGAAGTATCTTCCGGAATAACTACTTTATCCACCGCAAAATCTTCCGGAAGTTTTGCCAGAACCGCATTTTTGATTTCTTTGGCGTTTGTATGCTGACCTACGGTAAAAATTTCTTCTTCAAGGGATTCTGCCGCCGCAACCGTCGGATCTTCTTTATATCCGGCAATTTCCGTTACCTCAAGGCTGCCGTTTTTCCAGTTTTCCACCGCCGCAAAAACGGATTTCTGCGCAATTTCGGTATATTCCTTCGGAAGTTTACCTATGGATTCCGTTACGCGGATATCCGGCAGAAC
>SVNB01000102.1 GCA_015067125.1 Oscillospiraceae bacterium
CATATCGAATATGACCTCGTTGGCTACATTCCCGTGGATGAACTGATAAAAGCGGAACAGGCATGACCGAAATCATGCCTGTTCCAAGAAATTCAAATATTACTGTTTTACGACCACCGAGCATTTGGTCTGCCGGTTTTTTATGGAAAAATATTTTAAAAATACGCAAAAAATTCAAATATTTCTTTGACTATTGCAAGTAAATAATATATAATAAAATGTTGTATAGTGAATTAATCTGCCCGAAAGGGCCTTTACCGATTCGGAGGAATAGAAATGCTTGAATTTGAAGAACTTCGATTAAGACTTACTGCTCTTAAACCGCAGATAGAAGATCTTAAAGATGCTCTTGGCCTTGAACAGTGCAAGGCAGAGGTAAGAAGACTTGAAGCCCAGCAGGCTGACCCTGATTTTTGGAACGATGTGGAAACTTCCACAAAAGTTCAGCGCAAGCTCAGCCAGCTTAACGGAAAAATAGAATCTCATAAGGATCTTGAAACCCGTTACGAAGACGCCATGACCCTTATAGAAATCGCACTGGAAGAAAACGACCCTTCTGTTTATGACGAGGCTCTTCCGGAAGTGGAAAAGCTTGAAGCGGATATTGACGAAATAAAGCTTACCACCCTTCTTACCGGCGAATATGACGAAGGCAACGCCATTGTTACCTTCCATGCAGGTGCAGGCGGCACCGAGGCACAGGACTGGTGCCAGATGCTTTACAGAATGTACACCGCATGGGCAACAAAACACGATCTTAAATATACCCTTGTGGATTGGCTTGACGGCGATGAGGCAGGCGTAAAATCCGCTACAATTATTGTGGAAGGACCCAATGCCTACGGCTTCCTTAAATCCGAAAACGGCGTACACCGCCTTGTAAGGGTTTCTCCGTTCGATGCTTCCGGCAGACGCCAAACCTCTTTTGCTTCTTTGGAAGTTATGCCCGAAATCGAGGACGACAAATCCATCGAAATTAAAGAGGACGACATCAAAATGGAAGTTTACCGTGCTTCCGGCGCGGGCGGCCAGAAGGTTAACAAAACCTCTTCCGCGGTTCGCCTTATCCATATTCCCACCGGTATTACCGTATGTTCCCAGATCGAGCGTTCTCAGTACCAGAACCGCGAAGTTTGTATGAATATGCTTCGCTCCAAGCTTGTGGAGATTAAAGAACGCGAACATCTTGAAAAAATCGAGGATATCAAGGGCGTTCAGAAAGAAATTGCCTGGGGCAGCCAGATCCGTTCCTATGTATTTATGCCCTATACTCTTGTTAAAGACCACAGAACCGGCTTCGAAATGGGCAACGTTCAGGCTGTTATGGACGGCGAAATTGATGGATTTATCAACGCATATCTTAAACAGATGAACAAAGGCAGTTTTGACGGTGACGACGGCGAAATGGCATAAAAATTACGGGCGGCAGCTGCCGCCTGTTTTTATAGGTGGTTTTATGATCAAAGCGGTTTTTATTGATATAGACGGCACTTTGCTGGATTTTGAAGCCTGCGTGGAAGAATCCATGCGCTGCGGACTTCTGGAAAATAAAATTGAATACAAGCCCGAAATGCTTGCAACCTTTCATCGTATAAACGATGGATTCTGGCTGGATCTTGAACAGGGGAAAATCACTTTCGAAGAGCTTTTGCAGCGCCGCTGGGCAACTGTTTTTAAAGCTTTGAAAATCGACCTTGACGGTCCGGAGTTTGAAAAATACTTTCGCGCAAGGCTGCACGAAAGCGCGATTCCAATGGAGGGCTCTTACGAAACGCTTGAATATCTTTCCGGAAAATACCGCCTTTTTGCCGCAAGCAACGGACCCCATGAACAGCAGGTGGAAAGACTTCGCAAAGCGGGCATGCTCGGATATTTTGAGGAGGTTTTCACCTCCGGAAAAATCGGTGCGGAAAAACCCGCAAGGGATTTTTTTGAATATTGCTTTGGTTCCGCGGACGGTATAAAACCGGAAGAAAGCGTTATGATAGGAGATTCCCTGACTTCCGATATGAAGGGCGGAGCGGATTTTGGAATGAAAACCATCTGGCTTAACCTTAAAGGCAAAGAAAAGCCGGATTGGGTGGATTTTGAGATAAAATCCCTTGATGAAATTAAAAATATTATATAAAACAAACACCGTGCTCGTTTTTGAGCACGGTGTTTGTTTTTGCGGATTATAGAAAAGAGTTGGGGGAATTAATTATCTTACCATTACAAGACCGCCGTTTACACAGATGGTCTGGCCGTTGATATAACGTGCGCCGTCGGAAGCAAGGAAAACCATTACGGGAACAAGGTCGGTATCAACTTCGCCCATATCGCCATCGATGGGGAACTGCTGTTTAAGGCTTGCTTTGTATGCTTCAACAACAGCAGGGTCTGCGGTTTCAAGCCAATATTTATACATAGGAGTTTTGATAGAGGGGTTTACGCAGTTGCAGCGAACGTTGCTTTCGCGTGCCCAATCCATGGCGATTGTTCTGGTCCAACCGAGAACGGCAGCTTTGGAAGAAGCGTAAATTGCTCCGTTGGGCATGCCGGTAAGACCGGTATCGGAAGCGTAGTTGATGATTGCACCTTCAATTCCATTTGCTTTAAAATATTTATAAGCTTCCTGGTTGGTCCAGACTGTGCCATTAAAGTTTACGCCAAAAACAAAATCGATATCATCTTTTACAAAATCTTCTGCGGGTTTGTTGCGTTCAACGCCTGCAATGTTTGCAAGAACGTCAAGTCCTCCCATGAGTTCGATTGCTTTTGCAAAGAATTCCTGAACAGCGGTTTTATCGGTGATGTCGCAGTGGAAATATGTTGCTTTTCCGGTTGCATTTTCCTGTGCGTTTGCTTCTGTTTCGGTGGCTTTGCCGCCTTCATCGTTTACGTCGCAGAAAACTACCTGTGCGCCTGCGCGAACATATCCTCTTACACAACCTGCAGCAATGCCGCTGCCGCCGCCGGTTACAATTATTTTTTTGCCTTCAAGTTCCATTTACTTTTTCCTCCGTTTGCGTTATAATTTTGGTGACACATTTGTGTCATAACTGCATTTTAAATATTTTGCAAACGAATGTAAATATTTTAACAAAAAACTGAAACAATCAAGGAAAGTTTGTATCATGAAAAGCGAAATTACATTAAATGAAAGCGTAAAAGAAGCTATTGAGATTGCACTTATAAAGCTTTTAAATAAAAAAGACATAAATAAAATAACGGTTACGGAACTTTGCGAAGTTGCGGGAGTTGGAAGAAGCAGTTTTTATCGAAATTTTGAAAGTCTGGAAGATGTAGCAGTGAGCTATGTTAACAGAATGTACGGAGAATATTTCAGAAATAATCCGGTGAATCCAAACGCTTATAAAAAATCTAATTTCTCTTTTTTTCTTAAAGAAAGGTATAAATTTGTAAAAGAACACAAGAACGTTTTTACGGTTTTGTACAAAAATGGGATTCTTTATAAATCACTTCTGAAAATGGATCCGGAAATCAAAGCACAGTATCTTTTGGCAGATGTAAGTGAAAGCCGATATTTCAGCGCAATGGTAATGGGTTTTTCCGCAGGCGTAATTGAAGAATGGGTTGCCGGAGGAATGATGGAAAGCGAAGAGGAACTTGCCGAGATAACAAGAGCTTGTCTTTTTGGAACGATAAACAGCCTTAAAGATGCATTTTAATCAAAAAAATCCCCTGCTCGAAAGAGCAGGGGATTTTGCGCTTTTATTAAAGAACTTTTTCGTAAGCAACTCTCGGGTCGCCGTTTTCAAGATGGATTATGCCGCATCTGGTAAAACCGCATTTTTCCAGAAGCTTCTGCATGGAAATATTATCTTCGTGAGTATCCACACGGATGGAAGCGATTTTTTTGACTTCGCAGATTTTATCCGCAAGACCCATAAGGGCTGTGCCCATGCCCATGCCGTGCCAGTCCGGATTGATGCCAAGGCGATGGACCACAAGATAATTATCGCCTTCGGTAAGCCATGCGCCTTCGATTTCTGCATAGGTGGGATCGGTTCCGGCAATAAAGGAACCAAATCCGATAAGAACTTCGCCCATGTGCATAACGTAAAGAGCTTTTTTCTCTACGTCGGCGGCAAAAATTTCTCTGGAAGGATAGCCTTCTTCCCACTGGCTTATGTTGTTTGCTTCAAAATATTCGCGTTTAATGCGGCGAACACAGCCAAGAATATCGCCGATATCTGCTTTTGTTGCGGGACGGACTTTCATAAAAAATACTTCCTTTCGGTTTAACGGTTTTTAAGAAAACGTATATCTTCGCCGACAAAATAAAGCTTTTTGTATTCGCCGAGTATTCTGCTGGCGGTTCTTTCTGAATATCGTTCGGCAAGTTCCTTGCCGGAAAGATTGGTGCTTATTATCGTGGGGCGGTTTTCATAAAGCCGCTCGTTAATAAGATTGCCAATGGCGGAATTTGCAAAGCTGCTCTGGAATTCCGCGCCCAGGTCGTCAATTATCAGCAAATCGCACTTTGTATATTTCTGCAAAAGCGCGTCGCTTCCGGATCCTGAAAAATGTTCCCGTTCAAGGCCAGAAACCAGCTTTTGTGCAGGAAGATACACAACACCAAATCCGCCGTCTGTAACGGTTTTTGCAATGGAAAGAGAAAGGTGGGTTTTTCCAAGGCCGGTTTTGCCAATCATCACAATGCTCGAAGAATCCGGAGAAAAGCTGTTTGCATAATTAATGCAAAAATTATAATAATTATTCATTTTTCTGCGAGGGTTCGTACCATCGCAGGCGCCGTTGTCAACATAATATTCAAGAGAAAAATTATCAAACGAGCACACGGCGGAACCGGAACTTTTTGCAAGTTCTTTCTGGGCTTCGGTTCTGCATACTTCTTTATAGCACGAGCACAGAATACCGTTTTTGCGGCCAAGGTCGCTGCATTTTGCGCAGGTATATTGCGGTTCAAGATAATCCGCAGAAAGTCCGCCGGCAGCAAGAATGGCAGATTTTTGCTTTTTTATCTCTGCGTTTTTTTCTTCCATTTCATCAAGAGCGGAAGAAAGATCTTTTCCGCCGCGCAGAATGAGCACGGAAAGTGCGGCCATATTTTTGGAAAGTTCCGCATCCATTTTGCGGATTTCCGGAAATCTGGCATAAATATCGGCTTTTTTTAAGCTTGCAAGGCGTTCTGCGCTTGTGCGGCGTTCTTCCAGAACGCGTTTTGCGGTAGCATAAACTTCTGAAGAATAAGCCATTTTTCTGCAAACGTCCTTTCATAAGAATTATTATATAAAATAACTACATTTTAAATATGCGGTGCTCAAAGCGGTGCTCAAAACACGGCGTCATCGAGCATCATGCGGCGTTCAAGCTCGTCCAGATCAAAGGAAGGCTTTTCCGCTTCGGCGGTTTTTATGTTTTCCGCGGCGGCTTCTGCCGGGGTTTTATAGCCTTTTTGGTGCCAGCTGAGCAGCAGTTTGTTTATATAGGCAAAAGAAAATTTTGCGATTTTTTCTATACATTTTTCGTATGCA
>SVNB01000103.1 GCA_015067125.1 Oscillospiraceae bacterium
ATAACTGCCCATAAAATAAAAGTTGCGGAAGAAGCGGTTGAAAGCGGTCTTTACGAAACTTTGCAGTTTCCGTTAAGCTATCTTTCCGGTGGGCAGGAACTTGCACTTGTGGAAAGATGCAGAGAGCAGAATATGGGCTTTATTGCCATGAAGGCTCTTGCCGGCGGACTTATCAATAAATCCGCCGCGGCTTTTGCGTGGATGCAGCAGTTTGATAACGTGCTTCCCATATGGGGAATTCAGCGCATGACGGAGCTGGAAGAATTTCTTGGATACTTTGAAAACCCGTCGGAAATGAAAAGGGAAGTGCTCGAAATAATCGAAAAAGACCGTGCGGAACTTGCGGGCGATTTCTGCCGCGGCTGCGGATACTGTATGCCCTGTCCTGCGGGAATAAAAATCAACGACTGCGCAAGAATGTCGCTGATGATACGCCGCGCACCTTCCAAAGGCTGGATTTCTGAAGAATGGCAGGCAGAAATGGCAAAGATAGAGGATTGCCTTCACTGCGGAAAATGCCATACCAAATGCCCGTATGGTCTTGATGCGGCACAGCTTCTTATCAAAAACCTTGAAGATTACAGAAAAATCCTTGCCGGAGAGGTGAAAGTATAAAATGAGCAGAAAAGTTAAAAACATTGCCGCGGTTTGCGGCGTGGTTTTGCTTGTTCTGGCCGCTGTGTATTTTTTTCCGCGGCCGATGAAAAGCGCTTTTGATGCTCCGGTGGACGAAAACTGCGTTATATATATCCGCCAGAAAAAGTTCACTTCCGATTCGGAAGGTCCGTTGGATTTTGAAAGACATTTTGTGGAATGTACTCCGGAAAACGGGCTGACCGAAAAGGCGCTTAAAATTTTAAGCAATGAAAAAATCGTGAATTCGCCAAAAAATCTTTTGCCCTGGAATATTAAACGGTACAGCGGAAACATATGGTTTGATATAGCTATAGCAAGGCCGGATAACACCGCAGAATGGATATACATCGGTGATGGCGAACTGTTTTTCAGCAAAGAAGAAATGAGGTTTTACTATATCGAAAGATCCCTTGGAAACGCCCTTGATGAATTTGTAAGCGAATACGGAATACCCGAATAACAAAAGCACCGCCTGTTTTGCAGAACAGGCGGTGCTTTTTATAAGAGAAGAAAAAAGAAGAAATTCCATTATTCAACCGCGGCAACGGCTTCGAACTCTGCGGTGATTTCTTCGGAAGGAGCTTTGGTAAATTTGGAAACGACGAATATAACCGCAGTGCCAAGAAGAAACGCCGGAAGAAGTTCGTAGATGGTCAGCCAGCTTATGCCAAGTTCTTTGCCCATAGGAGTGAAAACGTATTCCCAGATAAATACCATAGCCCCGCCGGAAAGCATACCCCAGACGGCGGCGGTGTGGGTAACTTTTTTCCAGAAAAGGCTTATAAGCATCAGCGGGCCAAAGGCGGCGCCAAAACCTGCCCAGGCAAAGGATACCACGTTGAAGATAACGCTGTTTTCATCAAGGGCAATTACAACGCCGAAAAGCGCGATGATCACAAGAATGATTTTGGAACAGCGCATAACCTGTTTATCGGTGGCCCTTTTGTGGAAGACACCCTGATAAAGGTTTTTCGAAAATGCGGAAGCGGCGATAAGAAGATAAGAATCGGAAGAACTGATGGTTGCCGCAAGAATACCGGACATAATAACGCCCGCAACAATAGGCGGCAAAAGTTTTCCGCATATTATGATGAATACGTTTTCCGCGCCAGAAGAGGAGAGCAGGGCTTCTTCGGTAGGAAGAAGTGCTCTGCCAATGATGCCTATGGCAACCGCGGCAGCAAGGGAAATAACGACCCAGACTGTGGCAATGCGGCGGCTGATTTTGATTTCATCGGTTTTTCTTGCAGCCATAAAGCGGAGCAGTACCTGGGGCATACCAAAATATCCAAGACCCCAGCTGAGGGTGGAAAATACGGTAAGAAGTCCGTAAGCTCCGGCATCGCCGAATACCGGTGCTCCGTTTTCCACAAGCTGAATTCCGTTTTCACCGACTATCGGAGCTGCAATTCCGAAAAGTTCGAAAAATCCGGGAATGTTCCGGGCGTTTTCAAGCACTGCGCCAAAACCGCCGGCCGCAACGGTGCTTAAAGTAAGGATTACGGAAAGTGCGATTATCATAACAATGGCCTGCATAAAGTCAGAAGCACTTTCTGCAAGAAAACCGCCAAGGAATGTGTATATTATAACGAACAAAGCGCCGATTACCATCATCGGAACATAGGGAAGACCGAAAAGTGTGGAAAAAAGTTTTCCGCAGGCAACAAAGCAGCTTCCGGCATATACAGAAAAGAAAACAAGAATAAATACAGAAGATATAACAAGAAGGGATTTTTTACCGTCCTGTTCATGGAAGCGTCTGGAAAAATAATCAGGAACGGTAATGGCATCAACTTTTACGCTGTAACGGCGCAGGCGTTTTGCAACAATAAGCCAGTTGACGTATGTGCCCACTGCAAGACCAACGGCTGTCCAGAAGGCATCGGCAAGACCCATCCAGTATGCAACACCCGGAAGTCCCATCAAAAGCCAGCCGCTCATATCAGAAGCTTCCGCGCTCATAGCGGTTACCCATGGACCAAGACTGCGTCCGCCAAGAAAATATTCGTTTGTGTTCCTGTTTGCGCGTTTGGAAAAATAAACGCCTATGGCGATTACCACCGCCATATAAAGAACCATGGAAATTAACATCTTGATCTGTGCGTCAGTCATGATTTTGTCCTCCGTTTTTTCTAAAACTTGCTCAAATTATACACCAACTTTTTATAGACTGCAATACAGAATTAATTATATACTTTTTATAGACGATTTTTTATTAAAATATTAAAATTTACTTTATTTAAGCTATAAAATAACAATACTAAAATTATACTGTAAAAAATACATAAAATAGGGAATAAAAAATAATTCAGCAAAATAAAGCGATAAAGCAAAAAAGCCGTTTTAAAAACGAAACGGCTTTTTTGATACTTTTAATTATTTGATTCAAATTTATAGATTTCTGTTGCGCCGTAGCGCAATTTATCGGTGCTGAAAACGGCGAAGATATTTCCGCTTTCATCGATGTTTGCGTTAAGAACCGCAAAATCTCCTTCAATATATTCATTAAAATTGATAATCAATTCCGGTTCTTTTCCAAAATCAAATCCGTAAAGCAGGTTTTGATAAAATTCATCAAGCACAATGAAAAGAATGTCATATTCGGAATTTCCGGAATAAAGACTGTTCGGCACAAGAAAAAGCGGATAGCCTTCGGAAAATTCAAAGGTTTCCGGGTCAAAAACACGGATTTCAAAACCGTTTTCATCAAATATTGCGGCAACTCTTCCGTCCGGAAGGCGGAGCATGGAATGATAAAGATAATGCTCAAAAAAGTCTTTCTTTAAAATTTTTTCAAAATCCCGGTCAAAAATATGTATATTTCCGAAAAAATTAAAATACAGATTTCCGTTCAGATCCACAGAAATATCGCTGATGGGTAAAAAATCACTGTCAAATTCAAGATTCAATAAATTCGGAACGGTTTCGCTTTTGTGAACGGAAGTGATTTTATATTTGTAATTATCGGAAATATCGCTGCTGTTTTCCAAAGGAATATTTTCGGAGGCAAGGCAGTAAACGTTTTCGTAATAATCATCAAAAAATCGGTCCGATGCTTCACTTTCTGCTTTTGTTTGTTCCTCGATATTTCCGGAATCAAGATCAACGGAAAATATAAATTTTTCGGAATAGTCATAGTCTTCGCTGTTATAAATAATGGCGGAAAGCCAAAGTTTTCCGCCGGAAAAAAGTGTTCCGCCGTCATGCCCGATATCAATATGCGGGCAAAGTTCTGTTACAATATATTTGCTTTCGGGTTCTTTTTCGTGAACAGAAGATTCTTCCGGGTTGGGTTCCATTATAATTTCGGAATCGGATCCAATGATCTCTTCGTTCGGGTCAGCAGTTTCAACCTTTCGGCTGCAGCCGAAAAAAATAACGCAAAGCAAAAAAGATAAAAGCAAAATTCTCTTCATAAAATCACCTCCTAATATATCCACATATATTAAGTAACTTCAAAAAAATTTTTGCAGCAAAAAACGCACCGTTTTTCGGTGCGTTTTTTATCAGTCGATTTTTTCTTCCACAATATATTTCGGTCTGTGCTTTGTTTCAAGGTATGTTCTGCAAACGTATTGCCCGACAATGCCTAAAGCGGTAAGGTTTATGCCGGTGCAAAGGAAAACAGAAGCGATTACCCAGCCGGCAGCGCCTTCGAGCACGCCGCAAAGGGCGAGCACCGCCATAACAAGCATCGCGAGCACGGAAATTCCGGCTGTGAGCACGCCGGCAAAAAGTATTATGTCCACAGGCTTTACGCTGAAAGAAGTTATGCCGTTCCAGGCAAGATCCAGCATTTTTGCAAGGCTGTATTTGCTTTCTCCGGCAAAGCGTTCGCGCCGTTCGTAATAAACCTTATCGCTTTTAAAGCCAAGCATGGGCACAATTCCGCGCAGAAAAAGGTTAACTTCGTCAAAATCCGCAAGAGCTTCGATGGCACGGCGGCTCATAAGGCGGTAATCTGCGTGGTTAAAAATAATGTGCGTGCCAAAAAACTCCATAACACGGTAATATACCTCGGCGGTAAAGCGCTTCATAAATTTATCGGTGCTGCGCTTGTTGCGTACGCCGTAAACAATTTCGCAGCCGTCGTTATATTTTTCTATCATCTTGTCTATGGCATCAATGTCGTCCTGCAAATCCGCATCGACGGAAACCGCCGCGTCACAGTGCTCCTTTGCTTCCATAAGTCCCGCAAGCAGGGCGTTCTGGTGGCCGCGGTTGCGGCTTAATTTAAGTCCGCAGAAGATTTTGTCTTCTTCGTGGGTTTTGCGGATTATATCCCAGGTTTTGTCGGAAGAACCGTCGTCAACAAAAAGCACCCGGCTCTTTTTTTCGATAAGTCCCCGTTCCATAAGAAAAGCGTATTTTTCACGCATAACTTTTATGGTTTCCGGCAGAACAAGTTCTTCGTTATAGCAGGGGATAACCGTGTATAAAATCATTCTTTCACCCGGCTTTCTATAAGTTTTAATTCTTCTTCGGTAAGTTCGCGGCACTGTCCTTCCAAAAGGTCATCGGGCAGAATAAACCCGCCCATGGAAAGGCGGTGAAGCTCCGTAACTTCCGCTTTATAACAGCCAAACATTCTTTTTATCTGGTGATAGCGCCCTTCGGAAATGGTAACCTCGCAGGAGTATTCGCCGGTTATCAAAAGTTCGGCGGTTTTGCAGATGCCGTCGCTAAGCGTAATTCCGGCGGCAAAGCCGTTTTTCATTTCTTCCGTTACCGGAATATCAAGGGTAACGGCGTATTTTTTCGG
>SVNB01000104.1 GCA_015067125.1 Oscillospiraceae bacterium
GGCGGTGAAGCTCCGTAACTTCCGCTTTATAACAGCCAAACATTCTTTTTATCTGGTGATAGCGCCCTTCGGAAATGGTAACCTCGCAGGTGTATTCGCCGGTTATCAAAAGTTCGGCGGTTTTGCAGATGCCGTCGCTAAGCGTAATTCCGGCGGCAAAGCCGTTTTTCATTTCTTCCGTTACCGGAATATCAAGGGTAACGGCGTATTTTTTCGGAACGTGCTTTTTCGGCGCAAGTATTCTGTGGGCAAAATCACCGTCATCGGTGATTATCATAAGTCCGGTGGTGTTTTTATCAAGGCGTCCGGCAGGAAAAAGTCCGCTTCTCATAAGTTCCGGCGGAACAAGTTCCAGAACGGTTTTTTGTTCCGGGTCTTCCGTTGCGGAAATATAGCCTTTGGGTTTGTTCAGCACAAGGTATTGGTGCGCTTTTCCGCTTATCTTTTTTGTGCCAAGAAAAATTTCGTCGCCTTCCGCAACTTTATATTCCGCAGAACGTATAACAAAGCCGTTTACGGAAACGCTGCCTCCGGAGATTTCTGCCTTTGCTTCCTTGCGGGAAAGCCCCGTTCTGGAAGAGATTATTTTATCAAGTCTTTCCAAATACGGCTCCTCCCTTCGCGGTACTTGATTTTAAAAGTAAAAAAATATAAAATAGTAAAAGAATAAAAACCAAAAAAGGAAAAAATATGCTTAAAAAATTTTTTGAACTGCTTAAAAATGGCGATATAAAAGGACTTTTTATCGAACCCACGGAGGACAGTTTCCTTCAGTTTTTCAGATATATTTTTGTGGGCGGAGCAAGCTTTGCTGCGGACTATGTGCTTTTGCACATAATAACGGAACTTGGGGTATATTATCTTATTTCCGGTGCTATTTCTTTTATTGCCGGACTTTTTGTAAACTATGCCCTTTCAAAGCTGCTTGTTTTCAGCAAAAAAACAACCGGAGCGGAAAAAGCAAAGGAATTTTCCGTTTTCGCTGTAATTGCCGTTTTCGGCCTTATTATTACGGAAGCGCTTATGTGGCTTTTTACGGAAAAGCTTTTGTGGCACTATATGATTTCCAAAGCTGCTGCCGCCGTAATAGTTCTTTTCTGGAACTTCTTTATGAAAAAAATCCTTCTTTACAGAAAAAAATAATTATGACGTGCGCCGGAAACGGCGCACTTTTTATTTAAGCTCGATGCTTTTTCCGGCAACGCATTTGGCAACGATTTTTACTTCCGGATAAAGGTAGCATATGCGTTCGAACCGGTCGTGCATAGAAAGCTTTTTGGGAGTATAAAGCGCGCTGTCATCAAGAACAACGGCATCAAATTCATATCCTTCATCAAAAGCGCCGGTTTTGCCGAAAAAGCTGCCGCCGCATCTGGTGGCCATATAAAAAGCCTCGTCAACAGAAAGCTGGTGTTTTGTGCTGTCCACAAGGCGCCAGCGCAGTTTGGAACTCATAATGGCATCGGTCATGGCACGGAAAAGAGAAAGACTGCTGCCACCGGCAACGTCGCTGCCAAGGCCGACTTTAAGTCCGTTATCAAGAAATTCCCTTACGGGCGCAATTCCGGAAGCAACGTTCATATTGGTTTGGGGACAGTGGGCGATCCATACGCCCCGTTCTTTGATAAGCTTTTGCTCGCGCTCATCGGAATATACGCAGTGAGCCATAACGGTGGGGCAGTTTTCTCCGCCAAAAAGTCCGAAACGGTCATAGGCGTCGCTGTAAAATTCGGAAGAAGGGCAAAGCTCTTTAACCCACACAATTTCGCTTGGGTTTTCGGAAACATGGGACTGCACTGCTGTGCCGTGAAGTTTTTGAATATTGCCAAGTTCTGCCATAAGTTCATCCGTACAGGAAGGAATAAACCTTGGGGTGATTATGGGTTTTGTGTTTTTATATTTGTTTTCGGTTTCGGATATCCAGTGTTCGGTTTCCGCAGCGGAAGCAGAAGTTTCTTCCCGGTAAATATCCGGAGAGTTTCTGTCCATATTCACTTTGCCAACGTATGTTTTAAGTCCGCTTTCTTCCAGCATATCCATCAAAAGCTCCGTTGCCGGAACGTGGATGGAAGCAAAAATGCTTGCCCTTGTGGTAGCGCTGTTTTTAAGGTCGCGCACAAAAACGGAATAGGCTTTTTCTGCGTACTCAATATCGGAGTAAGAAGCTTCTTCCGGAAAAGCGTATTTTTCAAGCCAGTCCAACAGTTCAAGGTCCATTCCGGTGCCGCGGTATGTATATTGAGGAGCGTGAACGTGCAGGTCCATAAGTCCCGGAATAATAAATTTGTCGCCGAAATCGGTGATTTTTACGTTTTTCCATTCTTCCGGAAGTTCTTTATATATTCCTTTGCAAAGGCCGTCTTCGCAAAGAAGCCAGCTGTTTTCAAAAATCTCTGTTTTTTTGTTTTCGTTAGTGTGGCAGATATGGCCTTTCCAGGCAAAACGGGACATTCTGATTATCTCCTTTTTAAGTAAATAAAAACCGTAAATAAAATAATTGCCGGAAATACATAAGTTGCGGCGTTAACAAGAACCCAGATATAAAACGGCGCGGAATTAAGGGTGGATGAATACGTAAAGTAATCAAGAACAGTGTTTATTATGAAAAGAAAAACAAGAACGGCGGAAATAATTCCGCAGATTTTTGCGGCTTTCTGTTTATTCATATAAAACTCCTTTAAATCAATATCTGCGCTTCGGCTTTTTGGATTTTCCGGAAAGCTTGGGATTTTTGCGCTTGCCGCCGGTCTGTTCGGCCTTTTTGTAATAGGTTCCGTTTTTATCCGCGATGTTTTTTGCGCGGAAGTCTTCGCGCACTATGCAGTTTGCGTCGCTGCCGATAAGATCTTCGCGGTGGGCTTTGCGCAGTGCGGTGCGCACGGCATCTGCGTTTTCGGGAATATAATACTGCAAAAGCGCGCGCTGCAAGGCTTTGTCTTCGGAATTTGTGGGAACGTAAACCTCTTTCATGGTATAGGGGTCAAGGCCGGTATAGAACATACAGGTAGAAACCGTTCCCGGGGTGGGGTAAAAATCCTGAACCTGTTCCGGGCGGATATTGTATTTTTTAAGGAACTGCGCCACCGCAACGGCATCTTTTATGGTGCTTCCCGGATGGGAAGACATAAGATACGGCACAAGGTACTGTTCTTTTCCGGCGGATTTGGTAAGTTCCATAAATCTTTTCTGGAATTTTTCAAAAACGTCAATGTGCGGTTTGCCCATCATATCCAGAACGCCGGCACTGCAATGTTCCGGAGCAACTTTTAAATGTCCGCTTACGTGATATTTTACAAGGTCTTTAAAGAATCTGTCGTCTTCGTCGGCCATGACGTAATCATAGCGGATTCCGCTGCGGATAAATACGGCTTTTACCTTTGGCAGAGCGCGAAGCTCGCGCAGAATTTCAAGATATTCGCTGTGGTCTGCAATAAGATTGGGGCATGGCGTGGGCGCAAGACATTTTTTGCCGGTGCAAAGGCCAAGCTTTTTCTGCTTTTCACAGGCAGGGTTGCGGAAGTTTGCGGAAGGGCCGCCCACATCGTGGATATAGCCTTTAAATCTTGGGTCGGCGGTAAGGATTTTTGCTTCGCGCATAATGGATTCGCGGCTTCTGCTGGTAACAAATCTTCCCTGATGGAAGGCAAGAGCGCAGAAGTTGCAGCCGCCGAAACAGCCGCGGTTATGGTTTATGGAAAAAAGCACTTCCTCGATGGCCGGAACGCCGCCCATTTTTTCATAAACCGGGTGATAATCGCGCATATAGGGCAGATCGAAAACCTCGTCCAGTTCCTGCTGGTTAAGGGGTGCGGAAGGCGGGTTTTGCACAAGCATCATTTTGCCGTGGCGCTGGATTATCTTTTTGCCGCGGATATGATCCTGCTCGTCCTGCTGTTTTCTTGTGGCAACGGCATATTCTTTTTTATCTTCGCAGACTTTTTCATAAGAGGGACATTCCACCGCAGGGCCGGGTTCATATTCGTTTACCGGAACAAGATAACAGGTTCCACGGATATCGGTCATGGTGCAGGGGAATTCGCCGTTATTAAGTCTTTCCGCAATTTCAAGGGTCTGGTGTTCACCCATTCCATAAGAAAGCAAATCGGCTTTGGAATCCACAAGAACGGAAGGCATTACCTTGTTTTCCCAATAATCATAATGCGCAAAACGCCTAAGCGAAGCTTCGATTCCGCCGATGATGACAGGAACGTCGGGATAGATGGATTTTATTTTTCGGCTGTAAACAGTAACGGCTCTGTCCGGGCGCAGTCCGGCTTTTTTGCCCGGAGAATATGCGTCATCGCGGCGTTTGCGTTTTGCAACGGTATAGTGCGCCACCATAGAGTCTATATTGCCCGCAGAAACAAGAAAACCAAGGCGCGGTTTTCCAAAACGGGTAAAATCATAATTGCTTTTCCAGTCCGGCTGGGCAAGAATGGCAACACGATAACCCCGGCTTTCAAGCAGGCGGGAAAGAATCGCAGGACCGAAGGAAGGGTGGTCAACGTATGCGTCGCCGGTGACAAAGACAAAATCCACTTCGTCCCAGCCGCGTTTTTTCATATCTTCTTTATTGATGGGCAGAAAAGGCATGGCGCTACCTCCGAAAAAATATTTACATTATATAATAACATAAAATTATTAATTATTAAAGAAGAATTTATTACCTTTTGGAATAATGCGGGAACTTTACAGAATATTCATTGACTTATGCCGGGAAAAAAGATAAAATTTAAACAGAATATTTTGCCGAAAAGAGGTTTTGAATATGAAAAAATTGTTTGCTTCCGTTATGGCTGCCGCAGTTTTTGCGGCTTCTTCCGTAACTGCTTTTGCCGGCGCACCGGTTCTTTTCGAAAATTCTGCTGGCATTATCAATACCGGAGGAGAAGGCCGCGGCCTTATGATTGCCGCCGGCGCTGTGGGCGTGCTTGCTCTTGCGGGTATTATATTTTTCTTTGTAAGCGGTAAAAAAAGATGATTCGCGAAGCTGAAGAAAAAGATATTTGCTCTCTTGCAAAGCTTGCCTCTTTGCCGGAAGTCTGGGGCGGAACAGAAGATGAGCTTTGCGAAGATTTTCGGGAACTTCTGGGTTCTTCCAAAAATCTTGTGGCGGTAAAGGAACTTGACGGAAAAATCGTTGCTTTTGCCAATATCCGTATAAGAAGCGAATACGTTGCCGGAACAACAACTTCTCCGGTGGCGTATCTTGAAGGCATTGCGGTGGCAAAGGAATACCGCAGAAAGGGCATTGCAAAAGAACTTTTTGAATTTTGCACCGGTTGGGCAAAAAAACGCGGCTGTACGGAATTCGGCAGCGACTGCCTTATTACAAACGAAGAAAGTTATGCTTTGCATATGGCCCTTGGATTTAAAGAAATC
>SVNB01000105.1 GCA_015067125.1 Oscillospiraceae bacterium
GTACTCTTGCGGTGCCCAAAATATTCTGCGGCATGCGCCTTGAATATTTTGACCGCGGCGCCTCGTCGCGGCAAGACTCGCTTTTTTCGGAACACCGCTTTGCGGTATTCCTCAGCCGCTTGTCTGCCTCTCCTCTTCCCCAAAAAACTGCGTTTTTCGGGGTCCCTTTTCGTTCTCGCTGTTTCGCCCACTGGGCGCGCCTCGCAGGCTTTGCTCTCAAGGGGAAGTGTTTAACATACCGGTGATTTATAAAAAATCCAATAGCAATGTCTTTTTACAGCAAACCGCAAAAAAGAAAAAAGCCGCACTTCGGCGGCTTTTGAGGATATGCGTTTGTGTTATTCGTAATGAACGACAGTGTATTTTCCGATAAGGGGAAGATCTTTTGCCCGACCTTTAAACGCCCGGATTACGCCCATGATGAGGAAAACAAAAGAAGCGATTCCGCCAACGGCGGTAACGATCCAGCCAAGGAAGGGAACAACGGCCGCAATACCGCAGATTATTCCGAAAACATAAAGAACAATGCTTTGGTTGATGTGATAGCGCAGGAATCTGGAATTGGGTTCCAGCAAAAGCGCAATGATGATAAAAATAAAATTAAGATAGCATATGGCGGAAAGAATTTTTGTTCTTTCAATATCTTCCGGTTCAAAAATGGCGGTGTGGTCGCTTTCGTCCGGAGCTTTGGCTTTTACGCCAAGGGGTTCGCCGCAGATGGGGCAATAGTGGTCGGTTTCCGGAACCTGGGTTCCGCATTTGGGACAGAACATAGAAAAATACCTCCTTTTTTCTCGATAATATTATGTTAGCACATAAAAAATACCTGCGCAATATTTTGCCGCAAAAGTTAAGAAAAGTTTAAAATTTTACCTGTTGAAAAAGAAAAAATATTCGTTTCCGAAATATTTTTTACCGGTGTGTTGACAATAAAACTTGGCAGTGCTATATTGTATTTGCAAAGAAAACTTGGCAAAAAAGGAGGCCGAATGTATGAACAAGGAAGAAATTCTGCGCAAAAGCAGAAAAGATTATTCCGAAAACGACGGAATTCTTAAAGAGCATATAAAAAGCATAAGGCCGATGATAATCGCGCTTCTGGCCGCATTGTTTTTCCTTTTTTGGATAGAAGCAAAATACCTCGAAGGCAGCGTTATCCGTGATAGCGCAAAAATAATGGTTTACGCAATGCTTGCGGCAGACGGTTTTTACTGCTTTTATCTTTCCCGCAAAGGAATCTGGCTTGCAATGAGCATTCTTTGGGCGGTCAATACCGTTATGAGCGGCTGGCTTTTCCTGAATGCCGCCAAAAATTTTATGTGAGATACCGCCTATGAAGAAAGAATCGCTTGTTTTAAAAAACAGAATAAAAGAAGCAAGAACGGCCCTTGGGTATTCCCAGGAACAGCTTGCGGAAATGGTGGGCGTTTCGCGCAACACCATAAGCTCCATAGAAACCGGGCAGTTCAGTCCCACGGCAAAACTTGCGCTTATTCTTTGCATTGCCCTTAACAAAAAATTCGAGGATATTTTTTATTTTGAATAAAATTCGCCCTGCGGAAGATTTTTCTGCAGAGCGTTTTTTAATTTACGGCTGAAAGTGATTATATAAATGTAGGGGCGGCCCTGTGTGGCCGCCCGCTTTTCCGTACTGTTATAAGGAACGGTCTTGACCGTTCCGCAAAAAGCAACCAATTTACAGTAGGGCGGGGGCTCGCTCCCGCCGCAAACAAGTAACCCGGAGGGCAGCCTTCCCTTGGGGGAAGGGGGACCGCCGCTTGCGGCGGTGGATGAGGGATAACCAAGAACCCGGAGGGCAACCTCCCGCTGGTAAGGTAGGTGCCACCGCAGGTGACAGAGGGAGAGGAATCCTATCCCTTTAAACCCGGTCGATTATTTATAAAAGTATCCCCCAGTCTTTTTTAACCGCAAGCGGTTAAAAAATCCAGCCCCCTTTAGGCAAGGGGGCCAAATTGCCCACCGCAGGGCCGCCCCTACGGCGTTTCAATAAAATACACCGGATTTTGCAAAAGAATCCCAAGCTCACGCTTTTCCGCTGCATGGGGTCTGTGCAAAAAAGAACTCCCATTGCAGGGAGTTCCAAAAAATTTTTTATTTGCCGATATAATTTTTTACAATGCCGGCGCATACCTTTTTGATGAACCATTCGGAAATATCCGTAATGGCAGCTTCTGTGCTGGCGCAGGAAGTTACTATGCGCACCGCCCATCTTCCGTCGGGAAGTCTTGCCTGAATAAAGCAGCCGTATGTATCGGAAAGTTCCCGGCCAAGCTCTTCCGGAACAAGAACAAAAATCTGGTTGGTCTGGAAGGGTGCGTAAAGGTCAAATCCGGCCTGTTTAATTGCTTCCACAATGCGTTCGGCGGATTCGTTGGCGTATTTTGCCATTTCAAAATAAAGTCCGGAAGAAAGTGCTTCTTCAAACATTGCGCCTACTACAAAGCCTTTTGCAAGCATAAATCCGCGCTGTTTGATAAGCCAGCGAAGGTGGTCGGCAGATTCCGCATCGGTAAGAACAAGCGCTTCGCCGAAAAGAAGACCGTTTTTGGTGCCGCCAAGATAAAATCCGTCGCAAAGCGCGCCAAGGTCTTTAAGGGTAACGTCGTTGTATCTGGACATAAGAGCGGAAGCAAGTCTTGCTCCGTCAACAAAAAGTTTCATTCCGTTTGCATGGCAGTATTCGGAAAGTGCGGAAATTTCCGCCTTACTGTAAATGGTGCCAAGTTCTGTGGATTGAGAAATGTAAACAAGCTTGGGAACAACCATGTGCTCGCTTTCAAAACCCTTGAAAACAGGGTCGATAAGTTCGGGAGTAAGCTTGCCGTCAACGTCCACGGGAATGGTGATGGCTTTTCTGCCGGCATATTCTATGGATCCGGTTTCGTGCACGTTAATGTGGCCGGTATCCGCGCAGATTACAGCATCATAGGTGTTGCGCAAAAATGCGGAAATTGCAAGAACGTTTGTGGCCGTGCCTCCGCCGATAAAAGCAATGGTTGCATCGGGTTTTCCGCAAAGGTCGCGAATAATATTTGCGGCTGCTTCGGAATGTTTATCCTCGCCGTAAGGGGTGTTTGTTTCATAGGCAAGGCTTAAAAGTTTTTCGATTATTTTGGGATGAGCGCTTTCGGAATAGTCGTTTCTGAAGCTGTATTTATCTACGTTTGTTCCGCTGTACAAAATCGGTTACCTCCATATATTTTATTTGCAATAAACACATTGTATCACAAGATGTGTTTGATTTAAAGACAGTTTTGTAAATTTTTTAAAAGCTTTCGTCATTTTAACATAAAATACCGCTGTTATTTCTACACCTGCGGCCTTGAAAAGTACATTGCTAAAATGGTAAAATAATACTATATATAAGTACGCAAAATTTTTTACTTAAAATAAATATATCATGCCCTTTTGCCTGCTTTGCGGGCACCTCGCCTTTTGGGCAAGGCTGTTACGAAAGGAGAACTTTATGACCAAAAAACAAAATCCGCTGGAACTTCCGGTATATCTTTTTCATCAGGGAACAAACTATCGCGCGTATGAATTTCTGGGTGCGCACAGAATAAGAGGAAGCCGCAAAAAAGGCGTTATGTTCCGCACCTGGGCGCCAAACGCAAAAGCTGTTTCTGTTGTGGGCGACTGGAACTACTGGTCCGTGGGTGCGGACCCCATGCACAAAATAAGCGACGGCATATGGGAATGCCGCGTGGATAATCTGGAAGATTTTACCCGCTATAAATTTGCGATAGAAACCCCTTACGGAGAAACCGTTATGCGTGCGGACCCCTATGCCTTCCATACAGAAACCAGACCGAACACCGCTTCGATGGTCTGTGCCCCAAAATATAAATGGGGCGATAAAAAATGGATCGAGCACCGCGCAAAATGGGATATGTACCACAACCCGGTAAATATTTACGAGGTACATATCGGTTCCTGGAGAAAATACCACGACGGAAACTTTTTTGATTACAGAAAAGCCGCGGATGAACTTTCGGAATACGCAAAAGAAATGAACTATACCCATATAGAGCTTCTGCCCGTTACCGAACACCCGTTTGACGGTTCCTGGGGTTACCAGTGCCTTGGATATTTTGCTCCCACCAGCCGCTATGGCAAGCCGGAAGATTTTATGTATTTTGTGGATACAATGCATAAAAAAGGCATAGGCGTTATTATGGACTGGGTGCCGGCGCATTTTCCCAAAGATGAAGGCGGCCTTATGAATTTTGACGGCGCGCCCTGCTATGAATATAAAAATCCCCTTATGGGCGAGCGCGAGGACTGGGGCACAAAGGTGTTCGATTTCGGCAGAAACGAAGTCCGCTGCTTCCTTGCTTCCTCCGCAATGTACTGGATTGAAAAATATCATATAGACGGAATCCGTGTGGACGCTGTTTCTTCCATGCTTTACCGTGATTACGGCAAAAGCGGCAACGAATGGGAACGCAACCAGTTCGGCGGAAGAGAAAATATCGAAGCTATAGGTATGCTGCGTGATATAAACACCGCCGTAAACAAGGAATACCCCGGCGTTATGATGGTTGCGGAAGAATCCACCGCGTTTCCGATGGTATCCCGTCCGGCGGCGGACGGCGGCCTTGGTTTTAATTTTAAATGGAACATGGGCTGGATGAACGATACCCTTTCCTATATGTCCCTTGATCCCGTTTACCGCCAGCACGAGCACGGAAAACTTACCTTTGGAATGATGTACGCTTTTTCCGAAAACTTTATTCTTCCGTTCTCTCATGATGAAGTCGTTCACGGAAAATGTTCCCTTATCGGCAAAATGCCCGGAGAATACGACCAGAAGTTTGCGGGTCTGCGCGCCCTGTTTGCGTATATGATCGGCTTCCCCGGCAAAAAGCTGCTTTTTATGGGTCAGGAATTCGGCCACTTCATCGAATGGGACGAAAAAAAGGAACTGGATTGGTTCCTGCTTAAATACGAAAGCCACCGCAAGCTTCAGCAGCTTTCCAAAGAGCTGAACAAGCTTTATAAAACCCATCCGGAATGTTGGGAAAACGACGAAAACTGGGAAGGTTTTCAGTGGGCAAGCTGCAACGAAGCCGGCAAAAACGCCCTTGCCTTCCGCCGCATAGCAAAAGACGGCAGCCAGCTTTTGTTTGCCTTTAACTTCTGCCCCAACGAATATAAAGGCTTCCATGTGGAAGTTCCGGAAAACAGCAAATGGGAAGAAATCTTTTCCACCGATGAAGAACGCTTTGGCGGCAGCGGCTGGTACAAAAACGGAACCAGAGAAAGCTGGAAAGAGGGAGATTCCTCCTTCGCCGCCGTTGACCTTGCGCCTCTTTCCGCTGC
>SVNB01000106.1 GCA_015067125.1 Oscillospiraceae bacterium
TACGTACCGGGCGGAACGGTAAACTGCAAAGCCGCTTCTACAGAAGCAACAACAATTTTGCAGCTGCCGTCGAGCACGCGCCCGAGCACCGAAAGCCTCTTCTGCTCATATTCGGCAGAAGCACCCTCCGCACTGCGAAAACGCAGATCCCGTATGGGGTAAAGCGAAACGCAGTTTTCTCCGCAAAGGCGGCCGATATCCTCCGCAAGGCGCGTTGCGGAAGCTTCCTCCGGAGTTATTATGAGCACGGGTCTGCTTTGCTTTTCCGCAATGCCAAAAGCGAGCATGGCCCGTTCCGCTCCGTTTAATCCGGCGGCAAAAACAGGCATGGCAAAACTCCGCCCAAGCGCAGAAAGCACCTGTCGGAACTGCGGCACGTTTTCCATAAAGTTAAGTAACATGGAACACCTCTGTATATAAAAGTTGATATTTTAAAATTAAAGTTTTCAAATTAACCGCAGGGGCGGCAAAAAATCGCCTGTCATTCTGAACGCAGTGAAGAATCCGCTTTCTTTTTACGGATTGCCACGGGCTTGCGCCCTCGCAATGACAAATGCAGGGAGCGGTCTTGATAGTTCCGCAAAAGCGACCAATTACAGTAGGGCGGGGGCTTTGCTCCCGCCGCAAAAAAGGATTCCCGGAGGGCAGCCTTCCCTCGGGGGAAGGTGGCAAAACCGCAGGTTTTGACGGATGAGGGTGAAAAACACCCTTTCGTCACGGCTTGCGCCGTGCCACTTCCCCTCAAGGGGAAGTATTTAACAAACCGGTAATTTATAAAAAAATCCCCCAGTCTTTTTTAACCGCAAGCGGTTAAAAAATCCAGCCTCCTTTAGGCAAGGGAGCCTTTTCGGGCGGCCACGCAGGGCCGCCCCTACGACCTTTACATTAAAATTATCGGAATTTTATAAAAAATCTTCCGCCGGCGCTTTTTTAGTTGAATTTGTTCATGGCGTCTTCGGTTTTGCCGTCCATGATAAGCTTTGCGGCTTCAAAAGCGTTTTCGTACATTCCATCAAGGGTTTTTAAATCCTCTTCGGAATATTTTCCAAGTACCCAGTCCGCAAGGTCCCAACCTTCCGGCTTTTTGCCGATGCCGATTTTTATGCGGGGAAAGGTATCTCCGCCGGAACAGGCAATAATGCTTTTTATTCCGTTGTGGCCGCCGGCGCTGCCTTTTTTGCGTATGCGCATTTTGCCCACTTCCAAAGTGGTATCGTCATAAACCACAATAACTTTTTCCACCGGAATTTTATAAAAATCCATGGCGGCAAAAACCGCCTCGCCGGAAAGATTCATAAAAGTCTGGGGTTTAACCAAAAGTACCCGGTGGCCGGCCATTTCGCACTGGGTGGTAAGTGCCTTGAACTTAAGCCGGTCTATGTGAACCCCGATTTTATCGGAAAATTTATCCAAAGCCATAAAACCGGTGTTGTGCCGGGTTTTTTCATAGTCTTTTCCCGGATTGCCAAGGCCGACTATAATATATTCCGGCGGACCGGAAACCTTTTCTGTTTTTTTGATTTTATCGAATAAACTCCAGATGTCGTTCATTTTTTCTCCTTTCAAAAATCTTTCCTTGCCGAATAAAAGCAATTTACAGCGGCAGTGTTGGTAAATTCTGTCTGATTTAAAACACAACCGAGCAAACGATGTAAAATGAAAACCGTTGCCGACCCCGAGCGGCGACGGTGGAGATTCGGAATCACAATGCGTCCGGTGGTGCCTTTTGTCCCCTTGATAGGGGACAGCAGTTGCGGGAGCAACGCAGGGGTAGAAAGGCGTTTCTTTGGCGGGTACCGCCGTTTCTTTGCGCCAGTCAAAGAAATGGGGGTACATTATTAAAACAATTTCTCGGTCGGTTTCGTTGATAGGTCCCTTTCACAAGGAGGAGTCTGCCCTCCGGGTTCTTGGTTATCCCTCATCCGTCTTTTTCGCCTTTGGCGAAAAATCCACCTTCCCCTCTGGGAAGGCTGAAAAACACCCTTCAAAACAATAAAACATCAGTGTGCTTCCAGCCAGGTTTTTCCAATGCCCACTTCTGCTTCCATGGGAACAGAAAGCTTTGCGGCGTTTTCCATTTCGTATTTTAAAATCTCTGCGGCTTTTGCGGCACATTCCTCTTTTGCTTCCACAATAAGTTCATCGTGCACCTGCATAATAAGCTTTGCGTCAAGGCCTTCCTGTGCAAGGCGGTTTTCCACCTTTACCATGGCAAGCTTTATTATATCCGCCGCCGTGCCCTGAATAGGCATATTTCTGGCAACTCTTTCGCCAAAAGCGCGCAGATTAAAGTTGCTGGAAGAAAGCTCCGGCAGATATCTGCGTCTTCCGTACGAAGTTACCGCATAGCCGCATTTTTTGGCGGATTCTATGCTCTCTTTCATAAAGCGGTCAACGCCGCTGTAATGGGCAAGATAGTTATCGATATATTGCTGTGCCTCTTTGGTGGAAACCCCGATGTTTTCCCCAAGGCTCCAGGCGCCTATGCCGTAAACAATGCCAAAGTTTACGGCCTTTGCGCTGCTCCTCATGGAAGAAGTCACGTAATCTTCCGGCACGCCGAAAACCTGCGACGCGGTCTGGGTGTGTATATCCGTGCCGCCGGTAAATGCAGAAATCATGTTTTCGTCCTTTGCAAGGTGAGCAAGCACACGCAGCTCTATCTGGGAATAGTCCGCGTCGATAAGGGTGTAACCCTCTTTTGCCACAAAAAAGCCGCGCATTTTGCTGCCAAGTTCCGTGCGTATGGGAATATTCTGCAAATTGGGTTCAAGGGAGCTGATTCTTCCGGTGCGGGTTTCCTTCTGGTTAAAACGGGTGTGTACCCTGCCGTCCGGAGCAAGCGCGTTAAGCAGGCCGTCCACATAGGTGGAACGCAGCTTTGTAAGCTTGCGGTATTCCAGTATTTCGTCCACCGCCGGGTGATATTTGCGAATATCCTCCAGAACGTCCGCGCTGGTGGAATATCCGCTTTTTGTCTTTTTCTTTGCCGGAAGTCCCAGATGCTCGAAGAGCACAACGCCCAGCTGTTTTGGAGAAAGTATGTTGAATTCTTCTCCGCAAAGCTCATAAATGCGCTTTTCTGTTTCTTCTATGGTTACAGAAAGCGAAGAGCCGAATTCGCGTATGCCTTCCGGGTCAATTTTAAATCCGCGCAGTTCCATACTCGCAAGGATTTTTGCAAGGGGAATTTCTATTTCTTCAAGAATTTTTTCCTCCCCATGGTTTTCAAGTTCCTTCAAAAGCTTTTCGCAAAGGTCGGAAAAAACCGCCGCCTTGTTCAAAAGCTCCTGATGAGCACGGATATCCTCCGCATTGCCGTTAAGTTCAAAACTTTCCGCGTGATAAAGCGCGGCAAGCCTTTCTGTGGAATAATCATCGCCGGAAACGTTAAGAATATACCCTGCCAAAGAGGTATCCATAACGCAGTTTTTTACAGCCGCATCGTGGTTTTCTGCCCAGCGGCTTAAAAATTTAAGGTCATCGGTGCGCTTTTTAATATCCGAGCACAAAAAATTTGCCAAAGCCGCCTCGAAAAACAGCCCGTCGTTTTCTATGAGCACGGCATCATCACCGTAAACAAGGCAGCAGGCGGTAATGTCGTCGCCCTCCGCTTCAAAAAGCACTTCCGCGTGCTCACAGCCTTCCGGATTTTTAAAATCAGAAAGATCGCCGATAAAAACCTCCATTTTCTTCTTCGGAGCGGTGCTCGCTTCGAAAGATTCCGGAATTTTTGCGGGATCAAGCCCAAGGCGTTCTATCATTTTATACATTTCAAGCTTTGTAAGCAAAGCCACCGCCGCCGCTTCGTCCGGAGCTTTTTGCATATAATCCTCAAGATTTTCCGAAATGGGAGCATGGCGGTTTATTTCTCCAAGGCGGCGGCTTAAATATGCGCTTTCCCTGCCTTCTTCCAGCTTTTTGCGCTGGGCGGGTTTAAGTTCCAGTTCATCAAAATGCCCGTAAATATAGTCAACGCTGTGATATCTCTGAATAAGATCCAAAGCCGTTTTTTCTCCGATGCCCGGAACGCCGGGAATATTATCGCTGCTGTCGCCCATCAGCGCCTTTACTTCGATAAGTTCAAGCGGTTCCACGCCGTATTTTTCGTGTACGGCGGCAACGTCCATCATGGTGGAAACCGGCGCGCCCATTTTTGTGGTGGCAAGGCGCACAGCCGTGTGCTCGCCGATAAGCTGCAGGCTGTCCCTGTCCCCTGTGGAAATAACGCATTCTGCGCCCTGTTCTTCGCAAATGCGCGAAACAGTGCCAAGAATATCGTCCGCTTCCCAGCCTTCTATGGCAATAACCGGGTATCCAAGATAGCCAAGCAGTTCTTTCATCACCGGGAACTGGTCAATAAGTTCCTTGGGCGTGGCGTGGCGTCCGGCTTTGTATTCTTCATAAAATTTGTGCCGAAAAGTCGGCGCGTGAACGTCAAAGGCAAAAACTATTGCGTCCGGCTTTGTTTCGGCAATGGCGGTAAGCAGTATGGAAAGAAAACCGTAAACCGCGTTGGTAAAAAAACCGTCCTTTGTGGTAAGCACTTTTATGCCGTAAAAGGCACGGTTCATAATGCTGTTGGAATCCACCGCAAGAATCTTCATGGAGCAACCTCCGTAAAATATGAATTAATGGAATATTTAGTATTATTATATTAACTTATTATAGCATATATTTTTTTGCTATGCTATAATATTATGGTAAAATAATAATCCCCGCAAAACAAGTAACCCGAAGGGCAGCCTTCCCAGAGGGGAAGGTGGATTTTTCGCCGGAGGCGAAAAAGACGGATGAGGGATAAACAGGTAACCCGGAGGGCAGCCTCCCTTTGGGCAAAGGAACCCAAATCGATCACCGTAGGGAACGCTGTCCTCAGCGTTCCGAAAAAAAACGGACCGTCGGGGACGACGGTCCCTACAGAAAGCCTGCCTTGTGTAAATAAGGCCAAGTTGCCCACCGCAGGGAACGGTATTGACCGTTCCGTTCAGCCTTCCCCTCAAGGGGAAGTATATATTGGCCACACAGGGCCGCCCCTACAACCTTTCTGTTAAACATACCGGCAATTTACAGAATAATTTCCCGGTCTTTTTCAGGCAGTGGCAAAATTCAGCCATTATTTTATAAAAATCCGGCTTCTTTAAAAATGTGGCCGATTAAAAATACATCACCCGGAGGAAATCGTGAAAAGAACAATCGCTTTAATACTTTCTGCACTTATTATATCCCTTTCTGCCTGCAGTATGGCAGAAGATACCCCTACCATAGGTTCCGATGCCCAG
>SVNB01000107.1 GCA_015067125.1 Oscillospiraceae bacterium
GTTCAAAAATCTCATAGGTGTTCTTTTCAACTTCGTCCTTCGGTGTTGCGGTAAGACCGACCAGCGGCGCATCGAAATAATTGAAAATATCCCGATATTTATTGTAAATGGAGCGGTGCGCCTCGTCGCAGATGATAAGATCGAAATGTCCGACGGTAAAAAGTTTGTTATCCTCGTCGTCCTTGACGTTATCAATGCAGTTCATCATGGTCTGGTAGGTGGAAAAAACGCAGTGCGCGTCACAGTTATCCCGCTCTTCGCAAAGGTTGGTGACAGAAAGAGTGGGCATAAGATTAACAAAACTGCGCTTTGCCTGGGTAACAAGAGAGTTTCTGTCCGCAAGGAAAAGAATGTTTTTAACCCAGCCGTGCTGAAGAAGAACGTCGCAGAGCGCCATAACGGTTCTGGTTTTTCCGGAACCGGTTGCCATAACAAGCAAAGCCTTGCGGCGGTTTTCTTCATCAAAAGCGCGGCATACCGCTTTTATTGCGCCTTCCTGATAATATCTTCCGGCAATGTTTTTATCCACGCTTACATATTTAAGGCTTGTCCTTCCGGTGCGAAGGTTGAACAGTTTTTCAAGATCGCGCCTTGAATAAACGGAAGCGACCCTGCGCTCCGGATAGAATTTATCGTCCCAGATTCGGGTATCGAAACCGTTGGAAAGGAAGATGACCGGTCTGCGGCCGTATTCTTTTTCAAGAAGGTCCGCATAGAGCTTTGCTTGCTGGCGGCCTTTGGAAACGTCAACGCAGGTGCGCTTTGCTTCCAGCACCGCAAGAGGCTTGTTGTCCCTGCCGAAAAGGACGTAATCCGCATAGCCGACCTCGGATTTGTTGGGCATACCTTTAAGCTCAACTTCGTTTATCCAGTCAACGCCCTCAACCCAGCCCGCATCCCGAAGCATATAGTCGATATAGATTTTGCGGGTCTGATATTCGGAAATATCGAGTGGCTTCGGAACATAGTTCACCTGCTGTTCGGTGCGGCGCTTGGTGAGTTCTTCCTTAAGGTGCTCATTTTCCGCAAGAAGTTTTTTAAGCTCGATTTCCGTGCTCAAATCCTCAGAAACCGCATGCTCAAAGGGTTTTATGTCGCGGTTAAAGGTTTGGGGTTCATAAGTATCGCCATAGCAGCAGGCAACAAAATCGAGGAAAACAAAAAGGTTTTCAAGGCAGAGCACCGCTTCTTCGAAGGAGATTTTTCTTCCGCCGTGGGCGGCGGAATTTCCGATTTTGCGGATGATATCGAGCCTTTTCCAAAGGTCATCGCCGACTATATCGTGGAAATCGCTTTCGTTTATAAGGCTGCGGAGGTTTTCATCAAAGGGAGTAGAAAGGTCGGAATCGACGGAATACATCCATTTTACGGCGATTTCCATTGCCCTGCGGCAATTTATGACCGCGGCTTCCGGATCGATATGTAAGATTTTTTCTGCCGTGACCGCCGCAGAAGCAAACTTTGCGAACTTCTTTTCGGACAAAAGAAAATCGAAGTTGGTCATTGTATCACCTCACTTTAAATCTTTTGCAGGAATGACATTAAGTTCTGCGTGAACCGACATCCTAATTTCTTTTTTTGCGGACGCATGTGCAAATTTTATTGTCATAATTTTTTCTACATTGTCAATAACTATGTTTGAATCATAGTTTTTGTTTCTAAAATATTTTGAAATATTACTTTTAAATAACTCTTTCTTCCTTTCCATTTTCATTTCATCATCTTCCGGATGACAATATATAGCTAACTGATGGTTGTCTGTATCCGACTCGAACCATTCTGCAATAGTTTTCCACCAAAACTCATCTGTTTCGCCAAGAGATGTGCCATATATATAAATTTTGTCACTTTTTCGAATTATTTCGAGCGCACTGTTTCTCCAATTCCGTCCAAGTTTTTTATCGATTTCACCCTTAACCATCATTTCAACAATTTCCATATCTTCCCGGAAATCTTTATTTGCAATCTGCATTTTGTTATCTACTCCAAGTATTGGATAATCGTTAAGGGTTCCGTGAACATTGAGCACTTCTCCGATTTCATACCTGCTTGGTCTGTTGTAAGAATTAGAAAAACCTTGTGCATTTGAAAGCAAGTCTTTTTTTCCTTCATCAAAAACCGGAGTATAATTGAAAGAAATGCAGTTGAAAACAGTATCAACATTTTTTGGTGTTTCAAAGTTCGCTTTATCTTCTTCAGATAAATCTTCATCGGAATTTTGCGATCTGTCAACAATCTTATATGTAGCACTTAACAGAAAATCTTTGTTTTTTTCTTTTCCTTCTGAGTACGCTTTTTTTAAATATTCTATTAAAGATTCTCTCGCACGTTTGAAACAAGCAATATATTTTTCCTTGTCTGTAACAAGTGCGGTAAACTGACCCAAAGCATATTCAAAATCAGCCCACTTATCATTACCCTTATCAATTTGTTCCCTTATTGTTTTTTTGAGCAACGAAATTTCTTCCGTTTCATCTGGTTTTTCTTCGTACCATTTATAAAAATGATTATATCCAGTTTTTAAATTTATTGCTAAATCAAAGCCGTTCCCCAAAATATATGTTAGTTGCATAATCTCCCCCCTTTTGCGTAACCATCAAAGAACATATTAGTTTACGACGCCATCCAAAATTTGTTTAACATCTTTTAACGTTTTTACAACATCTTCATCTTTCAAATATGTATCATATTGTAATCTCGTTCCTTCTCTTACCGGTCTGCCATGGTCTTCGAAATCTGCCCATCTAATTGAACAAACAGCAGCTTCAAGTATGCATGGTAAATATGTTGGAAGTACAGCGCTATGGAATTGCACATCAAATACATCAAGGTTTGTATCGTGCTTTAATTGATTGTTAAGATACCGAAAAGCGCATATAAAGTCTTTATCCGTAGAACCTAATTTATCTCTATTACGTTCATAGCAGTCTGCAATTGCATGGACAACATCAATTAACAATTCCGAAAACTTATCACTATTTTGATGAAAATATTCGTTGTCTGGAATTTTATCCATTTCATTAATAAAATTATCAATTTTAGATTTATAATTTGATTCTATAATACCCATTTTAATTTTACCTCACTCAAAATATTTTTGCATTAAGGATTTTTTCAAAATTTCAAGTTCATCAAGGCTTTTTTGAACTTCGGCTTTTGTTTTTTCGGTTTGTTCGACGAAGATTGCAAAATTCTCCTGTTCTTCGATTGGCGGCAATGGTATTTGTAATGAACCATACTTTTTAGCATTTATTCCTGGTTGTGCCGCTCCGCTTTGATTCAGTTTTACCCAGTTCCAATACTCGTCCAATTTCGTGTACCAAAACAGATAACGGGGATTGATAAGTTCTTGGTTTAATCTGTATCGAATAAGGTATCCCGCAAAAATCTGATTTCCTTCAATAAAAGCATAGGTTTTACCTACCGTAGCACCCATACGAGCAAACATAAAATCGCCGTATTCCAGTTTGTATTGCTCATCATCAGCAGGATTGATAGATGCAACAAGGTCATCATTAAGCGTTCCATCATCGTTTATATCGGTAATTCTAACATAGCGGGGTCTTGTTTCATCATACTCAACGGATGCAGACTGAGCACCATATTCACCTTTCCCTAACGATACTTCATCTACCGTTTTTTGAGGATATCCTTTGCCCATAAACAGTTCGATAAACCTTGCTTTAACAAGCTCGTCCAGTTTTAAAAGCTGTTCTTTGCGGCAGGATATAAGTTCGTCAACTTTTTCAAGCTTTGATACAACTTTTTTTTGAATCTCAATGTTTTCGGTTTTTATTTCAATATCCGAAAACTGCGTTTTATTAATAATCGGTACGACAGGTGCGTTAGCAATATTTTGCATTTTCTTTTTATTAGATTGAATTGCATAAGCAATATATTTTGCCAAATATTTATTTTTGTCTGGAATGATTGCATTAATCTGTTGATTGAAAGCACATTCGACCTTATTTATACCAACTTTGCCGATTATTCCGATACAAGTAACTAAAACACTATTTATAGGTAAAATTCTCGCTTTTTCTTTTGCATATTCCGATATGTAAAATTCCGAAGAAGTAATTTCACTTATTTCATTTTCTTCTATATCACTTGGTTTTATAAAACAAATATCATTAGAAATATAGTTAGCTTCTTCAGAAGTTTTTGGAGTATTACCGGTCAAAACTGTTCCCAAATCCCCTAATCTCGCCATCACACCATCCCCTCCAGTTCCTCAAGACCTTTGTCGATTCTCTGCTGAAGTTCTTTAAGCTCTGCAAGAATCTCTGCCGTGGGCGGATATTCCACCGGAACATATTTGGTCTTTTTGTATTTGTTTATGGAAAGGTCATAGGCATTTGAAGCAATTTCCTCCTTTGGCACAAAAAATGATTTTTCCGTTCTCTTGCGGTCGGCTTCGCCGTTTTCATCAAAACGCTTGTGGAATCTTTCGATAATATCGGGAATATCGTTTTCGGGAACAGGGGTGCGCTTATCGTCAAGGGAAAGTCCGTCCGCGGTCATATCATAGAACCAGACTTTATCGGTGCCGCCGTGGCCGGTTTTTGTGAAAACAAGAACCGCGGTGGAAACTCCCGCATAGGGCTTAAAAACGCCGGAAGGCATAGAAATTACAGCTTCAAGGCGGTTGCGCTCGATAATTTCCTCGCGGATCGCTTTATGCGCGGTTGAAGAACCGAAAAGAACGCCGTCCGGAACGATGCAGGCGCATCTTCCGCCGATTTTGAGCATACGCAGGAAAAGAGTGAGGAAAAGAAGCTCCGTTTTCTTGGTTTTGCAAACTTTAAGAAGGTCGCCGGCAACAATGTCGTAATCAAGGCTGCCTTTAAAAGGCGGGTTCGCAAGGATAAGGGAATATTTACCCTTATCGCTGTTCTGGTCGGAAAGGCTGTCGCGGTAATCTATAATCGGGTTTTCGATTCCGTGTTTCATCATGTTCATTGCGCCGATGCGGAGCATGGTGCGGTCCATATCGTAACCATAGAACATGTGGTTCATATAATGGTCGCGGTTCATGTGGTTGAAGAAAACTTCCTGCTTACGGTTTTCCTTAAGCCATTCTCCCGCCGCAACAAGAAAACCGGCAGTTCCGCAGGCAGGGTCGCAGATTACGTCCGTGGCGGTAGGCTGCATAAGTTCAACCATCATTTTGATAATGTGGCGGGGAGTGCGGAACTGGCCGTTAAGGCCGGAACTTGCGATTTTTGAAAGGAGATATTCGTAA
>SVNB01000108.1 GCA_015067125.1 Oscillospiraceae bacterium
AATTTTTTCTTCCGGAGCTTTTACCTCTTTTTTGGGTTCCTGTTTTTTGGGCTGCTGGGGTTTTTGTTCTTTTTTGGGTTTTTCCTGTTTTTCGGGTTTTTTCTGTTCCTGCTGTGCGGGTTTTTCTGCAGGTTTATGCTCTTTTTTCTTTTTGGGAGCTTCCTGCTTTTTTTCTTTTACGGCAAACATTTTGTTAAAGTAATCTTCATCAATGGTTGCCTTTGCAGAAGCGGGAACAGTTTTAAGTCCAAAGAATTTTTTCTTCGGGCGCTCGATAATTTCTACGGTAACGTATTCGCGGTCAACTCCGGCCTTTTCATAGGCGGCTTCGATCGCTTCTTCCACGGTTTTGCCCGTGGCAATAAACTCTCTTTCCATTTTCAAAAAGCCTCCTGTTTATTTAAGGTCATCGTCGGTAACTTCTTCGTATTTTTCGCCGTATTTTTCTGCGGCGCGTTTTCTTGCCTCGGCAAGTTTTTTCTTATTAAGCTCTTTTTGTTCGGGATTTTCGTTCTGCGCATATTTTGCGTTTCTTTCCCTTTGCAGCTCTTTAAGTTTTTCTCTTGCTTCCTGGCGTTTTGCGCGTTTTTCTTCTTTTTCAGCTTCTACTTTTGCTTCCATTTCTGCCGCAAGTTTCTTCGGGTTAAGGAAGATGTTAAAAGCTATGGTCTGAATAAACTGAGTAACTGCGGAAAGGGTCCAGTAAAAACCTGCCGCAGCGGGAACGATGAAACCGATATAAACAGACATAAGCGGCATCATATAAAGCATGATGTTCATGGAACCGCTTTGCTGGCTGTTGGGGTTGCTTTTCTGCATAAAGAAGGTCATCGCAAGCTGGAAAACACCGCAAAGTACCGGAATAAGAAGATACCAGTTAAACGCGCCTTCATAGGTAAGAGAAAACTGGGGCACAACGCCAAGGTCAAGTCCGAAAAGGTTCATATCAAAATCAACGATTTTCTGAACAAGTTCCGCATCTATTGCAGAAAAAAGTTCCGGGTCTTCTTTAACAATGTTAAGAAGCTTTATCTGATTATAATAAGATCCTTTTTCAAGAACGTGGCCGGCTGCTTCGGCAATGGCAGTCATTTCTTCAATAACGCTGTTGCTTGCCCTAAGAATGTGATAGATAGGTTTGTAAACAACGTCGATAACACCGAAAAGAATCGGGAACTGAATAAGAGAAGGCAGGCAGCCGCTCATGGGGTTATAGCCTTCTTCTGTATAAAGCTTTTGAATTTCTTCGTTGTATCTTTCTTTGTTGTTGCCGTATTTTTTCTGAATGTTCTGAAGCTTCGGCTGGAAAATGGCCATTTTGGCCTGCTCTTTCTGCTGTTTAACAGAAAGAGGCAAAAGCGCAAGCTTGGTAATTACGGTAAAAAGGGTAATGGCAAGCGCATAATGATTTCCGGTAAGCATATAACAGCCCAGCATAACAAAGCCAAGCGGCCAGCCGAAGATTGTCATAATAAATTGCATTATTTACCTTCCTCCTGATTGTTGGAGATGCTGTTTTTGTTCTTCTTTTTCTTTTTGGAGTAGTAAAATAAATCCCATTCCTCCGGAACGGGGTCATATCCGCCCTCGTGAAAAGGGTGGCAGCGCAAAATCCTTATAAAGCCAAGTAACCCGCCCCTCATCGCACCATATCGGGAAATCGCCGTATATGCGTATGAAGAACAGGTGGGATAATACCGGCAACAAGGCCTTTTATAAGGAGAAATCGCTTTCTGGTAAAATCGAATAATTAACAGAAACAGCTTTTTCATACTTCTTTTGTGCTCTGTAAGGCGCCCAATTTACCTAATTGGGCGGTCAGGATGGGAGTCAGAGCGGTTGACTTGGTAAATGTTGTTTTTGTGCGCGCAACAAGGATAATATCAAATCCGGGTTTGATCATCGGATAAACCTCCCTGAAAGCGGCTCTTAAAACGCGCCGTGCTCTGTTTCTGGCAACGGCATTTCCGATTTTTTTGCTGGTAGTAAGGCCAAGGCGCACTTTGCCAAGGCGGTTTGGAAAAACATAAACGATAACGTGGCTGTCTGCCGCGCTTTTTCCTCTTCGATAGATGCGCAAAAAATCGTTGTTTCTTTTAATAGAAAGTGTCTTCATCGGTCAATAACCGCCGAAAAAATTAGTAGCTGAGGTGTTTTCTGCCTTTAGCTCTTCTTGCAGCAAGAACTTTGCGGCCGGATTTGGTAGCCATTCTTGCGCGGAAGCCGTGTACTTTCTGTCTGTGGAGTTTTTTGGGCTGATAGGTTCTTTTCATCTCTGATTTCCCTCCTTTCAAATTTGCCTTGCAACAGCAGATTATATAGCATTTTTACAAAATTGTCAATATTTATTTTATAATTATATATATAAAACAATTTTTCTGTAAAGTAAAACCGCCTTACATTCTCTCTTTTTATAAAAGTCTTTCTGTTTTACCGCAGGGAACGGTCTTGACCGTTCCGCAAAACAAAGCAACCAATTTACAGTAGGGCGGGGGTACCCCAAGGGTATTTCTTCGTGCTTCGCACTCAGGGCACCCGCTCCCGCCGCAAAAAAGGATTCCCGAAGGGTTAGCCTCCCTCTAATGAGGGAGGTGTCACCGCAGGTGACGGAGGGAGAGAAATCCTATCCCATTAAAATAAAGCCAGTATTTTATAAAAGAATCCCCCAGTCACGCCTTTATTCTGATGGGCGTGCCAGCCTCCATTTAGGCAAGGGGGCCAAATCGCTCACCGTAGGGAACGCTGTCCTCAGCGTTCCGAAAAACAAAGTAACCCGAAGGGCAGCCTTCCCTTGGGGGAAGGTGGCAAAACCGCAGGTTTTGACGGATGAGGGTTAAAAACACCATTTCGTCACGACTTGTGCCGTGCCACTTCCTTTCAAGGGGAATTATAAATGTTCCCTTTCCTTAAAACTGCACAATCCCTTTATAATTTATAATACATTTATTAATATATCGCCAAAAATATGTGGAAAACCTTTTCTTTTATATTATTTTGTGCTATAATTATTCTGCCTTAATTTATAATTTCTCACTTTCTCTTATTTAAATAAACAAATAAATTGGAGGAAAAATAATGGATTCTTTTGAAGAGATCTTTGATTTGGTAAGCGATTACTGCAAAACCCAGATGACGGAAGTTGCCCATAATCTGTGGATAAAAGACATCGCGCCAATAAAACTTACCAGCGAATACGTTCGCCTTGGGGTTAATACAGAATTTAAGAAAAACATTGTGGAAGAAAAATACAGCGACCTTCTTGGCAGAGGATTTGAAAGAGTCCTCGGCTTTCCGGTAGAAATCAAAATAGAAGTCATTAAACCGGAAGAAGTAAAACCCAGGGAGTATTATCCCCCGCTGGAATTTACTCCGCCCATTCCCGCAGTGCTTAATGCCGGAGATTACGACTATACCTTCGAAACTTTTATAGTCGGTTCTTCCAACAAATTTGCGCACGCTGCGGCTCTTGCGGTTGCAACTCACGATATCCGCAACTATAACCCGCTGTTTATTTACGGAGATTCCGGCCTTGGCAAAACCCATCTTCTTTTTGCTATTATGAACGAAGTAAAAAGAAGAAGACCCGATGCTCTTGTAACGTATGTAAAAGGCGAACAGTTCACCAACGAACTTATCGCCGCCATCCGCAGCCAGCAAACTCCGGAATTCCGCGAAAAATACCGCAAATCCGATTATCTGCTTGTGGACGACATTCAGTTCATAGCCGGCCGCGATTCCACCCAGGAAGAATTCTTCCATACCTTCAACGCACTTTACGAATCCGGCAAACAGATAGTCCTTACCAGTGACCGTCCGCCAAAAGAGATTAAAACCCTCGAAGACCGTCTTCGCACCAGATTCGAAATGGGACTTATGGCAGATATTCAGCCTGCGGATTTTGAAACCAGAATCGCAATTATCCAGCGCAAAGCGGATCTTTTAAAAATGGATATGCCCATAGAAGTGGCGGAATACATAGCCAATAACCTTAAAAGCAATATCCGCCAGCTGGAAGGCGCCGTTAAAAACATAAAGGCAAATTCCCTTATTTACGAAAACAGACCCATAACCATAATGGTCGCCCAAAGCGCTATCCGCGATATTCTTAACGATAACCAGCCTGTGCCCGTTACCATAAGCAAAATTATAAGCGAAGTAAGCCGCACCTTTAACGTTTCGGAACAGGATATAAAAAGCAACAAGCGCGCCGCAAACATAAGCCGCGCACGCCAGGTTGCAATGTACGTTATAAAGGATATAACCCAGATGAGCATGGCCGCCATCGGCGATGAATTCGGCGGCAGAGATCACTCCACCGTTGTATATGCCATAAGCCAGACAGAAAAAATGATGAAGACCGATTCTCACCTGCGCGAAATCATTGAGGATATTACAAAAAACGTAAAAGACAGTTAAACTTTTCCACTTGTTAAAAACCGTTAAAAGAATGTTAATTTAACAACCTTTTAACAATATACCCGTTTTTATTCAACATCCATTTTTTAACAGTATTTTCTTTTAACTTTTCAATATTTTTTCCATACATCGCCTATGGAAAAAACAAAGCCTTTTTTTGGCATAAAATAAGGGCCTTGTCCACTTTTCAACAATATTAACAGCCCCTACTGTTATTACTGAATAATACTATTCTTTCTTTCTGTTTGGAGGAGATACCATGAAATTTTCTTGCAGCCGCCAGGAACTTTCCGAAGCGCTGAATAACGTAACCCGTGCCGTTGCCGCAAAAACCACCCACCCGGCACTCGAAGGCGTTCTTATCATTGCAGAAGACGACCGCCTTACTTTAAGCTGCTATAATATGGAACTTGGCATTACAACCTATATGCCCGCCCGCATAAGCGAAAACGGCTCCATCGTGCTTAACGCAAAGCTTTTCTTTGATATGGTGCGCCGCCTTGCTTCCGAAAAAATAGAAATAGAATCCGATGAAAAATTCATCACAAAAATCCGCGGTGGTGCCGCAGAATATAATATCATCGGAATCGAAGCCGAAGAATTTCCGGCTCTTCCCACCGTTGATGAAAAAATCAATTTCACTATCCGCCAGGATACCCTTAAAAGCATGATAGAACAGACAATCTTTGCCGTTGCGGTAAACGATTTTAAACCTGTTCATACCGGTTCCAAATTTATTATTAAAGACCACGTGCTTTCCGTAGTTTC
>SVNB01000109.1 GCA_015067125.1 Oscillospiraceae bacterium
TTCTGCCGACCATTTTATGGGCGTTTTCGCCAACGGCAAGAACTTCTCCGGTATCGTTATTTACCGCAACGATGTTCGGTTCACGAAAAACAACGCCGCGGCCGGTTTCATAAACAATTATTTTTGTAGTGCCAAGATCTATTCCTATATCAGCAGGCATTTTTATCCTCCGATCTGTTTTGGGATTATTTTTATAGTGTAAATCTAATCATAACGGTTGTCAACCTTTTTTCGGGCGGCCACGCAGGGCACCTGCTCCAGCAGTAAGCAAGCAGCCCGGAGGGCAGCCTTCCCAGAGAGCAAAACCTGCGAAGCGCGCCCAGTGGGCGAAACAGCGAGAATAAAAAGGGACCCCGAAAAACAAAGTTTTTTGGGGAAGAGGAGAGGCAGACAAGCGGCTGAGGAATACCGCAAAGCGGTGTTCCGAAAAAAGCGAGTCTTGCCGCGACGAGGCGCCGCGGTCAAAATATTCAAGGCGTATGCCGCAGAATATTTTGGGCACCGCAAGAGTACAGTGGCGCGGCAGAGCCGTGACGAAAGGGTGTCTTTCTCCCTCACATAGCTTTTTATTCGCCGGATTTTTTATAAATTACCGGCTTAAATTAATGGAATAGGATTACAATCCCTCCGGGTTCTTGATTATCCCTCTTCCACCGCCGCAAGCGGCGGTCCCCCTTCCCCTCTGGGAAGGCTAAATTTGGCTCCCTCATCAGAGGGAGGTTACCCTCCGGTCTGCCTGTTACCTCTCTTCCACCGCCGCAAGCGGCGGTCCCCCTTCCCCTCTGGGAAGGCGGAAAAAGTTTTTTGTAAAAAATTTCTTTATATATTATAAAAAATATTTGTAATCTATAATAAAGGGTGGTAAAATATAAACTGGTATAATTTGCACAGGAGGTGCTTTTTTAACAATGCCGAACGACAACATAAGAAACTTTTGCATAATCGCACATATTGACCACGGCAAATCCACCCTTGCCGACAGAATTCTTGAAAACACCCAGGCTGTAACTCCGCGCGAAATGGAAGAACAGCTTCTGGATAACATGGATATCGAGCGTGAACGCGGTATTACCATCAAATCCCGGGCGGTGCGCCTTGATTACACCGCCGATGACGGAAACAACTATGTCTTCAATCTCATCGATACTCCCGGACACGTTGACTTCAACTACGAGGTTTCGCGCTCTCTTGCGGCCTGCGAAGGCGCGGTGCTTATCGTTGACGCTTCTCAGGGTGTGGAGGCGCAGACCCTTGCAAACACCTATCTTGCGGTGGACCATAACCTGGAAATTGTTCCGGTAATAAACAAAATCGACCTTCCGGCGGCAGATCCGGAAAGAGTTGCCCACGAAATCGAGGACATCATCGGTATTCCGGCGCTGGATTCTCCCAGAATTTCCGCAAAAACCGGCGAAAACATTCACGCCGTGCTCGAAGCGATAGTCGAAGGCGTACCCGCTCCCGAAGGCAATGATAACGGCCCGCTTAAAGCTCTTATCTTCGACTCTATCTACGACAGCTACCGCGGCGTTATCGTTTATGTTCGCGTGGTGGACGGCGAACTTCATTCCGGCGACAGAATAAGAATGATGTCCACCGGCGCGGAATTTGACGTTGTGGAAGTTGGCTATATGGGCGCAACAAGACTTGTTCCCAGCGGCATACTTAAAGCCGGCGAGGTTGGATACATCACCGCTTCCATAAAAACCGTTGCGGATACCGCCGTTGGCGATACCGTTACCCTTGCGGAAAACCCTGCGGCCAAAGCTCTTCCCGGTTACAAAAAGGTCAACCCCATGGTATATGCCGGTATTTATCCTCTTGACGGCGCAAAATACGGCGACCTGCGCGAGGCGCTGGAAAAACTTACCCTTAACGATGCTTCTTTAAGCTTCGAGCCGGAAACCTCCGCCGCCCTTGGCTTTGGCTTCCGCTGCGGATTCCTGGGACTTTTGCACATGGAAGTTATTCTGGAACGCCTTGAAAGGGAATACAACCTTGATCTTATCACCACCGCGCCCAGCGTTGTTTATAAACTCCACCTCAACGACGGACGCACTCTGGAACTGGATAACCCCACCAACTATCCGGACCCTGCGACCATAGATTCCACCGAAGAACCTTATGTGCGCGCTTCCATTTTTACCCCGACCCAGTATATCGGCAGCATTATGGAGCTTTGTCAGGAACGCCGCGGAATTTATAAAGATACAAAATATCTTGAAGCCGACCGCTGCGAAGTTCATTATGAACTTCCCCTTGGCGAAATAATCTATGACTTTTTCGATGCTCTTAAAAGCCGCACCAGAGGTTACGCCAGCTTTGACTATGAACCCTGCGGCTATAAAGCCAGCAAGCTTGTAAAACTGGATATTCTTCTTAACGGGGATATGGTGGACGCTCTTTCCATGATGGTGTTTGCGGATAACGCATACCCCAGAGCAAGAAGAATGGTGGAACGCCTGCGCGATAACATAAGCCGCCAGCTTTTCGAAGTTCCGGTTCAGGCGGCCATCGGCGGCAAAATTATTGCAAGAGAAACCATCAAGGCTCTTCGCAAGGACGTTCTTGCCAAGTGCTACGGCGGCGATATTACCCGTAAAAAGAAGCTTCTTGAAAAACAGAAGGAAGGTAAAAAGAAAATGCGCCGCATAGGCTCCGTCGAGCTTCCGAAGGAAGCCTTTATGGCGGTGCTTAAGCTTGACGATGACTGATATGGAAGATTTTCCGAAAAGAAAACAGCATCGTTTACAAGGATATGATTACAGCAAAAACGGATATTATTTTGTAACGATATGCACGCACGAAAGGAAATGCGTGTTAGCCACAGTAGGGAACGCCGTCCCCGGCGTTCCGCAAAAAATGATTCCCACCGCAATTGGTGAAATTGTTTTGCGTTCGTGGGCAAAAATGTCTGAAATTGATAAAAATATTGAAACCGATTGGTTTTGCTTGATGCCAAATCATATCCACGGAATAATCATTATAAAAAACCAACCGCAGGCAAATGATGAAGCGGAACGTCGAGGACGACGTTCCCTACATTCGTTGGTTCGCGGTTTCAAATCCTCGGTAACAAGAGAATACAATAAATTTGTTGCCGAAAACGAACGTAACAAACTTTGGCAAAAATCTTTTTACGATGAAATCATAAGAAACAAAAAAGCTTATGATGAAATTTCGGAATACATCTTCAAAAATCCCGAGAAGTGGGAAGAAGATGAGCTGTTTTGCAAATAAATTTTATTTTTATTAATAAAAAAGAAGGTTTTTTGCAAAATTCGGCGTATATAGTATATGTAAGACAAAATTTTATAAAAAAGGAGGCGGCAGAAAAAATGACAGTCCGCGAAATGACAGAACAGCTTGAAAAAGAAAACCTCTCTTCCATGGCAACCCTTTCCGCAGAAACAAAGGGCAGGCTTCGTTTGCTTAAAAGCGATGATATCCGCACGGATTTTCAGCGTGACAGGGACAGAATAATCCACTGCAAGGCATTCCGCCGCCTTATGCACAAAACCCAGGTTTTTTTAAGTCCCGAAGGTGACCATTACCGCACCCGCCTTACCCACACTTTGGAAGTGGCGCAGATTGCCCGCACCATGGCTGTGGCTTTGCGCCTTAACGAAAATTTAACCGAAGCAATAGCTCTTGGCCACGACCTTGGCCATACCCCTTTTGGCCACGCCGGAGAAAGAGCGCTTAACGAAGTGGCTCCCGGCGGTTTCCGCCACTATGAGCAAAGCCTACGCGTGGTGGATATTCTTGAGCGGGACGGCGAAGGCCTTAACCTTACCTATGAAGTGCGCGACGGCATTGTTTGCCATACAAAGGGCAAACCGGCGGATACTCCCGAAGGCCGCATAGTTAAACTTGCGGACCATTTTGCCTATGCTCACCACGATTTTGAGGACGCGGTACGCGCCGGCGTGCTTACGGAAGCTTCCGTCCCTGCGGAAGTAAAGGCTATCCTCGGCGAAGGGGCGACTCCGCGCCTTGCAAAAATGATAACTTCTGTTATAGAAAATTCCCATGATGATATTGCGCCCGCGCCGGAAGTTGCGGCCGCAAGTAAGCTTCTGGAAGAATTTATGTTTGCCAACGTATATACAAACCCGGTGGCAAAATCTCAGGAGCACAAGGCCGAGGCCCTTGTTAAAGCGCTTTACGAATTTTTTCTTGAAACACCCAACGCTCTTCCGGCGGAATACCAGGCCATTGCCATGCGCGACGGCCTTGACCGCGCCGTCTGCGATTACATCAGTGGCATGAGCGACCGTTATGCTATAAAGCTTTATAACGACTTTTTTGTTCCCAAAGGCTGGAGCAGAGAATAAAACCTTCCCTTGAGGGAAGGTGGATTCGCCTAAAGGCGAAGACGAAAGGGTGTTTTTTACGCTTCCCAGAAATATTGATTTGGTTAATACGGCAAAAGAACTTCGCCGAAATATGACTTTTGAAGAAAAAACTCTTTGGTACAGATTTTTATCATCATACCCTATAAGATTTAAAAGGCAGAAAACGATTGGAAATTACATCGTTGACTTTTATTGCGACAAAGCAAAACTTGTTGTGGAAATAGACGGTGCCCAACACTATAAGCCCGATGCCAAAGAATATGATAAAAGGCGTACCGAATATTTTGAATCTCTTGGACTTTCGGTAATAAGATTTTTAAACAGCGACATAGACGTTCGTTTTGAAGAAACCTGCAATTATATCGATAAAATCGTAAAATCCCGATTAAAATGATACACCCTTCAGTCACGGCAAAGCCGTGACAGCTCCCCTCAAGGGGAGCTAATACACAGAAAGGAGGCAAAGCCGTGATTCCGCAAAGCTTTATTGAAGAACTTAAAATGAACTGCGATATAGAATCCGTTATCTCAAGCTACGTTCAGCTTAGAAAACGCGGAAGAATCTCCACCGGGCTTTGCCCGTTCCATTCAGAAAAAACAGGTTCCTTTACCGTTTATCCGGAAAGCCAGTCCTTCTATTGTTTCGGCTGCGGCGCCGGCGGCGACGTAATCGGTTTTATCCGAAGAATAGAAAACCTTGAATATGTAGAGGCGATAAAATTTCTTGCCCAGCGTGCCGGAATGAACGTTCCGGAAGATGCGGCAGAAGATAAAACCGCCCTTTTAAAAACAAAAATTCTGGAAATGA
>SVNB01000110.1 GCA_015067125.1 Oscillospiraceae bacterium
ATTCATTGCTTCTTTTGCGCTTTCAAGCATTAACGACCTTGTGGGCTTCAGCAAAGAAAGCAGAGAAATAGAAATAACCATTCCGGAAGGCTATACTCTTGAACAGACCGCGGAGCTTCTTAAAGAAAAAGGCGTTATTGATGAACCCTTTACTTTTGAAGTTTACGCAAGAATAAAAGATATGGATCAAAGGCTGGATTCCGGCACGTTTGTGCTTAATTCCAACCTTGGATATGATCAGATATTCCAGGTTCTTAAAAGAAAAGAAACTGCCAAAAATGTTGTAAGCATCACTTTCTACGAAGGTATGAAGCTCAGCGATATTGCAAAACGCCTTGCAGAAAACGGTGTGTGCGATTATGATGAATTTATGCTTGCGGCAGATACCGAAGTTTTTGAATACGAATTTGAATCCATGATGGGCACAAACGAATATATCTATTATAAATGGGAAGGCTACCTTTTCCCGGATACCTATGAATTCTTTATGAATTCCACGCCCAGAAGCGTTATGGTTAAATTTATAGATAACTTCAACAACAAAATGTCCGGTTATTACGACCGTATGAAGGAAATGGGAATGAGCCTTGACGAAGTAATTACCCTTGCTTCCGTAATCCAGTCCGAAGCCGCATACCGCGACGATATGGAAAAGGTTTCTTCCGCATTCCACAATCGTCTTGCAAAAGGCTCCGGTCTGCCGTATCTCCAGTCCGACGTTACCTGGTTCTATTACGAATCGGAAATTCTTCCCAACGTAGAGGACGAAGCACTTTCCGATGCGTACCACACCTCTTACGATACCTATTATAAACAGGGACTTCCTGTTGGACCCATCTGCAACCCGGGACTTAACGCTATAGAAGCGGCTCTTTATCCTGCGGATACAAATTATTATTATTTTGTAACAGACCACGACGGAAACTTCTATTACGCGGCAACCCTTGCGGAGCACGAAGCAAACATTGCCGCTGCCGGCAGAGGTTAAGATTATATTTAAATGCAAAAGCACCCTTTTATTGCAAAAGGGTGCTTTTTTGTTGCGGCAAAACGGCGGCGTTCATATAATGTAAAGAATCATTATTAAAGAACGGGCGGTATTTATAATGAAATGGTATTTTTTTCTTTTAAGTTCTATAACAAGCGCCGTAAAAGGCGAAAAAATATTGCGCGGCAATGGTTATAAAGCAAATGTTTTTCGTGATACTTCCATGAATCCATACGGCTGCGGATATGTGATAAAAGCCTTTGGAAACAAAGAAAATATGGCCGCGCTTTTAAAAAATGGCGGAGTAAGAGTGAACGAAATCCGGGAGGCAAACTGAATGATTTATTTTGATAACGCGGCCACAAGCTGGCCAAAGCCGGAAGGAGTAAGAAAAGCGGTTTACGAAAGTTTTTTATATTATGGAGCAAACCCGGGCAGAAGCGGCCATTCCCTTGCCATGGAAACAGCAGAAAAAGTGTATGAATGCAGAGAAAAAGCAGCGGATTTATTTGGACTTTCTGCTTTGGAAAATCTTGTTTTTACCAAAAACTGCACAGAGGGATTAAATGCCGTGCTTATGAGCATCGGCAGAAACGGCGGACATTTTATAATTTCCGATTTTGAGCACAATTCCGTGCTCAGACCGCTTTTTGAACTGAAAAACCGCGGTATAATCAGCTTTTCTGTTGCAGAAACTTTTGAAGATGATCCGGAAAAAACGGTAAGATCCTTTAAAAAACTTTTGCAGAAGGATACAAAAATGATTGCGGCAACAGGGGCTTCCAATGTTTTCGGAACAAAGCTTCCATATAAAATGCTCGCAAAGCTTGCGCATGAGCACGGTGCGCTTTTTCTTCTGGATTCCGCACAGATTGCCGGAACGGAAAAAATAGATATGGAAGAGGAAGATATTGATTTTCTTTGCGCGCCCGGGCACAAAGGACTTTTGGGACCTATGGGAACCGGAATTCTTGCGGCAAACCGCCCGGAACTTCTTGAACCGCTTATCTATGGAGGAACCGGAAGTTATTCCCTTTTGCCAAAACAGCCGGATGAACTTCCGGAAATGATGGAAAGCGGAACCCTTAACGTTCCGGGGATCTGCGGACTTTCTGCCGGGATTGATAAAATTATCGCGGAAGGGGAAGAAAAAATCGGAAAAGCAGAAGCAAATCTTGCAAAATATATATGGCGCGAACTTGATAAAATGCAGAATATAACGCTTTTTTCAAAAGAACCGAATTACAGCACCCACGCCCCGGTAATTTCTTTTTGCATAGGGGATTTTTCCGGTGAAGAAACAGCCGCCCTGCTTGCAGAAAAAGAAATTGCCGCCCGCGGAGGTTTTCATTGTTCCGCGCTGGCGCATATAAAAGCCGGTACGGAAAAAAGGGGCACCTGCCGGTTAAGCGTTGGAAGAAGCAACAGCTTTGATGAAGCAAAAAAACTTTTGGAAGATATTTATTCTTTTGCAAAAAAATAGAACTGTTCACAAAATAACTCTTGAAAATACACGCTCTTGTGATATTATTATATTAATAAGAATTTTAACTTTACGTTTAACATAAAAGAGGTAAAAATATGGGCGAGTTTGCATTTTTCTGGAACAACATATTAAACGTCCTAAAAACCTTCGGGATAGGCGACCTTATAGATATTATCATCATTGCTGTGCTTTTATATAAAGTGCTTGTTTTTGCCGCAAATACCCGTGCGGGCCAGCTTATCAAGGGTATTTCCATACTTTTTTTGGTGTACATTGTGGCGGCGGCACTTGATTTAAAGAGCACCTCGTATCTTCTTGAACAGGTATTCAGTTTTGGTATCATCGCGGTGGTGGTCGTGTTCCAGCCGGAACTTCGCCACGCGCTTGAAAGCATGGGAAAATCCAAAATTTCCAACCTTTCGTTCCTCAATTTTTCCGGAGAGAAAGTTGACGATGACGCAGTGATAAAAAACTGCATTGCAGAAGTTGTGGAAGGCGTTGCGGATCTTTCAAAACACGACGTTGGCGCACTTATTGTATTTGAACGCGAAACAAAGCTTGGCGAAATTATTTCTACCGGTACAATAGTAAATGCGGATACAAGCAAAGAGATTATCGGAAATATATTTTTCCACAATGCTCCGCTGCACGATGGCGCAACGATTATCCGCGGCGGAAGAGTTTATGCCGCAGGCTGTTTTCTTCCCCTTTCGCAGAACTATGATATAAGCAATATGCTTGGAACAAGGCACCGCGCCGCCCTTGGCATGAGCGAAAACAGCGATGCGGTAACGGTTGTTGTTTCGGAAGAAACCGGCGTTATATCCATGGCCATCAACGGAAATCTTTACAGGGATCTTACCCCTTCACTGCTTAAAAAACGGCTGGAGGAACTGCTTGTTCCGGAAAAAACAGAACCCGTTGTATCCAAATTTTTTGGAAAAGGGGGCGCGGATGAAAAATGAAAATAAATCTTCTTAAAAACAAAAGAGTTATTTTTGCGGTTTCTCTTGTTCTTTCTTTTGTGCTTTGGCTTGTGGTTTCCGTATTTCTTCGTCCCATTGGCGAAACGGTTGTTTCCGGCGTGGGAGTAAACGTAAACGCCCAATCCGGAATTCTGGGTGAACTGGGCCTTTCTGTTATAGAAGGTGCGGAAAACACCGTAAACGTTACCATAAGCGGCCAGCGTTCTGTAATCGGCGGTATTTCTGCAGAAGATATTTCAATTTCTCCTTCGCTTTCCGGCGTTACGGGCGCGGGAACATACACTTTGGAACTTCGGGCAAGCAACAACAGCTCCAAAGAGTTTGAAATTGTAAATATCTCTCCTGCATCCATAGCTGTAAAATTTGATAAATACGTGGATAAAACCGTAAAAGTGGAATATGTGATAAACGGAGAATACAATATTCCGGATGAATATATTCAGGAAGAGGTTTACACGGATCCCAAATATATTACAATAACCGGTCCGGAAAGAGATATTTCCGCGATAGAAAAAGCCATTGTAAGGGCAGAGCTTACCGGAAATTATGAAGAAACCGTTTATGCGGAAGGAGATATCATTCTTGTTGACGAGGAAGGCAGCGAAGTGCAGTATTCCGAAAACGAGATAACTTTAAGCGCATATACGGCAAAAATTGTTGTTCCGGTGCACAGAACCGTTGCCCTTCCCATAACGTTTGAATACACAAATATTCCGGAATTTTTTGATACCGCGAATCTTAAATACAGCGTATCTCCGGAAGAAATTGTTGTGGAAGGCGAAGACAGCATTATAGAAAAATTCAGCGATATTTTTGTTGGTTACGTTGATATGGCGGAAATCACGCTGGGAAATCCTTCTGTAAAATTCGGCGTTTCTTTGCCGGAAGGACTTACCGTAAGGGATGACGTTGAAGAAATAAGCATTGATTTTGATCTGGAAGATTATGTGGAAAGCCAGTTTAACGCAAACCAGATACGCATTATCAATGTTCCGCAAAATTATTCCGTAACTTCCAATTCCAGCAGGGTTGCGGTAAAATTTATAGGCCCCAAAGAGGTAATAAACGAAATTTCCGCAAAGGATATTGTTGTTCAGGTGGATTTGAGCACCAGAGAAATTACCCAGACCGGCCAGTACCGCATTAAGGCAGAAGTGTTCCTTCCCGGAGGAGAAAACGCCTGGGCGGTTGGCGATTATTCCATTACTGTTACGGTAAAAGAAAAATAATAAATAACAAAAAGGCTCGCTTAAAAGAGCCTTTTTTGGTTTATAAAACAGGAGAAATCAATAATGCCGATAATTGTTTCCGAAATAAGAATAAACCCGGGTGACCAAAAAGAAAAAGCTTTTGAAAAAGCGCTTTCTGTGCTCAAAATAAAATCTTCCGAGGTAAAAAGTATTTCTCTTTCCAAAATTTCTGTTGATGCGCGCCGCAAAGACAGGGTGAACCTTGTTTGCAGCGTTGCCGTAAGCTGTGAAAACGAAGAGAAAATTGCGGAAAAAGCAAAGCAAAAAAACATAATATACAGAAAAATCGCTCCGGCAGAAATTCCGGTGCTCAAAATGGCTCCGTCCGTTCGCCCGGTAATAATAGGTTTTGGCCCGGCAGGAATGTTTGCCGGACTTTACCTTGCCAGAGCAGGCGCCTGCCCGGTTATTTTTGAAAGAGGAGCAAAAGTGGAAGAACGCACCGCCGC
>SVNB01000111.1 GCA_015067125.1 Oscillospiraceae bacterium
CGCAATGCTTGTTGTTGCTTTGCTTTGCGGAATTTGTTTTCGCTGCATATATGACGCAAAAATTGCCCTTGACCCTTTGGGCGCATATATATGCTACGGCGTTTTTGCAATGTTTTTCTTTCAGTGTATAGTAAACATCGGAATGTGCATAAGCGTTTTGCCGGTTATAGGAATCACCCTTCCGCTTTTAAGTGCCGGCGGAACTTCCATTTCCATAACGTATCTTGGCATTGGGCTTGTGTTAAGCGTTCACGTTCACAAAAGAAGAAATCTTTTCTATGAATAATTTTTTAGGAGTGTGCAATATGAAATATTCTGCAGCCATAGACCTTGGCGGAACCAACATCGGCATCGGCATAGTAAGCGAAGAGGGCGAACTGGTTTTTAAAACCAGCGTTCCGGTAGAAGATAACAAAAACCCCGAAGCTTTGCTTACCCAGATGGCCGAAGGCACAAAAAAATGCATCGAAGATTGCGGTATTGAAAAAGAAAACATTGTTTTCGTCGGAATCGGAATTCCCGGCCTTATCCAAGGTCCCAAAGGCCCGGTAATTCTTGCCGCAAACATCAACTGGCACAACGTTGATGCCGTTCCTTTTCTTGAAGAAAAAATCGGTCTTCCGGTATTTCTTGGCAATGATGCGGACTGCGCCGCTATGGGCGAATATCATTCCGGATCCGGCAAACAGTTCCAAAGCCTTATTATGATAACCCTTGGAACCGGCATCGGCGGCGGAGTTGTTATCGGCGGCAAGCTTTTCCCCGGATGCAACGGATTTGGCGGAGAATTCGGCCACATTCCGCTTGTTCACGGCGGAGTTAAATGCGGCTGCGGAAAGCTTGGCTGTTTTGAAGCTTACGGAAGCGCAAACGCACTTAAACGCGAAACCAGAGAAATGGCCGAACAGCACCCGGAATCTCTTATTTGGGAAATGTGTGAAGGCAACCTTGATAACATAGGCGGAAGAACCGCTTTTGATGCCGCCGAAAAAGGCGACGAAACCGGCGCGGCCATTGTTGAACAGTACATCAGCTATCTTGCGGACGGAATTTCCGGAATTATTAACCTTTTCCGCCCGGAAGTTGTTGTTCTTGGCGGCGGCGTAAGCAACCAGGGCGCTTCTCTTCTTGATCCGCTTAACGAAAAGGTAAAAGAACTTTGCCTTGCGAACGAAACCATCGAAGTTCCGAAGGTTATCAAAGCAACTCTTGGCAACTCCGCGGGCATCATCGGCGCCGGACTTCTTGGATTCTGAAAAAATTTTACCGAACAGGGGCACTTCTGACAGAAGCGCCCCTGTTTTTTTGTCGTACTAATTTTCCTATTAGAGGGAACCGGCACACCGCAGGCGTGGCTGATGGGTTCGAACAAAGCCTTCCCAGAGGGGAAGGTGGATTTTTCGCAGAAGGCGAAAAAGACGGAAGAGGGATAACCAAGAACCCGGAGGGCAGCCTTCCCTTGGGGGAAGGGGCCCTCCGCTTGCGGCGGTGGATGAGGGCTAACAGGTAACCCAAAGGGATTGCCGTTTTGTAGATATACTACCCCATTTCTTTTGAAACCAAAAGAAACCGGGTAGTGCCTGAAAAGAAAAGTTTTAAACCCCTACCCGCTCGCTCCCGCGAGCGACTCCCCCTTAAAATTAAGGGGGAATAAGCTCACCACCGAAAGAGAGAGATTCCGAATATCCACCGTCGCCGCTCGAGGTCGGCAACGGGTTTTCATTTTACCTCGTTCGCCCGGCTGTGTTTTCGGGCGGCCACACAGGGCCGCCCCTACGACGTTTCAATAAAATGCGCCGGTAATTTATAAAAGAATCCCCCAGTCTTTTTTAACCGCAAGCGGTTAAAAAATCCAGCCCCCTTTAGGCAAGGGGGCCAAATTCAGCCTTCCCAGAGGGGAAGTATATATCGGCCACACAGCGCCGCCATGCAGATTTTTTAAAGCCGGCAGAAATAAAAAACACCGGCTTAAAAAAGCCGGTGTTTTATCTTACGCTTATGATCTTATCTGATGATTCCGCCGTCTTTCATAATGGCGCGGAGTTTTTCGATAGCGACTTTTGCTTCTGCAACAAATGCATCTGCGGTGCCTTCATCGGGGTTGATTTTGCGAATCTGAGATTCGATATAATCAACGGTTTTGATCATGGCGGTAGAGTTTTCGATCTGATCTTCAATTCTGAGCATAGTAGCATCCTCCAGACATAATTAGATGAATATATTATAACACGGCTTTTTAAAAAATAAAAGATGTAAAAGCCTTTTTTTGAAAAAATATTTTTGTTTTATTCAACGGATTTAAGAGATTCCACCATGCTTATCTTTTTAAGGCGGAAGAACATTATTCCGTTTACAAGCAAAGCAAATGCCACCGTCATAACAAACGCCGCAAGATATACCCATGGCGGAAGGCTTCTTCCGAACATAATTTCGTCGGTCTGTATTGCGTTCAGCACAAACAGATGAAGTCCCTTGCCAAGCAAAAGGCCCGCTCCGGCACCAAGAATCGAAAGAATGATGTTTTCTCTGAAAACGTAAGCGGAAACTTCTCTGTCATAAAATCCAAGAACCTTTATGGTGGCAATTTCTCTTATGCGCTCTGTTATGTTTATATTTGTAAGGTTATACAGAACAACAAATGCCAGCGCCGCCGCGCATACAATTATAAGCACCACAACGTAGTTAAGGTTTTTTACCGTATCGCTGAAGGACTGCATGGTTGTTCTGGAAAAAGAAAGTGCCAGCACGCCGTCGTATTCCGTAAGGGTATGGGCAAGGTTATCCTGTGCCGTTTCTCCGTCATCGGACATAACGGTGAAAACCGTATTATATTTAGGTATGGTTCCGGCGGTTTCGCGGTAATTCTGCGGAGTCATATAGATAAAGTGCATTGCGTAATTTTCCGCAACGGCAGTTACTTTTTCCGTAAACTGAATATCATCGCAATAAAAAGTTATCTCGTCCCCGGCAGAAAGTTCAAAAATATCCGCAAATCTTTCTGTTATTATAACGCCCTCGTCCGTAAGCTCGTAGATTTCTTCCGTGGTGCGGTTTCTTAAAGTTACCATATCTTCAAATTCTTCGGCGTCTTTCGGAATAACAAGGGATATATTGCCAAGGCCGCCGTGCTGCGCCGTCTTCATAAATGCAGAAAGGTTTTTTTTCGCAATGGGATTGGAATTAAGTTCATCATAAACTTTTCTCATTTCCCCTGCTTCTGCGTCCGTATCCAGCGCGACTATCAGATCATAGTTAAAAAGTTCGCTGTACTGTTTTTCCAGAATTACGGAAATGGAAGAAAAAAGTCCAAAACCGGTAAGGGTAAGAGCCGCACAGCCCGCAATACCCAGAATAGTCATAAAAATACGTTTTTTATAACGGAAAAGGTTGCGCACGGTAACTTTTCTGTTAAAGTTAAGGCGCTTCCATATAAACGGGATTCTTTCCAGCAAAACCCTTTTGCCCGCCTTTGGTGCTTTGGGACGCATAAGCTCCGCAGGGTTTGCCCTTAATTCCGCATATCCTGCCATTATTACCGCAAGGCTTGTGCACAAAACGCACACGGCTATAACGGCAAGCCATACCCAGGGCATTGCCACAAATTCTATGGAAGGAACAATATAGCGCATGGCGTATGCCGCATAGATAATAAGCGGGAAAACTATTACGCAAAGCGCAATGCCAAAAACCGCGCCGCTTATGCTTGCAAAGGCAGAATAAACTATAAATTTTGCCATAATGGCGCCTTTGCCGTAACCCAGGGCCTTCATGGTGCCGATTTGTGTGCGCTGTTCTTCCACCATTCTTGTCATTGTGGTAAGGCACACAAGCATTGCCACCAAAAAGAAGAAAATCGGGAAGACCCTGCCGACGCTTTCGATTATATAAACGTCGCTTTCGTAACTGCTGTAACCCGGGTTATCATCACGGGTGAATACGTACCATACCGGTTCTTTAAGGTTTGCAATATCTTTTTCCGCTTGTGCGATTTCTTTTTTCGCATCGGCAATTTCTGTTTTTGCTTCTGCTTTTGCTTCTTCAAATTCCGCAAGGCCTTCGTTATATTCCTGCCAGCCTTCGGCAAGCTCCGCTTCGCCTTCTTCCAGTTCCGCAAGACCTTTATTCAGTTCGTATTTTGCGTTATCAAGCTCTTTTTTGCCTTCTGTTTTTGCTTTTTCCAGTTCGGCCCTGCCGGATTCCATTTCTTTTTCCGCAGCGACAAGGGTGTTATAGGCATAATCAAGCTGCTCTTTGCCTTCCATAAGCTGGTTATATCCATCTATGGCAGTATCTATCTGGGCAATCTGTTCTTCCAGCTGTTTTATAAGATATCTTGTGGAAAGCGGACGCAAAGGTTCCGGAATCATCAGCAGCGGCGCAAGGGTATTGCGCAGCATGGTTTTTGTTTCATAAAGGCTGCTTATGGTCATTCCGGAAGAAGCAAGGCCCTGTTCAAACTGCTTGTATCCGTTTTCATATTCCTGCTTGCCTTTTTCATATTCCGCCCAGCCGGCAGCAATTTCTTTTTCTCCGTTTGCCAGTTCTTTTTCCGCATTGGCAATTTCTTTTTCAAAGGTCGCAACGCCGTTATTATATTCTTTTAAGCCTTTATTGTATTCATTACGGCCTTTTTCCAGTTCTGCCTGCGCTTCTTCAAGCTGTGTTTTCGCGTCCGCAAGCTCCGCTTCCGCATCCGCAAGTTCCTGCTCTGCATCGGCAATTTCTGCTTTTGCGTCCTCTATTTCTTTTGCGGCTTCTGTTTTTATTTCTTCCAGCCGCAGGGTTTTGCGGATATCTCCCAAAGCTTCGAAATCTTCTTTTGCAATTTCCACCGCTTCGTCATAAGCTTCGTCAAAGGCAGAAACGCCGACTGTGGAATCAAGGGTAACGTAAACTTCCGTATATGCGCTTACGCAGAAGTTTTCCTCCGGAATCATAACATAGGTATCCGCGCTGCCGTCGCCTATGGTGGCTGTACCGCGGTCATAAGCTATATACTGCGGGCTCATCACAATGCCCACAACCTTCCAGCTGTCACGCTCCAATGTATCTTCCAGCGGGTCTTCGTGGTCTGTGGTA
>SVNB01000112.1 GCA_015067125.1 Oscillospiraceae bacterium
ATCACCACAGATAAAATATTACAATACTATTGTAATTTATACCTTGACATTATATAAATACTTTGGTATTTTAATATTGGATTTTATTTGCCTTGCCATGCGCCGAAAATGCCGCTTCTGCGTTGTTTTTTAGGTTGCAAAAGGCCGCGGTACAGGCAAAAAATAAAAATTTTAACACAAAACGTGCTTTATTTTGCGACTATTTAGTAATTGAATTTATATAAAAAGTTTTTTCAAATTTTGTTGAATTTCACAATTTACATATATATAATAAATATCTTATAATATAACCATAAAATAGTACTCGAAAAAGGCTCTGCTTGGCAAAATTGTAAGAATCTTAATAAAGAGCCTCGGCCCTTATATGTGCCGGGAACCGGCACATAATCCATTTTGCTTTTTTGGATTTTACTTATGCTTCCGGAGGACAAAGGTATGAAAGAAAAAACTCTTAAAAACCTTAACCGTTCGGAACTTTTGGAACTTTTGCTTGTTCAGACAAAAGAAAACGAACGGCTTAAAGCCGAACTTGAAAAAACAACGGCAGAACTTAACAGCAAATATCTTGATATACAGGAAGCCGGAAGCCTTGCCGGCGCGGTTATAAAGATAAACGGAGTTATGGAAGCCGTGGAAGGCGCCGCCAGACAGTATCTTGCAAACATTGCAAAGATGGAAGAAAAAACCAGGCAAAAATGTAAAGAGATGCTTGAAACGGCGGAAAAAGAAGCAGAACTTATCCGCAGCGGCAAAAAGGAAGAACCCGCCTTGCCTGCGGATGACGTTCCCGAAAATAAAGAAGAAACGATTGGATAAAATCTATGAATTTTTCAGATCTTCCAAATTCCGCGGAAGTGGAAAAGGAATTAAAGCGAGAGAAATATAAGCTCCGCTATAAAAAAACTTTAAAAAGCACTGTTTTTGCTTTAATAACCGCATCTGCCGCGGCTGTTCTTATAGCAACGCTGTGGCTGCCGGTTCTGCAGATATTCGGTTCTTCCATGACCCCTACCCTGCAGGAAGGCGAAGTGGTGCTTTCCGTAAAAACAGATAACCTTGAACCCGGCGATATAGTTGCTTTTTATTACGGCAACAAAGTGCTTATCAAGCGCTATATTGCAGGCCCCGGCAGTTGGGTGAATATTCTTGAAGACGGAACCGTTTTTGTGGATGACGCCCTTTTGGTGGAGCCCTATGTTTCGGAACGTTCCCTTGGCATCTGCGATCTGGAATTTCCTTATCAGGTGCCGGAAGATACCTATTTTCTTGTGGGGGATCACCGTTCCACTTCTGTGGATTCCCGTCACAGCAGTGTGGGCTGTATTTCCGAAGATCAGATAGTAGGAAAAATCGTGTACCGCGTATGGCCTTTCGAAGTATTCGGTACAATTGAATAAACCCGTAAACCCTAAAAAATTTTTTGATAAATGGAGAAAGCGTTATGAAAAATGTTTTGTTGCAAAAGGCGGCGGAACTGAATAAAAACAGCAAAAACCGAAGGCTGTGGCAGCGCTTTGTTCGGTTTTTGGCCGTTGCGGTAGTTTTTTGCACTACCTACATTCTTATTCTGCCGGCGATCACCATGGAAGGAGATCCGGTCTGCGGATACGAAGAACATACTCACGATGAAAACTGTTATGAATACACATGGTCTTCCGTAATGGAATGCAATATTGCGGAGGGCGCGGCTGTGGTTCACGTTCACGATGAACTTTGCTTTGATCTTTCCGGCAATCTTACCTGTTTGCTGGAAGAAAAAGCCGAACACACCCACGATGAATATTGCTATGAGGAACAGGTGATCTGCGAACTTGCGGAGGACGAAAACCACACTCATACAGAAGAATGTTACGAAAAGGTTTTTGTCTGCAAGGCAGAAGAAGTTGTTCTTCACGAGCACGAGGAAGGCTGCTTTGATGCGGAAGGCGTGCTCATCTGCGAAAAACCGCTTGTAATTTCTCATCAGCATGATGAAAGCTGCCTTGTTGTTACGGAATACAGCACTTTCATCTGCGAAGCAGAAGAACATATTCATAACGAACTTTGCTATATGGAAGAAGACCCCGAACCGGAATTCATCTGCGGAATGGGCGTTCATGCTCATAACGAAAAATGCTTTGATGAATACGGAAACCAGCTTTGCACCATTCCCGTTCATGCTCATGATGAAACCTGCACCGGAAAAGTTCCGGAAGAGGAAGAGGATAAAGCCGTAACAGCGGCGGCAGAGCTTATGGCAAATCTTCCTGCGGCGGAAGAAGTACAGGCAAAGCTTGCCGCCTTCAACAATTCTTTTGATAAAGAAAGCTACGAAGCCTATCTTGAAGAAATAAAAGCACTTGTTTCTTTTGCAAAAGAAGCTTTTGCCGCTCTTGATGATGCTCAGAAAGCCCTTGCCGGAGATATCGCCCCTGCAAACGAACTGGAAACCGTGCTCGGTTCCGCGGTATGGCAGGAAGCTCGCGTGCTCGATAAGGATGACGCCATCGTTTCCGTGCTCGGAGCGGGAGAAACCGAAACCGCCAAAGCAAAAATCGGCGAAACAGCGTTCTTCCCCTTCCATGCGGAAATAAAATCCATTTCCGAAGAAAACTATGGCGAAGCAAGAGTAAAACTGGAATTTGTTCTGCCGCTTAAAGCAGAACAGGCAGCGTTCGATACCGAAGCAATGCCCTGGCTTGAAGATGCGGTGCTTACCGCAGAAAACCGCCTTTTCGGCGAAGCGGAAACCGAATGTCAGGTGCTTACCGGCTATAAACGCCTTAAAGCAGAAACCCTTGATAAATTCGTCGTTCCCGGAAGCTTTGAAGAAAGCGTTGCCGTAAAAGTTCTGGAAATGAATAACGGCGATAAAATTTTCGTAAAAATCAGCGCCGCTATGGAATACGGCACATGGAACGGTGTTTGCCCCGAGCATAACGCCGAAGAAAAACTTACCGTAGTTTCCCAGACGTTTACCGTTTCGGCGGTGGCCTCCGCAGAAGAACAGCAGGCGGAATACGAAGCCTTGATTGCGGAATACGATGCCATCGGAGCAAACGAAGAGCTTGGCGAAGAAGAAAAACGCGCCGCTTACGAAGCTTTGCAGACCGCCGCTGCCGAAAAATACAAATCCGGAAGATTTTCTGAAGAAGGCTTTGCGGATCTTTCCGAAAAATTTACCATAGCAATATACGGCAGCCTTGATACCGTTGCAGAAGTTGCCATCGGCGATAACTGGAAGATCCTTGCGGAAAGCGGCTGGTTCGAAGAATACAGCAATTACGAAGAAATGTATGCCGAAAGCACCGCCTTTACGGTATATAATTCCGCAACGATTTCCGCACTGGCGGCGGCGCCGGTTGCAAATGCCGTGCAGTATTCCGATCAGCAGATAATCGAACAGGGCGGCGAAAACGTTTCTGATGAAGGGGCGGTTATGGTAAGCAAAACCATTGCCGGAACAGAAACCGAAAACGTTTTCGATATCACCCTTGATATTATTACCCAGGACGTTGTTACCGAAGTTTATAAAGAACCGGATATGGCCGTTGTTATAGTAATGGATATTTCCCAGACCATGAACACCGCCTTTGGCAGCAGCACAAGATATAAATCCGCAATGACCGCGGCGGAAAAGTTTATCGATCAGTTCCGGGCAAACAACAAGGGCGCAAGCAAAATCGGCTTTGTTTCTTTTAATACAAATTCCCAGCAGATTTTCGCTTTGCAGCAGTGCTATACCACAGCACAGGCAGCTTCTCTTAAAAACACCATGCGCACCAAAACCGGTGAAATAATCAATGCCAGTGATTACGCAAGCGCACACAGCAGGTTTACAAATATAGAATCCGGCCTTAAACGCGCAAAAGATATGCTTGCCGCCGTGGATAACGAGCATAAATATATTGTATTTTTAAGCGACGGCTTCCCCACCACGTATATTTCCAGCGGATACAACGGCTACGATCCTTACGATTCCAGCGGTTCCCGCTTCTACGATTCCGTTCAGAAGCTTAACAACAAAAATCGTCCGTGTACATACGGCACCAGCTATTCCGACGAAGCGGCTATCCGCGCAAGAAAAATGGCAGCCACTATTAAAGACAGCGGCACCACCATTTTCTCCATCGGTGTTGACGTTGGTACCCAGACCATTAAAAAATACGTTGACCAGTGCCTGGAAACGACCCATTCCGTTGTTGACCGCAGAAATACAAATTACGAAATCGGTTCCGCCACCGACGCAAACGCATTTAAACGATGGCTTGGAAACAGCATAGGTTCCGGATACGACAGTTATTATTACGACAGCACCAACACCACCGGCCTTACAAACGCCTTTAATAATATATTTGAAAAGATTCTTGAAATAAACGCAGAAAGCTCTCACCTTGACTGGGTTGCAACAGACCCCATGGGCGATATGGGCGTTCACGATATGGATTCCGTTGAATTTATAGGATTCTTCGATAAAGACGGCACCCTTGTGGGCAACAGCCTTTCCGGCGAAAGCGGGGACGGCGCCCAGTACGAAAACACCGCCTCTTTCAATACTTCCACTTCCACCATCGCATGGGATATTAAACAATCCGGATACGTAAGCACCACTTTCGGCAACACCACAAACTACTGGTGTACTCTTACATACCGTATCCGCCTTAAAAACGAAGAAGACGTTTTTGCGGAACATACGGAATATTTTACCAACGACGTTACGTCCCTTACCTATCGTGTTATCGAACAGACCGGAAGCAACGTAAGTGTTTCCGAACGAAGAACCGTTGAATTCCCCATTCCTTCGGTAGAAGGTTACCTTGGCGAACTGACTTTTGATAAACAGGACGTTTACGGAAGACCCGTTGCCGGCGCGGAATTTACCCTTACGCACGATACTTCTTCCTGCGGATATTGCCGCGGCGACGGCAAAGGCCACGTTACGATAGCTCCCGTAACTGTAACTTCCGGAGAAAACGGAAAAGTAAGCTTTACAAATATTCCTTCCGGTCACAGCTATGTTCTTGCGGAAACAAAAGTGCCCGAAG
>SVNB01000003.1 GCA_015067125.1 Oscillospiraceae bacterium
TAAGAACCGAAGGACTTTATAAAACCTATAACGAAGGCAGCGAAAACGAAGTTCACGCGCTTAAACCCCTTGATATTTCCATAGAAGGCGGCCTTTTTTATGCTATAATCGGCAGAAGCGGTTCCGGAAAATCCACCCTTTTGCAGATACTCGGCGGTCTTGACCGCCCCAGCGGCGGAAAGCTTTACATCGAGGACAAAAGCATATTTGATTTAAGCAACAACGAACTTTGCCGCCTGCGCAGACAGCGCATAGGATTTGTATTTCAGGCATACAATCTTTTGGAAGAGCACACGGTAAAAGAAAACATTCTTATGCCTCTGCACCTTGACGGCAGAGATGCCGAACCGGAATTTCTTAATGAGCTTGTTGAAGCTTTGGAAATCAGCGATAAGCTCGACCGCTATCCGGATCAGCTTTCCGGCGGTGAACAGCAAAGGGTTGCCATTGCCCGTGCTTTGGTTTCCAAACCGGCCATAATCCTTGCGGACGAACCCACAGGTAACCTTGACCCTAAAACCGGCGACCAGGTTTTACGCCACCTTAAAGCCCTTGCGGCGCGTTTTCATCAGACCATACTTCTTGTTACACACGATATGGAAATTGCCGCCATGGCGGACAGAATTATCCGCCTGCACAACGGCGAAGTTGTTGAAACAAAAGATAACCGATAAACAAAAAAGCCGCTTTTATCGGCAGGTGTTTGTAAAACAGTAAAAGCCACTTCATCGTATTTGTGGCTTTTATTGTGTAACATATTTATTCGTTTGATCAACAAATTGATATATGTATAGAGGGACGATATTATGTTCATTAGTAATCTAATTCAGAAGTGGAGTGGAATTGATAAGACATCAAAAATTATAATTGTTGTTGATGATGCTCAGAAAAGTATGGCTGACTCCATTAAAGAAGAAAAAATCTATGATGTTCAAGTTGTGCGTTTTTCCAAGAAAGAAGAATTCTTTTCCTTGCTTAAATCATTGAAATGCAGTGATTTGGTTATGGTGTTATTATCAGTTGATACCTATATGAAATCAGGCGCCAATGAATACTTTTCTGCATTTAATAAACCAGAATGGATAAAAGCAAAATATATATTTGTTAGACTTGATATTTCTATGGAATCGTTCATTCAAGGGTGTTCAACAGACAAAAAACTCGTTTACACAAAAATAGAGGAAATGAACTACTTTGATTCCAATGGGGTAATCAATGTTACAAATGAAAAAGGGACAAATATATCATTAAAAATCAATTCCTTTAATACATGCTCACATGAAATCACTGCCGATGGAGGTATTGCTTTTCTTCCCCCGTCAGAAACCTCGGCGGACGTTATCTCGAATACTGCAAACGGTAAAATTGTCATAGATATGACAGCAGGTCAGCTTTATCACTTTGGCGAACTTATTGGGTACTTCGGGCTTGTTTCTGAACCAATCATGCTTATTGTTCAAAATGGCATTATTACTGACATTTTGGGTGATGATATGGCGGACGAACTCAAGAGGAAATTATTTAGTTTACCTTTAGAGTGCCGCAAAATGGTTGAACTTGGGCAGGGATTGTCCAAAATGGATCCAACCGGTTTAATAGGTGTCGACGAAAGTATAATTGATTCTTGTCACTTTGGCTTTGGAGACGGTTGGAGATGTGGAACACACTGGGATGTGGTCATAAAAAATCCTTCAATTAAGCAGATTCCCAATTCTTAGTATAGTTGTTAATGAAAAGGGCGCACTTCTATACGTGATTATGTAGTGCGATAATACAAACGCCAAGATACTTTCGTAGTACCTTGGCGTTTACTGTTTTACGACCACCGCCCGATAAAGCGGCTTTTTGTTTATTAAATTAAAATATCGCTTTCGGATAAAGATTCATAGTGTCCTTTGCGCGGTTTAGCTTCTTCGGATTTATACCCGACAAGAATAAGCGCAACCGGTTCGATATCGGCTTCCAGTTCAAATTCTTTTTTCATTTTTACCGGATCCCAATACATGGCCCACAAAGAACCAAGGCCAAGTTCCGTTGCCTCCAGCATCATATGCGTTGCTGTAATGGAAGCATCTATTTCTCCGCTGTTTTTATTATCCATCCGCCTTATCCATGATTTGCTTTTATCATAACATACGATAAAAGCAAGCGGAACGTAATATCTGCTTGGAATAACATTATTCAGTTTTCTTCTTCTTTCATCATCCGCAATTATTTTTATTCTTTACGGCTGATTGTTGCAGGCCGTTGGGGCGGCAAGTGCTGCTTTTATAATTTTATCCACCTTTTCCTGCTCGACCGGAATATTTTCATATTCCAGAACAGAAAACCTGCTTTTCATCAAATCGAGTAAATCCATTCCTTTACCTCCCGAACAAGATCATCTTCTATTTCTGTTCTGATTGTAAAAACTTCCGGCAGATTAAAAATATCTTTTTTAAGAAATTCCGGATAGAAATACTCGTCTTTAAGTTTTTCAAAAGAAAGCCATTCAAACTTATGTTTTTCTCCGTTTTCGGATAAAACAAATTTATCTCCTCTTAAAAGAATATCCGTTGCGGAAATATCCACAAGAAAGTAAATGCAAACCTCGTGAAATTTTATTTTACTGACGTCCTCTGTAAAAAACGCCTGATTAAACCAAAGAGGACGGATAATCTTCGGTTCGGCTTCAAGCTCTTCTTTACATTCGCGCAAAAGAGCATATTCCACCGTTTCGCCGATTTTTACTCTTCCGCCCGGAAGATAATAATACGGAGAACGCCCGTCCTTCATTGCAAGGATTCTTCCGTTATCAATAATTATGGCGCAAACGCGGTAATTGAATTTTTTGTTTTCAATTCCAAAAGAAATATCCATACTGTCCTCCTTTACGGTTAAAAAAGGCACCTCGTACAGAAGTGCCTTTTGTTTTATTCTTCCTCAAACTCTGCTTCGGAATCTTCGTCCTCGTATTCATAATCTTCGGAACTTAATTCCTCAAAAATTTCTTTAAGATCCGCAATTCCTTCAAAAGTTGTGGTGCTCGTCCAGACGGAAGTTATCTGGTCAAAGCAAGGGATTTCTGTCATAAAGGCTTCTTCCCTTTTCTTTCGCTCTGTTTTATTAAGTTTATCGCATTTGGTAAGAGCTATGATAAACGGAACTTCGTTATCTATCATAAAATCTATCATCTGCACGTCATCTTTTGTAGGAGCGTGGCGGCTATCCACAAGCTGAACAATAAGACGGATATCGCGGTCGCTCATAAGATAACCTTCTACAAGATCTGCCCAGCGTTTTTTATCGTTTTGAGAAACTTTTGCGTATCCATATCCAGGCAAGTCAACAAACTTTACACCGTCAACATCATAAAAGTTTACCGTAACGGTTTTTCCCGGCTGGCTGGAAACCCTTGCAAGAGCTTTTCTGCCAAAAATAGCATTCATAAGCGAAGATTTTCCTACGTTGGAATGCCCCGCAAAGGCAAATTCAACGTGGTCTGCTTTGGGAAGCTGCTTTGAAGTACCATAGGCGGCTTCGAAAACTGCGTGATTATAATTCATTTTATCCTCCGCTTACTGTATATTTATGGTTTTTGGCTCGTGCTCTATATTAAGCATAGATATTTCTTCTATATAAGAACTTTCTATGCCTTTGCTTTCTGCCGGTCTTGCAAGTGCGGTTTCAAGCACGGTTTCCACTTCTTTTGCCGGAACAAAAGTAATGGCTTTTTTAACGACCGGATCAACTTCTTCCAGATCCGGAAGGTTATCTTCCGGAATAAGCACGGTTTTAACACCCGCTCTGTATGCGGCCATGGTTTTTTCCCTAAGTCCGCCAATGGCAAGTACCCTGCCCCTAAGGGTGATTTCTCCTGTCATGGCAACGTCCCTGCGAACGGGAATTCCCGAAAGAGCGGAAATTATAGCAGTAGTAAGAGTTACGCCCGCAGAAGGTCCGTCTTTAGGAACGGCGCCCTCGGGCACGTGGATATGTATATCTTTCGTCTTATAAAAATCGTGCTCTATTCCGTATTTTTCGGTACAGGAGCGCACAAAGCTTATAGCGGCCTTTGCGGATTCTTTCATAACATCGCCAAGATTACCGGTAAGTTCAATTTTTCCGTTTCCGTCAAGAACCGCAACTTCTACCTGCAGCATATCGCCGCCGACGGAAGTCCACGCAAGTCCGTTAACAAGTCCTACGCAGTTGTTTTTTTCTATTGTTTCCGGACGGAATTTTTTTACACCAAGAAAATCCGTTATATTTTCGCCGTTTATAACAACTTTTTGCGCTTCTTCTCCCACAATCTTTTTTGCGGCTTTTCTGCAAAGACTGCCGATTATTCTTTCAAGATTTCTCACTCCGGCTTCTCTGGAATAAAAATCAATGATGGAATAAATGGCGTCATCTGTAATGCGAAGCATTTTGGAATCCAAACCGTGACGTTTCATCTCTTTTTTAAGAAGATGTTTTTTGCCTATCTGGAACTTTTCTTCTCTTGTATAAGAACCAAGTTCGATTATTTCCATTCTGTCATAAAGCGGACCGGGAATGGTACTTGGGTCATTTGCCGTGGTGATAAAGAGGATATCAGAAAGATCAAACGGCACTTCGATATAATGATCACGGAATGCACTGTTCTGCTCCGGATCAAGCACTTCGAGCATTGCAGAAGCGGGATCTCCGCGAAAGTCATTGCCCATTTTATCTATCTCATCGAGAAGGATAAGAGCATTTTTGCTTCCGGCAAGCTTGACTGCATTCATAATGCGTCCGGGCATTGCGCCTATATAGGTTTTTCTGTGGCCGCGGATATCGGATTCGTCCTTCATTCCGCCAAGAGAAATACGGGTGTATTTTCTTCCCATAGCTGCAGCAATATCTTTTGCGATGGAGGTTTTACCAACGCCGGGAGGACCAACAAGGCATATTATCTGGCCTTTGATATCCGGCTGCAGTTTTCTTACGGCCAGAAGTTCAAGAATGCGCTCTTTTACTTTTTCAAGGCCGTAATGGTTTTTATCGAGCTGTTTTTTTGCTTTTGCAATATCTATTTTCTCTTCGGTTTTAACGTTCCACGGAAGAGCAATGCAGGTATCAAGATAACCGCGTATAACGCTTGCTTCCTGACTGTTAAAGGGCATTTTATAAAGTCTTGCAACTTCTTCAAGAAGTTTTTCCTTAACTTCGCCCGTAACACCTGCTGCTTCTATTTTTTTCTTGTATGCGTCCGCTTCATCCTGAACGTTTTCGCCTTCGCCCAGTTCTTCTGTTATAGCTTTAAGCTGTTCCCGAAGATAATATTCGCGCTGGTTCTGGTCTATCTGCTCTTTTACTTTTTCATAGATATCCTTTTCCACACCAAGAATATTATTTTCATTTTCAAGAACGCCCGCAAGCATTTCCAGACGTTTTACATAGTTGGATTCTTCCAGAATCGCCTGTTTGTCCTCAATATCAATATTAAGGTTTCCTGCAAGGAATTCTCCCAGCTGTGCAGGTTCATCAATGCTGAAGGCCTTAACAATAAGTTCCTTCGGCATTTTGGGCACAAGAAAAGTGTATTCGTTAAACAGATCTTTAACCGTTCTCATCAAAGCATCGCAAAGAACGGATCTTTTTGGGCGCAGTTCTTTAAGCGGCATTTCCTGAACATTTGCAACAAGAAAAGGTTCTTCGCCTATTACTTCAACAAGTTTCGCGCGGTATTTGCCTTCCACAAGAATTCTGGTGGTGCCGCCGTTGTTTTTGAGTACCTGGCGTACTTCTGCCACAACGCCCACTTTATTTATATTATCAATATTTATTTCGTCTTCTTCGATATTTTTTTGAGAAGCAAGAAAAATCAATCTTCCATCTTTCATGGCTTCTTCCAAAGCGGCGATGGATTTTTTTCTGCCAACGTCAAAATGGAGTATCATGTTCGGAAAAAGAACAATACCTCTCATAGCGATCATTGGCATGGTTATAACTTCAAGTTCTCTTCTTTCTGGCATATTTTCACCTCCGGTATAAAAATATCGGAAGCGGCAACCCGATAATTTGGCTGCCGCTTTTAAAATTTTATTTATCTTTCTGCTTTTGCCGCAACTTCCAGCGGAACGTTTTTCTTAAAAGGATTGCGTTCTATTTGCGGCTGTGCGCCTTCTGTAACACAGGCTTCGCCGATAACAACAGCTTCTGCCGTTTCATCAGAAGGAAGTTCGAACATAAGCTTGCCAAGAGTTTCTTCCATAATAGAGCGAAGTCCTCTTGCGCCGGTTTTTCTGTCAATCGCTTTTTGAGCAATGGCTTCCAAGGCGGCATCGGTAAATTCAAGGCTTACTCCGTCAAGGCTGAACAGCTTTTTATATTGTTTTACAAGGCTGTTCTTTGGTTCGGTAAGAATTTTTACCAAAGCGGGTTTATCAAGACCTTCCAAAGCGGTGATAACCGGCAGACGGCCGACCATTTCGGGGATAATACCGAATTTTACAAGGTCATGCGGAGTAACTTTTTTAAGAAGATCTTTGGTTTCTTTGGATTTTTGGCTGAGCACCGTTGCGCCAAAACCCATTGCGGAACTTGCAATGCGTTTTTCGATAATTGGCTCGATTCCATCAAAGGAACCGCCGCAGATGAAAAGGATATTTGTAGTATCTATCTGGATAAATTCCTGCTGCGGGTGTTTTCTTCCTCCCTGAGGCGGAACGTTGGAAACAGTACCCTCGAGCATTTTAAGCAGAGCCTGCTGAACGCCTTCGCCGCCTACATCGCGGGTGATGGAAGGGTTTTCGGATTTTCTGGTAATTTTATCTATTTCGTCAACATAGATAATTCCGCGCTGGGCAGCTTCCACGTCAAAATCCGCCGCCTGAATAAGGCGGAGCAAAACGTTTTCCGCATCCTCGCCGACGTATCCGGCTTCTGTAATTGTGGTTGCGTCAGCAATGGCAAACGGAACGCCAAGCACCCTTGCAAGAGTTTGCGCAAGAAGGGTTTTACCGGTACCTGTGGGGCCAAGAAGAAGCACGTTGCTCTTCTGAAGCTCAACGTCATCGGTATCCATCTTGCTTAAAATACGTTTATAATGGTTATAAACCGCAACACAAAGGGTTGTTTTTGCCTCGTCCTGGCCAATAACGTATTTATCAAGCACAGCTTTAAGCTCCGCAGGTTTTAAAAGGCTTGCAGGATCGATAACCGGCTTGTTTTTTTCCTGTTTTTTGCGTTTGGTCTTTTCAAGCGGATCCATTTCGTCTTCATCATAGAGTATGGAATTGCAAAGCTCAACGCATTCATCACAAATGCATACTCCGGGTCCGGTTATAAGTTTATAAACCATATCCTGCGGTTTTCCGCAGAACGAACAACGCATTTTGTGATCATCTTTATTGGGCATATTATTAAGCCTCCGAATTATGCTAAATTATTCTCTGTGGTCAAGAACGTTATCAACAAGGCCGTATTCTTTGGCCTGCTGTGCGGTCATAAAATTATCTCTGTCGGTATCTTTTGTAATAACATCAAGAGGCTGACCGGTCTGTTCGGAAAGAATCCGGTTAAGTCTTTCTTTAATTGCGATAATGCGGTCCGCGTGGATTTTGATATCCGAAGCCTGACCCTGCATTCCGCCAAGAGGCTGGTGGATCATAATTTCGCTGTTGGGAAGAGCATATCTTTTTCCTTTTGCGCCGGAGCTTAAAAGAAATGCACCCATAGAAGCCGCCATACCCACGCAGATGGTGGAAACATCGCATTTGATGTAGTTCATGGTGTCGTAAATTGCCATGCCGGCAGTAATGGAACCGCCGGGACTGTTGATATAAAGGCTGATATCCTTATCCGGATCCTGGCCTTCGAGATAAAGAAGCTGTGCCACAACAAGGCTTGCAGTGGTGTCGTTAACTTCGTCGCAAAGCATTATGATTCTGTCGTTGAGAAGGCGGGAAAAAATATCATAGGAACGCTCGCCTCTGTTGGTCTGTTCCACGACCATCGGTACCAAACTCATAAGGTATCAACTCCTTTCGGATTTTAACGAATCGTGTAAAAATTTGTCATTATTGATATAAAGGACCTCCGGAAATAAATTCCGGAGATCCTCCAATACAAAGATAATTATATTGCAGTTTCTCTGGAAACTGTTGCCGCTTTATCAGTCAACGGAAGGATCGATTTCTTCGGTTTTCTTTTTGCGGGTTGCTCTTTTTTTAGGAGCGGGTGCTTCTTCGCCTTCGGCTGCAGGAGCTTCTTCTGCGGGAGCTTCTTCAGCTTTTTTCTTGGTGGTGCGTTTTTTCTTGGGAGCTTCTTCACCCTCTGCTGCAGGAGCTTCTGCTTCTTCAGCTTTCTTTTTGGTGGTGCGTTTTTTCTTGGGAGCTTCTTCTTTTGCTGCGGCTTCTTCTGCGGTTACTTCGGTAACTTTTGCTGCGTCGCGAACAAGTTTGATAGCTTTTTCTACGCAAAGGTCAAGGGTAAGTTCATCAACGGGAACGATTTTTCTTACCTGTTCTTCTTTCATCTCGTAACGTTCTGCAAGAGTTTTGAACTCTTCGTTCATCTCTTCTTCGGTCATTTCGATTTTTTCAAGCTCTGCAATTTTTTCAAGTGCAAGGCGGATTTTTACCTGGCGTTCTGCCTGGGGTCTGAAACCGCCGAAGAAGGATTCTTTATCCGCACCGGTATATTTAAGGTACTCTTCAAGAGTAAGGCCTGCGGTTCTTGCAAGTCTGTTTTCAAAATCGGCTGCGATATCGTCCATTCTTGCTTCGTACATGCATTCGGGAATTTCTGCTTCCATGTTTGCGATGATTGCGTCAACAAGTTTTTCTTCAAGTTCTGCTTCGGACTGTGCGTCTGCTTTTTCCTGAAGTTTTGCTCTGATATCGGCTTTAAGCTCATCGATGGTATCGAATTCGCTTACGTCTTTTGCAAATTCATCATCTGCAACGGGCATTTCTTTTGCTTTGATGCTGTGGAGTTTGCATTTGAATACTACGGGAGCACCTTTAAGCTCTTCTGCGGGGTAATCTTCGGGGAAAGAAACATTTACGTCAAATTCTTCGCCGGCGCTGTGGCCGCAAACCTGATCTTCAAATCCGGGAATAAACTGGCCGGAACCGAGTTCAAGCGAGAAATGCTCGCCTTTGCCGCCTTCAAAAGGAACGCCGTCTTTGAAACCTTCGTAGTCGATTTCTGCCTGGTCGCCGTTCTGTGCGGGTCTGTCTTCAACTTCGATGATTCTTGCGTTTCTTTCAAGCATAACAGAAAGTTCGCCTTCCACCTGGGAATCTGCAACAGTGGTAACGATTTTTTCTGCTTTGATGCCTTTATATTTCTTTACAGAAACTTCGGGTTTTACGGTAACGGTTGCGGTAAGGGTATAACCGTTTTCGGAGCATTCAACAAGTTCGATTTCTGCACGGTCAACGGGAGTGATTTTTGCTTCTGCAACAGCCATATCGTATGCCATGCCGTAAGTTTCGTTTACTGCGTCCTGATAAAAATATTCTCTGCCATAAGCTTTTTCGATAAGAGCTTTGGGAGCTTTGCCTTTACGGAATCCGTGAACGGTAAGGGTTTTGCCTCTTTCTCTGATAGCTGCGTCAACAGCGCGTCCGAACTCTTCTGCGGTTACAGCAATGGTAAGCTTAACCTCATTAGTGCCGGTTTTTTCAATCTGTCTAAGTTCCATTATGATGTTTCCTCCTGATAGATACATTTTCAGTAACTGGATAAGTATATCATATAATAATCATAAAATCAATTATTTTATATAAAAATATTATATTATTTTTATTTAATTTTCCAAAATTTAAAGCCAAGATGGTCCGCAGAAATAAGTTTAAATTCTATTCCCATATATTCTCCCTCATTGGCAAGGCTGCGGGAAGCTCCGTGAAGGTGGCCGTAATATACTTTTTTCACCCCATGTTCTTTAAGAACCGAGATTATATTCGGCACCATTTCGTTTGCATAAACAGGCGGATAGTGCAGAAAAACAATTTTTTCCGCTTCCGGAAAATTTTCTTCCGCATCTTTAAGCGAAAGTTCCAACCGCAAAGCTTCTCTTGCAGAAATTTTGTGGTCGTGTTCTTCGTTGGGCATAAAAACCCAGCCCCTTGTTCCGCAAAGAGCAATACCCTCTGCCAGTACCGAATTATTATGGAGAATTTCTATATTTGTTATGCCGTTTTCTTTAAAAAACTTTTCTGCTTTGCTTCTTGTGCTCCACCAGTAATCGTGATTGCCTTTCATAAGAATTTTTCTTCCCGGAAGATCATTCACAAATTTAAAATCCGGCAAAGCCTGTTCAAAACCAAGTCCCCAGGAAAAATCGCCCGGAATAACAACTGTATCTTCCGGTTTGATCTGTTCCTTCCAGCTGGCTTCTATTTTTTTCACGTAATCCTTCCAGCCGAAAAAATTATCCATAGGCTTGTCTGTTCCGAAGGAAAGATGCAAATCCGCCATCACCCAAACAGACATCAGTTTTCACCTCCGACGGTGCTCAAAACAAAATCCGCCATATCTTCCCTTTTACATACTTTTGTAAAACGCGGCTGCTTTTCCGAAAGTTCTTTAAGCTGCAAAGGCATTGTCAAGCCTGAAAGCTGTTCGATTTCTTTTGCGGCAGCAAAATCATCTTCCATGTCTTTTCCGGATATCGCTTTGAGCACGGCTCGCGGGAATTTATAGGGACTTGCCGTGGAAGCAATTATGGTTTTTGTTTCGTCGCCCGTTTCTTCCTTGTATTTTTCATACACATCAACGGCAACCGCGGTATGGGTATCACAAAGATAGGAATATTCATCAAACAGCATTTTTATGCGTTTTTCCGTGCCTTTGTCATCGGTATATCCTGCTGCAAAAAGCTCTTTTATTTTATCAAGAACCTCATCCGGAACAGAGTATTCTCCGTGCTCACGAAGAGATTTCATAAGTGCGCAAATATACCCGTCATCCTTTTCACACAGTTCAAAAAGCAGTCTTTCAAGGTTGCTGGAAACAAGAATATCCATAGAAGGAGATTCCGTCATATAAAAATCTCTGTTTATGCTGTATCTTCCGGTGCTCAAAAATTCCGTGAGCACGTTGTTTGCGTTGGAAGCGCAGATAAGTTTTGCAAAAGGAACGCCCATTCTTTTCGCATAATACGCCGCAAGAATATTGCCGAAGTTGCCGGTGGGAACACAGACGTTCACCGCTTCGCCTTCTGTGATTTCTCCGCTTGCAACTAAATCCGCGTATGCGGAAACATAATAGGCTATCTGCGGAAGAAGCCTGCCTACATTAATAGAGTTTGCGCTGGAAAAACTTTTTCCGTTTTCGGCAAGTTTTTTGCGAATGTCTTTATCTGTAAAAATAGATTTAACCGCGGTCTGCGCATCGTCAAAATTGCCTTCCACTCCGCATACGCAGACGTTTTTTCCTTTTTGGGTCTGCATTTGCAGCTGCTGAATTTTGGAAACGCCGTTCTGCGGATAAAAAACTATTATTTCTGTTCCTTCAACGTCACAAAATCCCTCAAGGGCTGCTTTTCCGGTATCTCCGGAAGTTGCAGTAAGAATAACTGTTTTCTCGCCGTTTCCGGCTTTTTTTGCGGATTTTACAAGAAAACGAGGAAGTATCTGCAATGCCATATCTTTAAATGCACAGGTTGGTCCGTGCCAGAGTTCGAGCATATACGTGCTTTCTCCCAATTTTACAAGCGGAGCCGGAGTATCATCCTCAAATCTTCCGATATAGGCTTTTTCAGCACATTCCAAAAGTTCTTCCTCGGAAAAATCCGTCATATATTTTGCAAAAACGCGTTTTGCTCTTTCGCAGTAATCAAGTTTAGAAAGTTCTGCAAGTTCCTCTTTTTCCAAATGCGGAACTTCTTCCGGCACAAAAAGACCTCCCTCGTCAGAAAGTCCTTTGATTATGGTTTCTGCGGAATCAAGCCGCAGATTTTTGTTTCTTGTGCTTTGAAATTTCACGTTTTTTCACCTCATTTTAGCCGTAAAAAAAGCATACGCGTTTTTCCAGAAAATCTTTTCTGCAAGTTTTATCCCAAATTCTTTTTTCACCAGATTATAAAGATTTGGAACATCGTTCATTTTTTTAATACCGTTTACAACATCGCAGCCGTCATAATCGCTTCCCATGCAAACAGTGTTTTCCCCGCCGAGCATCAGCATCTTTTCAATATGCTTTAATATATCGCAAAGGCCGGCATTTTCTTCATCGCCATTAATAAACGCTTTATAAAAATTTATTCCCACAACACCTTTGCGGCGAACAATTTCTTTAAAATATTCGTCCGTAAGGTTTCTTCTGTGGCCGCAGACTGAACGAAGATTGCTGTGACTTGCCGCAACTGCACATTTCACATTTTTGAGCACGTCTTCAAATCCAGCATCAGAAAGATGCGAAACATCTATTATCATTCCAAGACGTTCCATCTCTTTTATAACGTCAACGCCAAACGGTTTAAGTCCGAAAGCCTGTTCAGTCGAACCTTTTCCGATCTCGTTTTCCCCATTCCAGGTAAGGGTCATCATTCTTACGCCATCTTCATAAAGTTTTTCAAGTCTTTCAATTTTTCCGCCAAGGACTCTTCCTCCTTCAACGGTAAGAATTGCGGCAGTTTTACCTTTTTCTGTTATTGCCTCAATATCTTTTCCACGTTTAACTTGCTCAAAATATTGTGGAAAAAGCGCAAGCTGGTCATTAAAAAAATGCTTTGCCATTGTATAGTAATTAAAAGCGTCTTCGCCGGAAATAACGTCCGGACAGAATATTGCAAAACACTGACAATGCCTTTCTATTTCTTCATTTTTCGGAAAAGAAATATCAAGATATTTACAATCAAGACCGCAGCTTTGATGCATTGCGGTTGTTAAAGTATCACAGTGAAGATCAAAAAAATCCACGAACAGCCTCCGTTCCAAAAGCGTTTTTGATATGAGAGAATTTTTTCACTTCAAGATCGTATTTTCCGTAAATAATTTCAAAAATATCAAATCGCGGCTGACCATTAAGGCCCTTTTTAATCTTGTAAAGCATTGCAGCTTTACAGATTTTTTGCTGTTTTGAACGGGTTACAGCTTCCCTTGGCGCATAAAGGCAATCGTCCGCACGGGATTTTACCTCCACAAAAACTATATATCTGCCGTCTTTTGCAACGATATCGATTTCTCCTAAACGGGTGTTAAAATTTCTTTCGATTATTTCGTAACCCTGTTTTTCAAGATATTCCACCGCAAAATCTTCGCCCATATCTCCGCGGCGGCGTTTTTCGGTAATCATAAAATCGCCTTCAATGCATTTTCTTTAAAAAAGTAAGCCTGTGGATTTCACTTGGGCCGAACTCCCTTATTTTTTCATAATGGAGTTTTGTTCCGTATCCTTTGTGTTTTGCAAAACAGTATTCCGGGTATTTTTTATCCATTTCAAGCATAAATCTGTCCCTGCTTACCTTTGCAAGAATAGAAGCCGCCGCAATACTTGCAGAAGTTGCGTCGCCCTTTATGACAAATTCCGCCGGAACCGGCATATTTTTCGGAACACGGTTTCCGTCGATAAAAACCTTTTCCGGCTTTATGCTCAGATTTTCCACAGCTGTTTTCATGGCGAGCATGGTGGCTTCCAGAATGTTGATCTCGTCTATAATTTTATGATCAACGCTTTGTATGGAATACGCAAGCGCGTGCTCAACAATTTCATCAAAAAGCGCATCGCGTTTTTTTTCGCTTAGCTTTTTGCTGTCGTTAAGTCCTTCAATTTCATAATCTTCCGGAAGAATTACCGCCGCTGCAAAAACAGGCCCTGCAAGGGGACCTCTTCCCGCTTCGTCAACTCCGCAGATGTATTTTATTCCAAGTTCCGCACGCTTTTCGTGCTCAAATTCATATAAGCTCATTGGGACGCTCCAAAGTAATTCTTCCGATTTTTCCGCCGCGGAATTCGTCAAGAAGCATTGCTGCGGCTCTTTCGGTATTTACTTCTCCGCCGGAAATCTTCATACCGCGTTTTGCTCCGATAAGTTCAAGCAGGTCATACGGTTCTATATCCGCCGTTTCTTCATCGGTAAGTTTATATCTTTCGCAAAGAAGCTGATGATTTTCGTGATTAAGAAGATCCGCAAGGCGCATTGCAAGGGTTTCTATATCAAGAATATCATCTTTTACCGCACCGGTGAATGCAAGGTGCTCACCGACAGTCTTATCTTCGAATTTAGGCCAAAGAACGCCGGGCATATCAAGCATATCTATGCCCTTATCAAGGGTTACCCACTGTTTTCCGCGGGTGACGCCGGGGCGGTCTTCCACTTTTGCTCTTTTACCGCCGGCAATGCGGTTGATAAACGAGGACTTACCAACGTTGGGAATACCCACTATCATCATACGGATAGGTTTGCCTTCCATACCTTTTCTGGCGCGTTTTTCAAGTTCGTTTTTAAGCACTTCGCGCACTACCGGAGCAAGTTTATTAAGGCCTCTTCCGGTACGGCAATCCGTTGCAAGGGCGCGTATGCCCTTTGTTTTATAATATTCTATCCATTCCTGAGTGATAGCCTCGTCTGCCATATCACATTTATTCAGCACCACAACGCGGGGTTTTCCGCCAACAAGACTTTTCATTTCCGGGTTTCGGCTGGAATAAGGCACTCTTGCATCGGTTATTTCCACAACAACGTCAACAAGAGGAAGATTCGCTTTCATCAAGCGGCGGGTTTTCGCCATATGGCCTGGAAACCACTGAATATCCACCTGTTCCATAGGGCAAAATCGCCTCCTTTCAATAGTCCTATTATTCTAATATATATTATACTACAGATTAAACAGAAAAAAAAGACTCCCTTGCCGATTGACAAGGGAGTTTTTTTGCAAATAACAAATTAGCGGACTTGTTTGACCTTTGCAGCTTTACCAACTCTGTCACGAAGGTAATAGAGTTTAGCTCTTCTGACACGACCATGACGAACAAGTTCTACTTTCTCGATCATCGGGCTGTGGATCGGGAAAACTCTTTCGATACCGCAGCCGTGTGCTACACGACGAACAGTGAAAGATTCGGAAATGCCGCCATGCTGTTTTGCAATAACCGCACCTTCGAAAATCTGGGTTCTGTAATGATCTCCCTCTTTGATTTTGCAATATACCTTAACGGTATCACCGATTGCAACTTCGGGTTTGTCAGCTCTCAGGCAGTCCTGGGAAATAAGTTTAAGTGCATCCATTTTAAATATCCTCCTTGTTATTTTTCAGACATTCATACTCAATGGATACCATTGACAGAGGACTGTCCGCCCGACATATTTTTTGTCGTTCATGTCGCCGGGAATGCGACAGAGCCGTTTAGGCATACTAAACAGCCTTATTATAATAACATAAACAATATATAATTGCAAGTATTATTTTAACAAAATCAACGGAATTTTTCCATTTTTTCGTTATATACAGCCATTCTTTTAACAGAAATATCCTCCGGACGGAAGCCGCTGTAATTTTTAAAAGCCTCGAATACCAGATCCGGGTTTATATTAAGCTCCACACCGGAAGCAAGGCGGGCTTTTATGTAATATCTTCCCTCTTTATATTCAAGCCTGGAAAGCTTGATATGCGGTTTGATATCAATTTCTTTTTCTCCGCTTTTTGTCTTTTTTATAACCGGAACAGTTTCTCTTTCAAAACATCTGTACCAGTCTGCAAGAAGCTGTTCGGAATCTTTTTCTTCGGCAGAAAAAGAAATATCATAATCCGCAAATCGGATTCTTTTGGCGTCCATTTTTGGCTTTCCGGCGGCAATGGCTTTAAATCCTACCGGAAGAACCGCATTTATTCTTCTTACTATCTCTTCATAAGGCATGGGCGAAATAAGGCGGAAATCAACAGATTCCGCAACACTTTCGTAACCAAGAGAAAGCGGCAGAGCAAAAGTAAGATAAAGATGCGGATGAAATCCTTCTGTGTACCAAAAATCAATTTTGGAACGTTTTAACGCACGCTGAAACGCCCTCATAACGTCAAGATGAGAAATATATTTTGCGCTGCCCGTTTTTGTATAGAAAAGCCTTACGTCGATGAAATTAATCATATCATTCAAAGCAGGGGCCTCCTTTCAGGCAGTTTGCTCCACAGCCGGAACATTTTTTGCGGCAGTTCGGGGTTGTTACGCTTTCGTGCGCTTTTTTATTTTCGTTTATAATAAAGTTTTTTGTAACGGCATAATCAAAAATATCCCATGGCATAACTTCATCATAACTTCTGGTGCGGTTTGCGTAAAATTCCGGTTTTATGCCGCATTCTTCAAAAGATTCCATCCACACGTCGAATTTAAAATGCTCGTCCCAACTGTCAAGGTTACAACCTTTACGCCATGCAGTTTCTATAACTTTGCCGATTTTTCTGTCGCCGCGGGCCAGAACTGCTTCCAGATAGGAAGTTTCAGCATCGTGCCAGTCAAGATTTATCTTTCTGCTGTGAACAGCGCTGCGCATAACCTCTTGTTTTCTGTGCAGTTCTTCTCTGCTGTCCTGCGGTTCGAACTGGAATGGAGTAAACGGCTTTGGAACAAAGCTTGCTACGCTGCATGTGACCTGTACACCCTTGCCTTTGGGTTTGTTCGGCATACTGTAAAAAAGATTTACAACGCGTTGTGCGGTCTCTACTATTCCCCTTACGTCGTCGTCGGTTTCGGTGGGAAGACCGATCATAAAATAAAGTTTTACAGCGGTATATCCACCTTCGAAAGCAGTAAGGCAGGTGTTCATAATTTCTTCTTCCGTAACGTTTTTATTGATTACGTCACGCATACGCTGGGTACCGGCTTCCGGCGCAAAGGTAAGTCCGCTTTTACGCACTTTGCTTATCTTTTTAAGAAGACTTTCGCTGAAGTTATCTACGCGAAGCGAAGGTACCGCAAGGTTTACGTGTTCTTCCGGAGTCCATTCGAGAAGGTCATCCAAAAGCGGTTCAAGCTCGCTGTAATCGCTGGTGCTCAAAGAAGTAAGAGAAAGTTCTTCGTATCCCGTGCTGTCGCAAAGGTTATGAGCATCTTTGGAAAGAGTATCAAAATGTTTTTCTCTTACCGGACGGTAAATAAAACCTGCCTGACAGAATCTGCATCCGCGGATGCAGCCGCGCATAAGTTCCAGCTGGCTTCTGTCATGAACAATATCTATAAACGGAACAACAAATTTATCCGGATAATAAACGCTGTCAAGATCCTTGATTATTCGCTTTGTTATGGGAAGAGTTGCGGTTTCTTTTGCGATAAATTCTTTTATTGTTCCGTCTTCGTTATAAACAACATCAATAAGAGAAGGAACGTAAACTCCGGGGATCTCTGCGGCTTTGGCAAGATACTGTTTTTTGCTCCAGCCTTCTTTTTTTGCTGTTTTATAAAGTTCGACCACTTCCGGAAGAACCTCTTCTCCTTCTCCGGGCATAAAAAGGTCTATAAAATCCGCAATGGGTTCCGGGTTGCAGGAACACGGGCCGCCGGCCACCACAAGATTATTAAGTTCGGTTCTGTCCTCTGCTCTTACCGGAATCCCTGCAAGGTCGAGCATATTAAGAATTCCGGTATAGGAAAGCTCATATTGCAAAGTAAAACCTATAATATCAAAAGCGCCTACGGAATCACGGCTTTCCAGCGCAAAAAGCGGAAGATTTTTTTCACGCAGGATTTTTTCCATATCCATATCCGGAGCAAAAACGCGTTCGCACCATACTTCCGGATCTTTATTGAGAAGGCTGTAAAGAATCTTCATACCAAGGTGGCTCATACCGACCTCGTAAAGATCCGGGAAGCAGAAAGCAAATCTTACAAGCACATCGTCTTTATTTTTAACAACGCTGTTAAGTTCTCCTCCGCAGTATCTTGCGGGCTTTTGAACAAGACTTAATATCTTTTCGGGAATTGCAGGCAAAGCGATTCCTCCTTTCCTGATTAACTATATAAGTATATCATATTAAAAGCAGATTTTTCAATAGAAATAACTTTTAATTATATAGTGCATTAATCGGCTGATGACTTTTTTCATTTTTTATGCGCTTATTTATGGTCTTTTTCTTGTTTTTGCCTTGTTTTTATGGAAAAATGCAGGGTTGTAGATACGCTGCTGTTTTACAAAATTTCCTCATAAGTTTTTTGAATAATTATAAGTAAACTTCTTAATCGGCTTGTTTATTATTGTAAAACTATACCTTGAATGCTATACTATCAACAAACCAATAAACTTGAATTTATGAGACAACTTCCATAATTGTATTAGTTTGCAACTTAAAGTTGCTTAAATGCAAATAGCGGTTGGTAGATTTCGATTTGCTTGTGTGTATAATTAGTTGTGTAAAGGAGGTAAACTGTATGAGCTTTGCAGAAAATCTGAAACAACTAAGAAAAGAGAAACAATTATCGCAAGAGGAGTTAGCGGAGATTCTTGATGTGAGTCGTCAAGCTGTCTCAAAATGGGAACAAGGAACAGGATACCCAGAAGTAGAAAAGTTGCTGTTACTTTCAAGCAAATTGAATATTTCCTTGGATAGCTTAATGGAAACGGAGATTGCACAAAATTCCAATACCCCAAAGAAGAATGTAACAGGAACAATCACGATAACATCACCAATTGAACGTGTAATTGCTACTTGTCATAAGGTTGTGTCTTCTCAAAAAATGTCCGGTGGAAAATCATCGCCACAGTATGCACTTTTCGGTAAAAGTGAAGGAAACGGATTTTTCGGTGAAGAACCAACGACTTTTTTAGGCTGGTATGCGAACGAAACGGATATTTCAAAAGAAATCATGGAAATTCACGATGCAATTGTTAATGGGATTGCGACATATACTTTGAAATACAGTGTGCGAACGAAAAAAAGGTTGCTTGGAATAAAAATAGAATCAGAATAACAAACAGCCAAATTTCAATATGTCGAACAGATTAAAGAGGCTTAAAAAACCTCTTTTTTGTCTTGTTGAAATTTTGAAAATTTCACTTCAAGGTTTTGACGTTTTTTGCCAAAATGGTGAAGAAACTATTGATATTTTGACGCTTAACTGCCTTTTTCTTGCGCTATTAAAGCGGAAAATGGCGCATACAACCTGATTTTGCAACATAAAGTGCTGTTTTTTAGCAAAAAATGCACTTTTCAAAATCAGCCGTTGTATGCACTATATAAACTTTTAAAGCTGTTTTTATCCATATTTTTACCCTGTTTACGAAGCGTTGATTTACAAACAAAAAACTCCGTGATAAAATCAAGCCATAAAAGGAGGCGATTTGTTTGGATATAATAAAAACCGGCAATCTGATAAAGGAACTCCGCACAGAAAAAGGATATACCCAAAAAGAACTTGCAGAAAAAATCAGCGTTTCTACCGCCGCTGTTTCAAAATGGGAAAACGGAAAAGGTTTTCCGGATATTTCAATTCTTGAACCACTTTCCGAAGAACTTGGAATTTCTATAACCGAGCTTATTAAAGGCGAAAAAAACGTTGTAATTAAAGAAAACGATACTGTTGCGAAGGATATTATAGAAATTTCCAAAAAAGAGATAAAATTTGAAAAAACAAGACAGATTTTTATAATTCTTGTTTTTACTCTTACCCTTATTGCCGTAAACATTTTTGTTGTTTACGATGCTTTTTCCGGTTACAAAGCAAATATGGAATTTTCTGTTGCAAATTCAAGCTTTATAGGGCTTTTTTTATTTCTCTTTGGTGGAAATGCAATTGTTTTTGCAATTTTCAATCTGTTTATCGGCAACAGGTTTTCCGTTAAAAAAGCAATGCAGATTTCACTTTTCAGCGAAGCCTGTTGTTCCGCCGCAATATGGCTTGGTTCCGTATATACAAATTATAAAGTATCTGTCGGAGATATTTCCGCAGTTCTTGATACCGCAAATGCAATAGAACTTTATTCACGAATACTTTTTATTGCGGTAACGTTAATAAACGCTTTTGCATATCGTAAAATAACTGAATATCAGCCATAAAACAAAAAAAGGCTTTGCTTTTCAGCAAAGCTCTTTTTTTAAACAAATTACGGCATATAAAGCGGCTATCAACAAAAAATAATTTTTTGAAAAACCGAAAAGAATAAGCAGTACAGCAAAAATCAATACTGCAAAAAAAGCAAAAGTTATTTTAATAATCTTTTCCGCATTTTCTGCAAAAGTTTCTTCAATCAACACCGATAAAACTGCTCCGCCGTCTGTTGATGCAAGCGGAAGCGCGGTAAAAACGCCTATTGCAATATTAACCGTGCTCAAAAAATCCTTTTCAAAAATAAAAAGCAAAAAAGCTGCGATAAAATTCAGCACAAATCCCGAAGAAAAAACAATCACTTTTTTAAGCGTGCTCAAATTATTACAAAGCCGCATTTCTATTCCGAATGCAGATAATTTTATATGTTTTGGCCTTGATTTTACGCATAACAAAGCAAAAAAATGCCCGGATTCGTGCATAAGCGAAAAAAGCACCGCCCATATTGCAACACCGTTTTTGTCCAAAAGCAAAAAAGCCGTGAGCACCGCAAAAAACAGTGGAGAAACTGTTACTCCTGTTTTGAGCACGGTAAAATCCATCAGAGTGCAAAACACTCCTTCGGGTCAACAAATATGCCATCTACCACCACTTCAAAATGCAGGTGGCTTCCGGTGGATCGTCCGGTGCTTCCGGCTTCGCCTATTTTTTCAAAAGCTTTTACAAACTCCTCTTTTTTGCAGGCTATTTTTGAAAGATGGCAGTATTTTGTAAAAAAATTCTTTGAATGTTCTATAATAACATAGTTTCCGTATATTTTGCTGAAGCCGGTTTCCGCAACTGTTCCGGGCCAGGCGGCAAAAATATCGCTTCCGTAAGCGGCGGCTATATCAATTCCATTATGGTTTTCTTTTTCGCCGGTAATCGGGTTTATTCTGCTTCCGTAACCGGAAGTTACCGTATTGTTTTCTGCCGGAAAAGCAGCCGCATTTGAAAAAATAATAACCGGCAGCGGAGAGGTATCGAATTCTTTTATATCTTTGGTGTTTTCTTCAACTATTTCAATATAATACTCTATTTTATCCGCCGCTTTTCGCGTAAATTCAGAAAAATCCGAAAACAGCGCAAATTCCGCGTTTATTCCCGCTTTCGCCAATATTTTTGTAATTTCTTTGTCAACAAGCTCCATCGTTTTGGGAAAATAAAAAGCATACGCCCCAAAACCGGCCAGAACCGCAGCTGATAATAGAAATTTTATAAAATAATGTTTTTTCTTTTTTCTTTCCATAAACGTTATCCCATCCTTTCGCATATAAATATGCGAAAAAAGGCAAAAAAATACCTTCGGAAAACCGAAGGTATTTTTTATTATCCAAGAACAATTCCACCGGAAGAACTTTCTTTTTCTTCTTCCTGTTCAGAAGAACTTCCGCCTATTGTTTCAAGTTCTATTCCGCCGCCGGAAGAAGATGAAGACGAACCGTTTTCTTCCCATTCATTTTCTTCCTGTTCCGGTTCTTCCGGAATATAGGAACTTTCCCCATTTGTGGACTGGGAACCGTAACTGTAATTTCCGTTTCTGCCTGCTCCCCCAAGATAGCTGGAAATAGCGTCCGCAATTCCTGAAGCGATATCGCGCTGATAGCTGTTCTGGATAAGCTTGTAATAATCGGATTCGTTACTTACAAAGCCAAGCTCGCCAAGTACGGAAGGATATTCCTGCGTTCTGGTAACGTAATAACGGCCTATCATATCTCCCCTGTTTTTGGTGTTAAGCGCATCTGCAACGTTATCGCTGAAATAAGAAGCAAGATCCTGCGAGAATCTTGTAAAATAGAAACATTCCGTTCCGTAACCGCTGCTGGAAGTTGCGGAGTTGCAGTGAATACTTACAAATACCAGCGGATTTTTTCCGGAAGCATAGGCCACCCTGTCTTCAAGGCTTGGGCGGTTGTTTACTGTATCCATCATATAAACAGTCGCTCCGCGGCTTTGCAGTTCCTCTTTAAGGTATTTTCCTACTCCAAGGTTTATCTCGTATTCGCCGTATGCAGAAAGGAAGCCAAGGGCACCCACACCAAGTTTGCTGTGGCCAACGTCAACTACAATAGGAACGCCGGAAAGGCTGTAGGAACCCGTTGGGTTATTGAAGCGGAAAACAAGATCCCCGCCCTCGTAATATGCCGTGTAGCCAAGGAAACCGTCTTTGGTGCTGAGTTTAAGGCTTAATTTTGCGCCGTTCCATTTTGCGGAATCGAACAGCGGAGTACAGTTAAGATTAAGATCACCGGGAATTTTATCCGTATATTGGAAGTCGATGGTGAAATCGCTGCCTGTATATTTTGCAATATAAGCAACGCGCTGATCCATTTCGAAAGTGACGTAAGTGTACCTGGAGTTTGCCGAAACGGTCATATTGGTAATTTTGTTTCCTCCAAGTTCGCCGGAAACCGGGCTTACGTCTTTTGTATAAACGCGCTGTCCGGACTGGAGGTTATAATAAGTAAAGGTTTTGGAACCTTCCACATAAACGATCTCATCGCCCACAACGTAATCTCTTGTTCCCTTTGCAAGAGGATAATTGTCGTACGCGGAAAGGTCATTAAGGGTATCTACCGGGAAGGTTTCTGCCGCTTTTGCGGTAACTTCCACAAGTCCGCCGGCCTTTGCCTTCGCGGAAACCGTTACGTATGCGCCTTCTTTTGTTTCCGTTGTACCTTCCCAGGTTCCTTTTACGATAATATTACCGATATTCTGTTCCGAATTTGTTGCCGCCGGGGCGGAAATCATACCGGTATATGTTACATAAGAAGAATCTTTTTCTTCCTCGGTAGAGTCATCTTCCTCTGTGCTTTGAACAAGATTTACCGTTGCGGAACCAAGCGTGGCGGTTACTGTGGAACCTTCATAAGCAAGAGCCGTTACAGTTATGCTCATTCCGCCGCCGACCGTTACGTTGCCCAAAGGAGTTATTTCTTTAAGAACCATTACGTTTCTTGTAATGTTATATGTGATTGTTTTTTCCTTATGCTCGAACTTAAATGTGTTAAGACCCGGAGCAAGCTCAAGAGTAAGCATAAACGCGCCGTTTTCATCACGTTTTACTTTTTCTCCGTTAAGCAGAAGGTCAAAATTTATATCGGAAGCACCCGCAAAAGCCACAACGTTATCATAAGTGGAAAAAGTTGTTTTTGCCGGCCTTGTAAGTTCCAGCTGGGTAAGCAAAAAGCTTGGGTCTATATTTTCTGTAAGATATTGATAAAGCGCATCGGTGGACTGCTGCGGGTTTTTCTGCAATGCCGCAAGAGAATCATAAATACTTCCGCAAAATCCGCTTAATTTTTCTGCCGCTATAACCTGATCGGAAAGTTCGGAAGGATCATTCCAGCCTTTTTCCTCTGTGCAGGCTTTTGTTGCATACTGGAATATATAAAGCGGAACTTTTTCTGCCACAACTTCGTTCCACCATTCAAGGTAATTTATAAATTTTGCGTTTTTGTTTCCGGTGGAATATGTGCTTTTTACCGCGACAAAATCCGCAAGTTCTTCTTCTATAAACTTTTTGGTATTTGCAAAACCGTTTACAAAACTTTCGTAACCTGCAAGAGTATTGCTTCCGCCCTCTATGCTCTGTTCGTTTGCCCAAACCGCATCAACCGCAAGACCCACTGCTTTGGAAGGATCAGCCTTTTTTATGGAATTATATGCGGTTTTTACAGCTGCTTCTGTATTGGAGCGAAGATAATTTTCGTACCCCATGCCGCTGCCGAATTTTGTATAGTCGGAATACGCCGTTCCGTCGGATTCCACCGTATATGTATTGAGCATAATACCGTCAATATCATATTCGCAAAGCGCAGCCGCATTTTGCGCAATAACAGAAAGTTTTTCTTCATCTATGGAATAAGAAACTTTTGCCAAGCCGTTTTCGTTTGTTTTAAGCACATCAAAAACCGCATAAACATAAAGATCCATGCTTTGTGCTTTTTCTGCCGCATATTCAAGCATATCAATGCTTACTTTTGCCTGGGGCATTTTTTCGGAATAATAAAGAACTTCTTCTCCCCACGAAGTTTCTATAAAAACCGTATTTGCAGAAAGCGCCTTTGCATCTTCCAAAGCCTTATCTATGGATTTTTCGATATCCGCAACGCCAATGCCCTGTTCGGTGCAAAAATCTTCTCCGGCCTTTATTGTTATGGCCATCATTCTTTCCGGAAAATCATATACAATCGGTCCTTCGAATACGTTTTCTGCTTCCGGAAGCTTTTCTTCCGGCGCAAGCGGTTCAAGAACGATATCTCCATTTAGATCAACTTCGGGTCTATCCGGTTCTTCTGTCGGTTCCTCTTCCGGCTTATCCGTACCCGGAATTCTGATTTCCGAAAAATCGATATCCGGAACGTTAAATTCCATTCCGGAAAAAGCTTCCTTTATCTTTTCAACACCGGGAAGTCCGCTTTGAAAAGCCGCAAAAACCGCTATGCCGCCGATAATAATACAAAGGCTTAAAGAAAGCACTGCCGTCATCAGCTTTTTGTTTAAAAAGAATTTTTTCATAAAGTTATTTTTCCGTCCTTTTTCGGGGTCTTCCTGTGTTTTACATTACGTTTTTAAGATTTTCAAGTTCCTTGTTAACCGCTTTTTTAACAGAAGAAGCAGGATTATACAAAGAATCATAACGATAAACGGCAAATCCGCCGTAATGGCTGTCTTCTTTGGCGGCGGTTACCTGCCTTGCAAGAATATCGCTGTTATTCTGCCATTCGGCTTTGCCTTCCGCACCGGCATAGGTATCTTCCGCACCGCATTTATATGCCGCAAGGCCAACCATAAGTTCCACGTTTTTGTTGGTTATAATGCTGCCGAATTCATCAAGCACCGTAAGATACGGTCTTGTTTTATTGTTAAAGCCAAAATAAATCTGCGGACAGATATAATCCACATATCCTTTGCTTGTAACCCATGCATAAACGTCGCAATAAAGATTATTATAGTTTGTTTCCATGTTTCCTGCGGGGCTTACGCCGAACCTGCAGGAAGGATCTATTGCTTTTATTGCGGAATAAACTTTTTTGATAAGCGTATTTACGTTTTCTCTCCTCCATGCGGCAAGCTTTTTTGTTCCGCCGGAAGATTTATATTCGTTATAATGCGTTTTATCAAAAGATTCCGCAGTTGTGGGGTAAAAATAATCGTCAAAATGAATTCCGTCAACGGCATAATTTTTTACTATTTCTTCAACGCCGGAAACCACAAGTTCTATAACGTCTTTATCCGCAGGGTTATAAAAAATTCCCGTTCCTTCAAGCACAACAACTTTTTCTGTATCCAACCAGCCGTATGCAGGATTTTCTTTTGATATTTTTGATGTATCTGCAGTATTTTTTACCCTGTAAGGGTTTATCCATGCTTCTATTTTAAGTCCGGCATTGTGGGCTTCTTCCACCATAATTTCAAGCGGATCGAACCCCGGGTTTTCGCCTTCTGTTCCTGTGCAGTAAACAGACCACGGAAAAATATCGGAATCATACATTGCGTCACTGTGAGAGCGAACATGGACAAAAACCGTATTGAATCCATCGGATGCCATATTGGCAAACATGTTTTTTACGCTGTTTTTAAACTGTTTTTCTGTTTTTCCGGTTAAAATCGTCTGATATTCAAGATAGGATACCCATACAGCTTTTGTTTCTTCTTTGGAAGATGCCTGCGTATTTGTTTCCGGAGCTTTTTCCGGTTCCGAAGCTTCCGGCTGTGAAGAAACAACCGAAGAAGCAGCAGAAGAACTTTGCGATGGCTGTGAATTTTGAGAAGACGATGAAGATGAACTGTTTTCTGTTTTTTCCGGTTCAGAACTGCTTTCTTCCGAAGAAGACAAGCTGTTTTCCGCTTTTTCGCTCTGTTCCGCAGAAGAAGAACTGCTTTGCGCAGGCGTTATTTCTATTTCGCTGTTTGAAGAAGCTTCCGGAACGGAGCCAAGAACAGCCTCGTTTTCAATAATATCCGGTTCTTTTTCATAAGAACATCCGGAAAGTACGACTATTACAATCGCAAGCAAAAAACAGAAAATCCTTTTCATCCTGTCCCCCCTTTTTTATATATTTATATACTATAGAAAACTTTTCTGTATGGCAAGATTTTTATTATGTTTAGGCCAAATCGGAATTAAAATCCGGTAAAACATGGAATTTTATTTCATTTTTACGTTTTCTTCGCCAATAAGCTGGCCAAGTTTTCTTATAACGTAGCCCTTGTCAACGTTGGTATCCACCCAAAGTTTTGCCGGAGCTTTTACGGTCTTTTTACTTTCCGCAAAATGAATATAAAGCGGCGTAAGACCTTCGAAAACCGCAAGAAAATCCATTGCCTTTTTGTATTCCGCAGAATTTTCGCTTGGAACACGGATAAAAAGTCCCGAAGATGAAGTTTTTTGAGAAACCTCCGGAGCGGGTTCCGCTTCCGTCCTTTGCTGTGCAGGCGTTTTTCTTTGATAAGAATATGTTTGCATAAAAGGAATTCTTTGTGCATCTTCCACAGTAAGGAATCTTTCTGCAACAAGCTTTGTTTCTTCGTCTTCTCTGGAAGAAACCCTTGCTTCCACAACAACAGCTTCATTAACGTTTATAATTCCGCCGTATTCCTGAAGAACACGGGGAAATACAAGCGCTTCAAGGCTTCCGGTTGTATCTTCAAGCGTCACAAAAGCCATAACGTCATTGCTTTTTGTGGTTTTCATCTTTTTGCTTAAAACAATTCCGCAAAGACGGATGCGTTTATCTCCGTCTTCAGTATTTATCTGTTTTATTTCGAGCACTTTGCTGGCGCCTATTTTTTCGATGATTCCGCTGTATTCGTTCATCGGGTGACCGGAAAGATAAAGTCCGGTCGTTTCTTTTTCCATATTAAGAAGTTCCCGAAGAGAATATTCCGCAACGCGCGGAAGGTTATCTTCTTCCTCAAATTCCTCCTCAAAACCTCCGAAAAGGCTCATCTGACCGGAAACATTCGCCTTTTTCTCCGCATCAATGCTCGAAAGAATTGCCTCGTAGCCGGAAAGCATCTGACGGCGATTTGCGCTGAAAGAATCAAGCGCTCCGCATTTTATAAGGCTTTCCAGTGTGCGCTTATTAAGTTCTCTGCCGTATGCACGCTTGCAGAAGTCTGTAAAGCCTTTATACTTGCCATTCATTTTTCTTTCGGTAATTATATCCCTGATAATGCCTCTTCCAAGGTTTTTTACCGCAAGAAGTCCAAAACGAACGCCTTCTCCGTCCCAAATAAATCCGCTTTCGGATTTATTTACGTCCGGACCGAGAACTTTAAGACCCATCTTCTGACATTCGCCTATATATTCTATTACTTTATCGGTATTATCAAGAACCGAACTTAACTGCGCCGCCATATATTCCCCGGGAAAATGACATTTTAAATATGCGGTGCGGTATGCAACCGTTGCGTATGCCGCCGCGTGGGATTTATTGAAAGCGTAGGACGCAAAAGAACTCATTTCATCAAAAATTTCGTTTGCAATCTTTTCCGGAACTCCGTTTCTTACAGCGCCCGCAATTTCAATATTACCGTTTTCGTCTGTTTTGCCGTGAACAAAATATTCTCGCTCCTGTGCCATAACGTCAAGTTTTTTCTTGCTCATGGCACGGCGCACAAGGTCTGCGCGGCCGTATGAATATCCCGCAAGTTTGCGCACAATTTCCATAACCTGTTCCTGATAAACTATGCAGCCATAAGTAACGTCAAGAATAGGTTTAAGAAGCGGCGTTTTATATGTAACTTTTTCCGGATGGTGGCTGTTTTCAAGATATTTGGGAATGGAATCCATCGGACCCGGACGATAAAGAGAAATAACTGCCGTAAGATCCTCGATGGATTTAGGGCCAAGTCCCATAAGAACGCTTCTCATTCCGGCAGATTCGAACTGAAAAACGCCCTGGGCGGCACCTTTGGTAAGCATATCATAAACTTCCGGGTCGCCGTCCGGCACTTTGGAAATATCAAAATCCGGAATGCGTTTTCTTACCGCTTTTTCGCAGTCGCTTATGGCGGTAAGGTTGCGCAAACCAAGAAAATCCATTTTTAAAAGTCCCAGTTCTTCAAGGGTCGTCATAGTAAACTGCGTTACAACAGATTCATCCGGTTTTGCGACCGGAACAAATTCGGTAACCGGTTCCGGTGCGATTACAACGCCTGCCGCATGAACGGAAGAATGCCGCGGCATACCCTCTACTCTTCTGGCTGTATCTATTAGCTCATAAACTTTCGGGTCGGTATCGTAAAGTGCTTTTATATCCGGAGAAACCGTCAGCGCTTTTTCTATGGTCATATGAAGATCCGTCGGAACAAGCTTTGCAACTTTATCCACGTCCTGATAAGGCATTCCCAATGCTCTGCCAACGTCGCGGATCGCAGCTCTTGCGGCAAGCGTTCCGAAAGTGATTATCTGAGCAACGTGGTCTTCTCCGTATTTTCTGTTTACGTACTCAATAACTTCCTGCCTGCGTTCATAGCAAAAATCTATATCAAAGTCCGGCATGGAAACACGCTCCGGGTTAAGAAAACGCTCGAAAAGAAGATGATATTTTATAGGGTCAATATCCGTAATGCCTATGCAGTAAGCGCAAAGGCTTCCTGCGCCGGAACCTCTTCCCGGTCCTACCGGAATACCAACGCTTTTTGCATAATTTATAAAATCGTGGACTATAAGATAATAGTTTACATAACCCATGCGCTCTATAACGCCAAGTTCATAATTAAGCCTGTCCCAAAGTTCCTGTTCCGGGTTTTCTCCGTATCTGCGATAAAGGCCTTCTTTGCACATACTTTCAAAATATTCCACGTTATCCCTGCCGTTTGGTACTTCAAAAGCAGGAAGCTTTGTGTGACCGAATTCAAAAGTCATATTGCAGCGGTCCGCGATTTTTTGGGTATTATCCACCGCTTCCGGAACATAGGAGAAAATTTCGCGCATTTCCTCTTCGGATTTAACGTAAAATTCATCTGTTTCAAAACCCATTTCGTTGTCTTCATCAACGGTGTGGTTGGTGCCGATGCATACAAGAACGTTCTGCATTTTCGCATCGTCCTTGTTGATATAATGACAGTCATTGGTTGCCACAAGGGGAATTCCCGTTTCTTTGGAAAGCTTTATAAGGTTAGGCAGAATGCGCTTTTGCTCTTCATAGCCATGATCCTGAATTTCTATAAAATAATTGTTTTCTCCGAATATATCGCGGTATTCCAATGCTGCTTTTTTGGCCGCCTCGTAATCGTTTTGGGTAAGATTGCGCGGAATTTCTCCCGCAAGGCAGGCAGAAAGCGCAATAATTCCTTCGTGATGTTTGCGCAGAAGCTCTTTATCCACACGGGGCTTTTTATAAAATCCTTCGGTAAATCCGGCAGAAACAAGTTTTATAAGATTTTTATAGCCGGTGTTGTTTTCGCAAAGAAGTACCAGATGATAGCTCCAATCCATAAGGTGTTCCTTGCTGAAACGCGAACGGTTGGCAACATAAACTTCGCAGCCGATTACAGGTTTAATGCCGTATTTATTTGCTTCTCTGTAAAAATCAATTACGCCATACATAGCGCCGTGGTCGGTTATAGCCACAGCGGTCTGTCCCAGCTCTTTGATGCGCGGAATAAGCTTTTTTATTCTGCAGGCACCGTCAAGCAGGCTGTATTCTGTATGGAGATGAAGATGTGCAAAGCTCATGTGTTCCTCCTTTTATGATTATGCGGCTTCCGGTTCTTCGGAATGAACAGTCATTCCGTGGCGAAGCCAGTCGCCTTTTATATATCTTACAAAATAGATTATCGCTTTAAGCAATTCATCGCTGCAAACAATCGTCATTACCAAAAGCGGGTCGAGTTTTAGAAGAAGTCCGCAGACAGCACCGATTACGCCTTTTAGAAAAACCGCGGAACCAACGTCAATTTTTGCAACAAAGCCGGTATCTCCTCCTGCCCGAAGAACCCCTGCTCCAAGGTTCCAGCTTGTTCCGTAGCAAACGTCAATATATGCGCAGACAATAAGCATTTGGCGGATATAATTTGCGGTTGTTTCGGAACATTCTATAAAGTTCGGGGCAAACGGTCTTATAATCAGAACAATCAAAGCCATAAAAACGCCGACGCCGATTCCGCCCAGAAGGAAAAATCTGCTCCATTTTTTGGCCTCGGCATCTTTTCCGGCGCCAATCATATTGCCCAAAAGAATAAGCGATGCGTTTGAAAAACCACACATTGCGACGGTGGAAAGATCCAGAATTACAAGCACAAGGCTGTATGCAGCCAAAAATTCCTTGCTGTATTGGCCAAGTATTGCGGACTGCGCCGTCATTCCGAAGCCCCATATAAATTCGCTTATAAAAACCGGAATTCCAAATTTGAGAAACGCCGGAATATATTTTTTTGCGTTGATAAAAAGATATTTAAAGCGGAAGTTGAGCAGGTGCTCGAACTTATGCATATAGATCATCACAAGAATAAATTCCAGCGATTTGCTGACAGCGGTTGCTATTGCCGCACCGCTGACTTCGAGCCTTGGAGCACCAAGGTTTCCATAGATGAGCACCCAGTTGAGCACCAGGTTGGTAAGGCACGAGACCGTATATACAACAACGGATATTTTTACGTTGTGAACAGAACGAAGGTTGCAGAGATATGTGGTGGAAATCGCCGGAAGAATATAGAACCAGCCCATAATCCTCATATATTCAATGCCAAACGCAATAACCTCCGGGTCGCTTGCAAAAATCCTCATTACATACTGGGGAAAAATAAGAACCACCGCAGAAAGAGCCGCTGCCGCAAGAATATTTATCCTCATGGCAAAACCCACAAGATCCCGGATGGGTTCGATTTTTTTCTGTCCCCAATAGCGGCTTGCTATAACGACAGAAGCCATGCTGATTCCCCAAACGAACATATTGAAGAATACGTAAAGAGAGTTAACCTGATTGATCGCTCCAAGCTGGGCTTCGCCCACGGAACCGATCATTATTGTATCGAGCATATTTACCAGAACGCTTACAAAGTTCTGTGCCGCCACCGGAATTCCAATTTTGAACATCTGCCCTATTATTTCTTTTTTTGTGTACATCTGTTCCATAATTTATTATATTTTTCCGTTTCTGATGTTATTTGCAATTTCGCTGATCTTTTTAAGTCTGTGGTTCATTCCGGATCGCGAAAGAGGCGGTTCCACGGATTCGCAAAGTTCGCGCAAGGACATTTCCGGGTTTTCCAGCCTAAGTTTTGCCACCTGATACAGTTCTTCCGGAAGAAAACTTTCGCTTTTCTGTTCAAAAATATATTTAATATCTGCCACCTGGCTTAAAGATGCGTTAAGAGTTTTATCCATATTTGCGTTATCGCAGTTCATACGGCGGTTTACCCTGTTTTTTATATCCTTTTCTATTTTTATATTCATCATTTCAAGCGAAGAAAGCACTGCGCCTATATATGTAAGCATATCTTCTATGTTTTCGCTTTCTTTGTAATAGACGATATAGGAACCGCGGCGCACGGCGCTTTTTGGCTGAGGAAGAACTTCTCCCACAAGGGCAAGCAAATCTTTGCAAAGGTTCATATAGCTTACGCCGAATTCCAGATGATATTCCTTATTCGGGTCCGTAAGGCTTCCGCATACAAGGTAAGCTCCGCGCAGAAAATACGGAACGTCTTCTTCATTTTCTAAATTTGCGCGGTTTATGCGAAGAGTAGGTTCTTTGGGCATATGATAAAAAGCTTCGAGGACTTTTCTTCTTTCGGAAGCTTTTTCCACGCTCACCTTATAAAGCGTTCCCCTTGCCCGTTCGTGAAAAATTATTTTTGCGGAAATTCCGCAATGTGTTGCAAGCGCTTCTGCAAAAAGCCTTGCGGTAGGTTCATGCACAACAGAAAAACTTATTTCATCCGCGTTGAACTTATGAGAAAAAATCAAAAAACCGTAAAGAAGCGCGTGTATCGCGCTTTCTTCTTCCGGAACATCTTTGCAAAGCTCGTCTTTTAAATTTGCCGCAAAGGACATTTTGTTCTTCCTGCCTTTCTATTTTTATAATCCTAAAATTTCAACTTCCGGTTCAAGGAAGAATCCCGTATCGTCCTTTACCTTTTTCTGAACATCTTTGATAAGCTGCAAAACATCTTTGCAGGTTGCGCCGCCTATGTTTACTACAAATCCGGCGTGTTTCGTGCTTACTTCCGCTCCGCCGACTCTGAAACCTTTAAGTCCGCACTGATCAATAAGCGCGGAGGCAAAAGCGCCTTCCGGACGTTTGAACGTACTTCCGGCAGAGGGTTTATCCATAGGCTGTTTATCAAAACGGCGGCCCAAAAGATCATCCATCTTTGCTTTTATATCCTCTTTATTGCCTTTTGTAAGTCTAAATGCCGCACCGGTGATAAAATACTCTTTTGCGCTGTATGCGCTGTGGCGATAGCTCATCAAAAGCTCTTCTCCGGTAAATCTTCCCGGATTGCCATCTTTATCAACGTGATCGGCATAAAGAATAACATCTTTTATTTCTCCGCCGTATGCTCCGGCATTCATAAAAACTGCTCCTCCTACAGAACCCGGTATTCCATAAGCAAATTCCAGTCCGGAAAGAGAATTTTCCAGTGCAAAATTGCAAAGAGCCGCAAGACCTGTTCCCGCTTCGCAATAAACGGTTTCTTCATCAAGTAAAGTAATTTTGGAAAACTCGCTGCCGAAGTTCATAACAATTCCGTCAATGCCGTCATCAGAAACAAGCACATTGGAACCTTTGCCGAGCGGAAGAAGCTTTGTATTGTTTTTTTGGCAGAATTCAATAATATCGCATACTTGTTTTACGGAAGAAGGCTTTGCAAAAATTTCGGCAGGCCCGCCGATTTTAAAAGAGGTATGCTTTGCAAGGCTTTCGTGCTCAAAATATTTTATTCCGTGCTCATCGGCAAAACTGTAAAATGCTTCTTTGTTCAAAGCTTTTCCTCCTTATTCATCAAGTCCGTAATAGGAATCCCATTCGCCAAGGTCCTCGTCGTCGTCCCAAAGCGGAACGCTGAGGCGCTCCATAAGTTCCAAAGCGGCATTGTTGCCCATTCGTTTCTGGCGGTTGTTCATAGCCGCAACTTCAACAATAACGGCAATGTTGCGTCCCGGCTGTACCGGAATGGTATAAATCGGAACGTCAACATCAAGAATTTTTGTATAAACGTCCTCCGCACCCATACGGTCATAAACTTTATCGTTATCCCAGGGTTCAAGATTGATTATCATATCAAGCTTTGCGCTTTTTTTTACGGAACCCATACCAAAAAGGTTTCTTGCGTTAATAATACCTACGCCGCGCAGCTCCATAAAATGGCGTATATTTTCCGGAGAAGTGCCCACAAGGCTTCTGTTGGAAACTCTTCTTATTTCAACGGCATCGTCCGCAATAAGGCGGTGTCCGCGCTTGATAAGTTCCATTGCCACTTCGGATTTACCAACGCCGCTGTCGCCGTAAAGAAGCACGCCTTCGCCGTAAACCTCTACAAGAACGCCGTGGCGGGTTATGCGTTTTGCCAAAGCAACGCTTAAAGTCTGGGTAAGTCCCGCAACAAATTCCGAAGTCATTTCGGAAGTTCTGAAAATCGGAACATTATATTTTTGCGCAAGTTCCAAAAATTTTCTGTCAACGGAAAGATTCCATGTGATTATTATGACCATTGGCTTTCTGGAAAGAAAAGCATCAAGCGCTTCGTACATTTTCGCGCCAAGGTTTTTAAGATAGCTGTATTCCGTCTTTCCGATGATCTGCACCCTGGAAGGATCAAAAAGTTCGTAAAAACCTGCAAGCTGAAGCCCCGGACGGTTAACCTCGTTTGTATTGATTCTTATTTCTTCAATGTTTTCCGGTGCCCACACTTTTTCAAGGTTAAATTCCTTTATAAGTTTCTTTAAGCTTACGCTGTAATTAGAAGCCATAGCGCGCCTCCTATAATTTATATAATAAACCAAGATATATTATAATACTATAAAGCATTTTTTTCAACAATTTTAGATAAAGTTAATGAATCCGCAGACATTCGTCAAAATTGATAATGCCGCTTTGTCTGCATTTTGTTTTTTTTGTACGGCGGATTAAAATTTTTATATATTTGTATTCTTTTTTGTAAATTTATATAAGTTTTGCAAAAACATTTGAAAGATTTGCGAATACATGATAATATTATGATGTTCAATTATGTTTATTAAAAGGAGTTGAAAAAACATTGGCACGTTCTAAAAAAACCATGGACGGCAACACCGCTGCCGCACACGTTTCTTATGCCTATACCGATGTTGCAGCAATTTATCCCATTACCCCTTCTTCTGTAATGGCAGAACTTGCTGACAAATGGGCAGCAAGCGGAAAAACCAATATTTTCGGAAACAAAGTACAGGTTACCGAAATGCAGTCCGAAGCCGGTGCAGCCGGTTCCGTTCACGGTTCTCTTGCCGCAGGCGCCCTTACCACCACTTTCACCGCATCCCAGGGTCTTCTTCTTATGATCCCCAATATGTATAAAATTGCCGGTGAACTTCTTCCCGGAGTTATCAACGTTTCCGCAAGAGCTCTTGCTTCTCACGCTCTCAGCATTTTCGGTGATCATTCCGACGTTTACGCCTGCCGCCAGACCGGTTTTGCAATGCTCTGTTCCGGCAACCCCCAGGAAGTTATGGACCTTGGCCCTGTTGCACATCTTTCCGCAATTAAAGGCCGCGTTCCTTTCGTTCATTTCTTTGACGGTTTCAGAACCTCTCACGAGGTTCAGAAAATCGAAGTATGGGATTACGAACAGCTTAAAAATCTTGCGGATTTTGATGCAATCGAAGCATTCCGCGAGCACGCACTTAACCCCAACCACCCCGTAACCCGCGGTACCGCACAGAACCCGGATATTTTCTTCCAGGCACGCGAAGCAGCAAACAAATTCTACGATGCTCTTCCCGCTGTTGTTGAAGATTATATGAATAAAGTCAACGCTGAAATCGGCACCGATTACAAACTTTTCAACTATTACGGCGCACCGGATGCGGAACACGTCATCGTAGCAATGGGTTCCGTTTGCGATTCCATCGAAGAAACCATCGATTATCTTAACGCAAACGGCGGCAAATACGGCCTTGTAAAAGTTCGTCTTTACAGACCTTTCAGCAAATGCCACCTTATCAACGCTATTCCCGAAACCGCAAAAACCATCACCGTTCTCGACAGAACCAAAGAACCCGGCTCCATCGGTGAACCTCTTTATCTTGATGTTGCAGCGGCTGTTCGCGGAACAAAATTTGAAAACGTCGAACTTCTTGGCGGTCGTTACGGCCTTGGCAGCAAGGATACCACCCCTGCACAGATCATTGCCGTTTACCGCAACGCAGAAGCAAACGGCAAGCACACCTTTACCCTTGGCATCGAAGATGACGTTACCAACCTTTCTCTTGAAATTAAAGAAAACCCCGATACCACCCCTGCCGGCAATATGAGCTGCATGTTCTGGGGACTTGGTTCCGACGGTACCGTTGGTGCAAACAAAAACTCCATCAAAATCATCGGCGACCATACCGATCTTTACGCACAGGGTTATTTTGCATACGACTCCAAAAAATCCGGCGGCGTAACAATTTCTCACCTTCGCTTCGGCAAATCTCCCATCAAATCCACCTATTATATCAACAAAGCAGATTTTGTTGCATGCCACAACCCTTCTTACGTTGATAAATATGATATGACCGCTGTTCTTAAAAAAGGCGGAAAATTCCTTCTCAACTGCAGCTGGGATCTTGAAGAACTTGGCAGACGTCTTCCCGGTGACGTAAAACGCTTCATCGCAGAAAACGAAATCGAACTTTACACCATCGATGGTATTTCCATCGCAAAAGAAATCGGCCTTAACGGAAGAATCAATACCATTCTTCAGTCCGCTTTCTTTAAAATCACCGAAATCATTCCTGCTGAAGAAGCAGAAAAATTCATGAAAGAAGCGGCATTTGCAAGCTATGGCAAAAAAGGCGATGCTGTTGTAGAAATGAACTATAAAGCAATCGAACGCGGTATGACCAGCTTTACCAAAGTTGATTATCCCGCAGACGAATGGGCAAAAGCAGAAGGTGCAATCCCCACCCCTGTTGCAACCGGCGAAGATAAAGAAATCGTAGATTTTATCAACAGCATTCTTGTTCCCGTTGCGGCACAAAAAGGTGATAAACTTCCCGTTTCCGTATTCTCCGGACGCGAAGACGGCACCTTCCCCGCAGGTTCCGCAGCTTATGAAAAACGCGGCATTGCGGTTGACGTTCCCGAATGGCTTCCCGAAAACTGCATCCAGTGCAACATGTGCTCTTATGTATGTCCCCATGCGGCTATCCGCCCTGTTGTTCTTGATGATGCAGAACTTGCAAACGCTCCCGAAGGAACCAAATCCCTTCCTATGACCGGTCTTGCAGATAAAAAATTCGCTCTTACCGTTTCCGCTCTCGACTGCACCGGCTGCGGTTCCTGCGTAAACGTCTGCCCCGGCAAAAAAGGTGTAAAAGCGCTTGAAATGAAAGCTCTTGATACCCAGCTCGGCGAACAGAAAGTATTCAATTACGGCATTGATATTCCCGAAAAAATCGAAGTTGCACAGAAATTTAAACCCAACACTCTTAAAGGTTCCCAGTTCCGCCGTCCTCTTCTCGAATTCTCCGGCGCTTGCGCAGGCTGCGGCGAAACTCCTTATGCAAAACTTGTAACCCAGCTTTTCGGTGACAGAATGTATATTGCAAACGCAACCGGCTGTTCCTCCATCTGGGGCGGTTCCGCACCTTCCACTCCTTATACCAAAAACGCGGAAGGCAAAGGTCCCGCATGGGCAAACTCCCTCTTCGAAGATAACGCAGAATACGGCTACGGTATGTTCCTCGGCCAGGAAGCTATCCGTAACAGCTATATCGCAAAAGTAAAAGACGTTGCTGAAAACGGAAGCAACCCCGCTGCAGTAGCTGCCGCAAACAACTACCTCGAAACCCTTAACGACGGCGAAGCAAACGCAGCTGCAACCAGAGAACTTGTTGAAGCTCTTACCGCTTGCGATTGTGACAAAGCAAAAGCAATTCTTAAAGGCAAAAACTACCTCGCCAAAAAATCCGTATGGGCATTCGGCGGCGACGGTTGGGCTTATGATATCGGCTTCGGCGGTCTTGACCACGTTCTTGCTTCCGGCAGAAACATCAACATTCTTGTATTCGATACCGAAGTTTATTCCAATACCGGCGGCCAGTCTTCCAAAGCAACTCCTACCGGCGCAGTTGCACAGTTCGCTGCAGCAGGTAAAGACGTTAAAAAGAAAGACCTTGCAGCAATCGCAATGAGCTATGGTTACATCTATGTTGCACAGATTGCACAGGGTGCAAACATGGCACAGGCAGTTAAAGCAATTTCCGAAGCAGAAGCTTATGACGGTCCTTCCCTTATCATTGCTTATGCACCCTGCATCAACCACGGTATTAAAGGCGGCATGGGCAACGCAATGGCAGAAGAAAAACGCGCTGTAGAAGCAGGTTACTGGCACCTCTTCCGCTTCGACCCCAGACTTGCTGAAAAAGGCGAAAATCCCTTCCAGCTTGATTCCGCCGCACCTTCTGCTGATTACAAAGAATTCATCAAGAGCGAAGTTCGTTATTCCAGCCTTATGCGTGCATTCCCCGACAGAGCCGAAGTTCTCTTCGACAAAGCAGAGAAAAACGCCGCTGAAAAATATGAACATCTTGAAAAACTTG
>SVNB01000113.1 GCA_015067125.1 Oscillospiraceae bacterium
CTTTGACAGCAGGGAATTCATCGAACTGCTGGAATTCTGCAACCGTTTTCCGGCAGAAGCTCCTTTGGAAAACGTCTATGAAGAAACCCTTGCGGCCGAAGGACGGCTTCCCGTTTGGTCAAACTGCGTTGCCTGCATAGATTGGTTCATCTGGAACGAAATGGTTTACGGCGAACCCGTAACCTATATCGGTATGCCGGGAACAGAAGGCAACGGTTCCGTTTTCGATACCAACAACGGATTCGCCATGTCCTCCGGATGCCAAAACAAAGAAGGCGCCTGGGAATTTATGCGCATGATTCTGGAAGAGGATTATCAGAAAAGGCAGAACGGCGAAGATTTTGCCTTTGGCCTGCCCACCAACAAAAACGTGCTTGATGACCTTATCGAAGATGCCATGACTCCGGATTACTGGGGTTCCGCCGATAAAAGATTCCGTTTTTGGAAAGGAAACGACGGAAATATTCTGATAGAACGCGGAGCCATGACCGAAGAGGAAAAAGATAAATTTCTTGAACTTATAAACGGCATCACCTGCCGCCGTTACGGTGATGATAAAATTCTTGAAATAGTACACGATGAAGCCGCGGACTATTTTGCCGGAAACTGCACCGCTAAAGAAGCCGCAAAAAGAATCCAGAACCGCGCGGAAATTTACCTTGCGGAGCAAAGCTGAAAATGCGTGAGTGTGGGATTCTTTTATAAATTACCTGTGTGTTAAATACTTCCCCTTGAGGGGAAGTGGCACGGCGAAAGCCGTGACGAAAGGGTGTTTGCTGTTTCGCCCACTGGGCGCACTTCGCAGGCTTTGCCCTCCGGGAAGGCTAATCGGAACGGTCAAGACCGTTCCCTACGGTGAGCAATTTGGCCTTATTTACACAAGGTAGGCTTTCTGTAGGGACCGTCGTCCCCGACGGTCCGTTTTTTTCGGAACGCTGAGGACAGCGTTCCCTACGGTGAAAGATTTGGGTTCACTTGCATAAAGGGAAGGCTAACCCTCCGGGTTACTTGTTTGCGGCGGGAGCAAAGCCCCCGCCCTACAGTAAATTGGTTGCTTTGCGGAACGGTCAGGACCGTTCCCTACGGTAACATAAAAACGGGCGGCCACACAGGGCCGCCCCTACATTTGTATAATCACTTTCAACTTTCAACTGGCAACTGAATGTCCTCTGAGCTGCCTGTTGTCCCTCCTTCAAGGAGCTTGAAACATCGGTTGAACACGCGTAAATTGTGCTGAAAAAAAATCCCTGCCGGCGGCGGGGATTTTTTGTGTGCATATTGACAAATTTGCACACAAGTGATATATTCAAATCGAAAACATATGAATGCTTGTTCATATGTTCATATTTAACAAAAAGGAGTGGCTATTTTTGGCTGATATTCACCCGGAACACGCCCATATAATAGAACAGACAAAATCCAATATGCCGCCGGAAGATATTCTTGAAAAAACCGCGGAAGTTTTTAAGGTTTTCGGCGATAAAACCCGCATACGAATTCTTGCCGCGCTTTCTGAAGGAGAAATGTGCGTTTGCTGCCTTTGCGACCTGCTTGAAATGAGCCAGTCTGCGGTTTCGCACCAGCTGGCGGTATTAAAAGCCGCAAGGCTTATAAAAAGCCGCCGTGAAGGCAAACAGATTTATTATTCTTTGGACGATGCCCACGTTGGAGCAATTCTTTGCACAGGCATTTCCCACGTAGAGGAGGACTGAACGCTATGCATGAACATTGCCACGATGAACACTGCTCCTGTCACGACGAACATTGCAGTTGCCATGATGAACATTGCGCCTGCCATGATGAGCACTGTTCTTGCCATGATGAACATTGCGGCCACGGCTGTGCCTGCCACGGCGGAAAAAGCAGTGACGAAATCAAAAAGGATTTGAAGCATCTTGGCCTTTGCGCCGTTTTCTTTGCCATTTCTTTTCTTCCCGTGATGCAGCCCTTTGCCTTCTGGCTTTGCCTTATCGTAACCCTTGCCGCCGGAAGAGAAGTGCTTAAAGAAGGCTTCGGGGATCTTCTTCGTTTTCATTTTGGCGAAGAAACTCTTATGTCCATTGCAGTTGCCGCCGCGTTTATTATAGGCGAATATGTTGAAGGCACCATGGTTGCCCTGCTTTTTACTTTTGGAGAAAACCTGGAAGCTCTTGCGGTAAACCGTTCCAAAAAGAACATCGCCGCCCTTGCGGATATCCGTCCGGATACCGCGAATATCATCTGTCCGCACGATGGTGATATCAAGGAAGTTCCTGCGGAAAGTGTTGCAATCGGCACCGAAATTATCGTAAAAGTAGGCGAAAGGGTACCTTTGGACTGCGTCGTTCTTTCCGAAGGAGTTATGGCGGATGCTTCCGCACTTACCGGAGAAAGCCTGCCGGTGCACGTTGCTTCCGGAGAAATCCTTAAAGCAGGCTGCGTGGTGCTTGGAAGCCCCGTTCATGGCAGAACCGTAAGCGGCTATGGCGATTCTTCTGCCGCAAGAATTATAGAAATGGTGGAAGGTGCCTCTGCCAAAAAAGGCGCCACGGAAAAATTCATCACCCGTTTTTCAGAAATTTACACTCCCATCGTAATTGTGCTTGCGGTGCTTGTTTTTGCTGTTCCTGCGCTTTTTGGCTGGCTTTCTGCCGCAGAAAGCGCCCACCGTGCGCTGGTTTTTCTTGTTTCCAGCTGCCCGTGTGCTCTTGTGCTTTCCATTCCCCTTGCCTATTTTGCCGGAATCGGCTCTGCCTCGCGCCTGGGCGTGATTATCAAAGGTTCGGAATACTGCGAACGCCTTGCCAGGGTGCAGAACGCGGTTTTTGACAAAACCGGCACCCTTACCTCCGGAAAACTCCGCGTTGCAGAAATCCGCACTTCTGCCGGATTTTCCGAAGAAGAAATTCTGCGCTTTGCCGCCGCGGCAGAAGCTCTTTCCGATCACCCGATAGCAAAATGTGTTGTTGCAGAAGCGGAAAAACGCAGAATAGAGTTTCCCTCTGCAGATAAAGTGAACGAAATAGCCGGCGAGGGCGTTACCGTTCTTTTCGGAGAAAAATCCGTAGTGTGCGGCAATAAAAAACTTTTTGAGCACATGAGCATGGATCTTCCGGAAGAAATGGGAGCAAGCCTTTATATTGCCATAGATTCCGTCTATGCCGGCGCAATATTCCTTGAAGACACCCTGTGCGAAGATGCCGCAGAAGCCATTAAAAAACTTGGCGCGCTTGGCGTTGAGCACAGCATAATGCTCACCGGAGATAACGAGCACGCCGCCCGAAAAACCGCGGAGGAATGCGGTATTGGCAGTTTTTACGCTTCGCTTATGCCGGAAGATAAGGTTGACTGTATAGAAGAAATCAAAAAATCCGGCATAACCGTTTTCACCGGCGACGGCATCAACGATGCACCGGTGCTCGCGGCGGCGGATATCGGTGCCGCCATGGGCATGGGAACCGATGCCGCCATAGAATCCGCGGATATCGTTCTTATGAAAGGCGGTATTTCCGCCCTGCCGAAGGCCATTGCTGTTTCCAGAAAAATCATGGAATGTGTTCGTCAGAACGTAATATTCATTATGGCCGTAAAGGTAGCCGTGCTCATTCTCGGCGCTCTTGGCTATGCGCCTATCTGGCTTGCGGTATTTGCGGACGTAGGCGTCTGCCTTATCACAGTTCTTTGGTCTTTGCGCCTTTTGCGCGTAAAAGTATAAACACAAAAAATCAAAGCGGCCGCAGGGCCGCTTTTTTTGTTTGCAAATATTTTTTTATTTTTGCTTAAAGGTTATAATTAAATGGCTTTTCTGCGTGGCGCCCGAAAAACGGCAAAAAATATTTTATAAATTACCGGTTTTTGCAAAAACACCTCATCCGTCTGCTCCGCAGACACCTTCCCCTCAAGGGGAAGGCTAAATTTGGCCCCCTTGCCTAAAGGGGGCTGGCACGCCCATCAGAAAAAGGGCGTGACTGGGGGATTATTTTATAAATTACGGCTGTATTTAAAGGGACAGGATTACAATTCCTCCGTCGTCTGCGGTGACACTTGCCTCGTCAGAGGGAGGTTGCCCTCCGGGTTATTGGTTATCCCTCATCCGCCGCCGCAAGCGGCGGTCCCCCTTCCCCTCCGGGAAGGCTAAACCGCACTTTTCAGTCAGCTGCGCTGACAGCACCCCTGTTAGGAGAGCTGAACGGAAATATTCAGATGAATTTTTCCAGAACGTATCTCTGAATATCCATTCCCATGGATTTATAAAATTCGATGGCATCTTTGTTAAAATTCCATACCATAAGGTCAATGCGCACAGCGCCTTTTTCTTTTGCTGTTTTTTCCGCGGCGGCAAAAAGTTCTTTGGCAATTCCTTTTCTGCGAAATTTTTTTGCAACCACAATATCGCTTATAAATGCCCTTGTGTTTTCCGCAACGCCTTTTTTATCTTTGGCAGAGCTTTTTCTCACATCAAAAAAGCATATCCCGGCAATTTCTCCCTCGGTTTCCGCACAGATTGCAAAGGTGCTTTCGCCGGAAAGCATATCCAGAAACTGCTCTTCCGAATAAATATGCTCCGCAGGAACATAGATATCCGGCCGGCCTTTTGCGTGCAGGGCGTGCAGTTCGTTCATAAGCGAATCCACCGCGGAAAAATCTTTTGGATCAAGATTTCTTATTATCATTTTTTCGCCTCTTTTTTAAGTTCGGTATATTTTTCCTTGCTGCCATAGGCAAGTTCCACGGGATATTTTTCGCTGTTGCGTTTTACCTTTGCCGTAATTATCTCGTCAAGGTCCAGTCCGCAGGCATCTGCCAGAAGTATGCAATAGTTAAGAACATCGGCCAGCTCCTCTTTGATTTTATCTTTCTTTTCTTCGCACACAAGGTCACTTGCGCTCCACTGAAAAACTTCCAGAAGCTCCGCCGCTTCCAGAGAAACGGAAATGGCAAGGTCTTTTGGATTGTGGAACT
>SVNB01000114.1 GCA_015067125.1 Oscillospiraceae bacterium
TCTGGTTTTGATGTTTTCTATGGGAAGATATTTTTGAATATTCTTCATGGGAACGACATAAAGCATAGTGATTATTGCCGCAAGCAGAACGCAAAGAATAATATGAAGAATCCACGGATATCCCCAAAGCAGGTTGCCAAGCACCGCATCGGAAAAAGCGGAATAAACCGCAACGGCTATCCACAAAACGGCATTGGCAATAAAAAGGGAAGAAGCGGAAACCGCAAGACCAATATACAGCTGGCGTTTTATAAACTGTTTGTTGCTTACGCCCAAGGACTGCAGAATTCCGATTTTATTTCGTTCCTGCTCTATATCCGATGCCACGGTATTGGCAAAAATAAGAAGAGCCAGCAGAACAGCCGTAAGTCCAAGCAGGCATACGAGCAGAATATTGTTTATTGCATCTTGCAAAAGTTTGCTGTTGCTTTCGTGGTAAAACTCGATATCCATGTATTCGTTTCTTGCATATATAAGAAGCTTGGTATCGACATCATATTTAGAAAGCCCTTCTTTTGCGTTGATATAAAAATCCGTCGTTCCGTAACCGGTGGAAATATACATGATTTTAAAAGAGCGGATTTCGTTGGAAGATCGTGTGCGTATGGAGTTTGGAAGAATATGCCCTGCAAGTTTGGAAGAACATACTATCTGATATCCTTCTTCGGAACCGCTTATGGGCCATATGCCTTCGTCCGGGAAGTAATAAATTATTGCGCCTACTTTTACTTTTTCGGTAATTATTTTATAGGTATAGCTCATGCCGCCGATATATCTTGTCTGTGCACCGATGGTTATATATTTGCCAACGGAAAGAGCATCGTCTTTTTCGTAAATGTGCCTATATTCTTCGTAAAAAGTTGTATCTATTCCGGAAGAAGAAACTCTTTCCCAACCTGTTCCTTCAGCGGTTTCTTTTCCTTTTCCGTTATCCTTGTAAAGAGGAACAAGAACAAGAACTTCCTTGCCAGCATCAAATGCTTCTTTATCAAGAGTTCCTATGGTAGCGGCGGAATTGAATTTTTCAAACGATTCACTTTCGGAAGAAACCGCATAAAGCTCGATGGGATATCCGACAAAATCATCGGCGCCGTAACTGTCGGTAACAATTTTAAGGTTATCTCCATAAGCCCTTTCAAGCAGAACACTGTTCACGGAATCCTTGCTTAAAACAGCATCGGAAGCAGTACGCTGCACCTCAATATCTTCGCAGACACCAAGCGCTTCCAGTTCCGCAATATATTCAGGAAGCTGTCTGTCAGAAGCGGAAAAGGGGAGCTGCAAAAAATAATCCGGGCGGCTGTTGCGCTGTACGGTTTCACGGTAAGGAGTCATAAAGCGGAATCCTATAAATACGCAAAGCGTTGTTATAAGCATCATAAAAACACAAAGCGCAAAGTTTCCAAGGGTTCTGCTTTTGTTTGCAGTAAGACCGCGTATCGTTACGTTAAAGAAATCCTGTTTTGTTTCTTTTTTTGGCGGAGCAAGGGGCTTTTTTCTTGCGGTTCTGCCGGTAAGGGGAACGCCGATGGCCATAATACTCGGAATCATCATGCCGATAAAAAGGGCAAAGGTTCCGGCAAAAAGAGCAAGAATAAGAATAATAGGATCAACAGTAAAAAGAATATCTCTGTTCTGAGCTTTTTCAAGAGCAAAAGTTGTAGCATAGGCACCGGTAAGACCGACTGCTGTTCCTATGGGAAGAGTTGATATCCAGAAATATACAAATTCCCAAAGAAGCATTCTGCCGATCTGACTGCTTTCTGCTCCTATGGACTTCATCAATACAATTCTGCGCAGGCGTTTGCGCATCTGGGTAAAGAAAATCTGGAAAACCGCGCAAACAGTGGTTATAAAAAGTATTATTGTTACAAGGGTAAGAGTTTGTCCGTTTCCTTCGGATGAAGAAGGATAGGCAAATCTGTTAAGCCTTAATACGGAAAGATCGTGAGGATTTTCGACGGAATCCGCAGAAATTTCGTTTTCGGCATAAAGATTATTGTTGATTACCATGCGGCATTCTTCCCAAAGTTCGCGCGGAGAAAGCTTTTCGGAAGAAAGAAAAGCAAGGTTTTTATAGGGTAAAAAGCCAAAATTACGGTAATTTTCAAGAACCTTTTTTTGCGCACCAATATATACGTTATAGTTTTCTTCCGTTACAAAACCGCTGGGAAGAGCAGTCATTCCGGTATCCCACCGGTCGGAAAAAGTATCTATAATGCCGCAGACGGTGTATGTATATGGAATATTTATGATAATATCTCTTTTGTTTACCGTAACACGAACATTAAGATTTTCGTAACCGATAAGATTTGCTGTGGGACCAAAATAAAAAGATTTTTCATCTTCGGTCATGTGGTTTACCATATATCCGGTAAGGTTTGACTCGGCATCGGAAAAACTGTTTACAAAATAAGAATATGCCTTTATAAACTGTTCTTCGGTCATTTCATCAAAAGGAATAATCTGTCCGTCGGGGTGGGCTTCATCCGCAAGAGCCATTGCAATAAAACTTCCCTCGCGCTGAGAAGGATAGAAAGAAAAGAATTCCTCATCAATTTTTTTGTTAAAATTAAGAATGGAAGGATTATAATCATTCCAGGCTTTGCGCTGATAAATATCTTTTCCTTCGTTTATAATATCCTTTTTTGCAAGCTCAACAATTTCTTCAAGCCTTGCGATGTATTCTTCGTTGGCAGGAATGTGAACCTGCGATACCACAGTAAAACTATCACCGAGTTTAAGGTTAAGTGAAGAAAGGCGGGCGTATTCCAAAGCTATTTCGTTTTTTTCTTCCGGCCAGCGTCCTTCTTTAACGGTCAGATTTCCGGAATCGGCAAAATCTTTTGAAAAAGGGGTGATGTAATATTCGTTATCGCCGGAAAAATAATCAACGCCAAAAACAGAAACCATCGGAAGAACAATAGCTTCGTCAGAAACTTCTTTAAGCTGTTCTGCAAGTTCATCATCAAGTTTTATGTAGGAAAAATTATCGGCGGATTCAACACCCGTAAGGCCGGAATCCGCAGCCATTACCTGCCAGCTTCCGTATGTGGTGCTGCGCTGAACCTCATCCGTTTTTTGCAAAGAAGTAATAAGCGTTGTGGAAAGAACAAGGAACAAAAACGCCAAAGCAACAACACTCCATAAAAGAAGGGTGTTTCTTTTTTGACCGATAAGTCCCTTTAAAGCAATTTTTCTCATATATAATCCTCGTTATTTTAAAAGTCTTTTGGTATTTTATCATATTTTAAAATAATATACAATATTATAACCTATTAAAATATATAGCAAAAGCAGTTTATTAATTTTTGTTTAATTATTATCTAACGCTATTGAAAAACAATCTGGCGAATATATAATTAAATTAAAGGGAGGGATATATGTGGATAAGAATAATAAACAATTTTGGTTTAATATCGTTCTTAAATTAATTTTAACCGGCGGTGCGGTTTTAGCTTCTTTTTTCGCAATGGCTGTTATTATTATCTTAGTGATGTCAATTCCTTACAGGCTTAATCCGGTTGTGGAATGGCTGCCTGTTTTTATTGTTCCGGCTTTGCTTCTGCCGCTTATCTGGTTTGAAAACAGAAAGAAAACTTTTATTGGCTGGAGCATATTCCTTGCGGTTTGTTTGGCTGTAGTAGGCATTAATATTGTTATTGAATATTACGATGACAGCATAACTATAAATCCAACTCCGAATATCAGCGTACACGAATATCTTCCTTTTGATGAAAATTCCAAAATTGCCGTTCTTGATAAAGAAGCAAGCCTTAAACTTTCAGAAAATCTTCCGAAAGTTGATGGTGCGGCCGCGGTTTTTCCGGTGTATTCCGCTTTTGTAAACGCTGTTTATCCAGAAGATACAAAGCTTTGGAACGGTGTTTTTGAATATAACAACACGGTCGGAGGATACAAGCTTTTGGGAGAACGCTGTACGGATATCTTCTTCGGAGCGTATCCTTCGGAAGAACAGATAGAGGAAGCAGAATACCACGGAACGGAATTTATTTATACACCCATTGGTTATGATGCTTTTGTTTTCTTTGTTCATAAAGATAATCCGATAGATAATCTTACAACGGAACAGGTGCAGGCTATCTATTCCGGAGAAATTACAAACTGGAGCGAAGTGGGCGGAAAAAACGAAAAAATAGCGGCTTTTCAGCGTAACCAAGGCAGCGGAAGCCAAAGTATGCTTATTCGTTTTATGAATGGTAAAGAAATTATGGAAGCCCCAAGTGAAATGGTAAACGACCTTATGTCCGGAATTGTGGAGCGGGTTTCTGATTATAAAAGCAAATCCAATTCCATAGGTTTTTCTTTTAGGTACTATCTTGAAGGTATCATTAAAAATCCGGATATAAAAATTTTAAGCATAGACGGTATTGCTCCATCGGTGGAAAACATAAAAAACGGAACTTACCCAATAACGGGGCCGCTTTATGCCGTTACTTATAAAGGCAATACAAACGAAAACGTTGATAAACTTCTGGAATGGGTGCTTTCGGAAGAGGGTCAGGAGCTTATAGAAAAAACCGGATACGTGGGTATAAATTAATGAAAAAAAATAAAACTTTATCATATGAGCGAAACCCTTAAACTCGGCGATGAATTAATGCCGGATGGGCGCAGGAACCGGAGGAAGAACGAAACAAACTTCATCTTTACGAAATAGAAATTTATACAGAACATCTGTATAAATTCGATATGTCTGTTTTTGACAAAGCGTATGATAAATTGCACGATGATAAAGATTTGGAATCCGTAATAATTTATGCAA
>SVNB01000115.1 GCA_015067125.1 Oscillospiraceae bacterium
CTTTTTGATATTTTCGGAACCCCGAACATCGACAAAAATCTGGAAGAATACCACAAAACCCAAAACGCCGTTCTGCTGGACGTGCGCACCGCGGAAGAATATGCCGAAGGACATATTCCAAAAAGCAAAAATCTTCCTCTGCAGGTTATTGACAAAGCCGCAAGATTTATTGATAATAAAGATGTGCCGGTTTTTGTTTACTGCAAAAGCGGCGGAAGAAGCAGTATGGCCCAGGAAGCGCTTAAAAGCATGGGCTATAAAAAAGTGACCAACCTTGGCGGAATTTCTGCCTATACCGGAAAGGTGGAGTATTAAAATGAAAGTTGTCATTATCGGCGGTGTTGCCGGCGGTGCCACTGCGGCCGCAAGAATACGCAGACTTGACGAAAAAGCGGAAATCGTTGTTTTCGAGCGTTCCGGATATATCTCTTACGCAAACTGCGGACTTCCGTATTACGTCGGGGACGTTATCACCGATAAAGACGAACTTACCCTGCAAAGTCCGGCGGGTTTTAAGCGCAGATTTAACATAGACGTAAAAATCCGCCACGAAGTAACAGCAATAGATAAGGCGAACAAAACCGTAAAGGTAAAAAATCTTGAATCCGGCGAAGAATTTGAAGAAAGTTATGATAAGCTTGTTCTTGCGCCCGGCGCAAAGCCATTTGTACCGGATATTCCGGGTGCGTATTCCGAAAAGATTTTTTCTGTACGCACTGTGGAAGATACCTTTGCGATAAAAAAATATATTCAGAAAAAACAGCCGAAATCCGCGGTTGTGATCGGCGGCGGATTTGTCGGAGTGGAAATGGCGGAAAACCTTTCTGCCCTTGGAATAAAAGTAACCCTAGCGGAAGCGGCAAAACAGCTGCTTTCTCCCTTTGACGGCGATATGGCCGCGTTTATCCATGCGGAAGTTCGCCGCCACGGAATAAACCTTTTGCTTGGCAAAGGCGTAAAAGGTTTTGCAGAAAAAGAAGGAATGCTTGAAGTTTATATTGACGGAGAAAAAACTTTGCGCACGGATATGGCAATTATGGCCGTTGGCGTAACGCCGGAAACTTCTCTTGCAGAAAAAGCCGGTCTGGAACTTGGTTTGCGCAAAAGTATTGCCGTTAACGAGCGTATGGAAACTTCCGCAAAAGATATTTATGCGGTGGGCGATGCTGTGCAGGTAAAAAACTTTGTTACCGGCGAATACTTTTTGGCAGCATTGGCAGGGCCTGCAAACAAACAGGCGCGCATCGCGGCAGATAACATCTGCGGAATAAAAAGCGAGTATAAAGGCGCCCAGGGAAGTTCTGTTGTAAAAGTTTTCGATATCACGGCTGCTTCCACCGGAATAAACGAAAGAACAGCGGAAAAATCCGGAATAAAATATGATAAAGTAATACTTTCCCCTATGAGCCACGCAGGCTATTACCCCGGCGGAAAAGTTATGACCGTAAAAGTTCTTTTTGAAAAAGAAAGCTTCCGTCTTTTGGGTGCCCAGATTGTGGGATACGACGGCGTTGATAAACGCATAGACGTTTTTGCCACAGCTGCAAGAGCGGGCCTTGACGCAAGAGAACTTAAAGATATAGACCTTGCCTACGCGCCGCCCTACTCTTCCGCAAAAGATCCGGTAAATATGGCCGGATTTATGATAGACAACGTTGCAAACGGAACTCTTAAACAGTGGTTTGTCGAGGACGAAAAAAATCTTCCGCGGGACGGCAGCGTTACACTGCTTGATACCAGAACACCCGGAGAATACAAACGCGGCCACGTAAAAGATTTTATCAATATTCCCGTTGATGAACTGCGCGGCAGACTTGATGAAATTGAAAAAGATAAACCGGTTTACGTTATCTGCCAAAGCGGACTTCGCAGTTATATAGCAAGCCGTATTCTGGAAGGAAACGGATACACCGCATATAATTTTGCCGGCGGCTTCCGTTTTTACGATGCCGTTATGAACGATAAAGCCCTTATCGAAAAAGAATTCCCCTGCGGTATGGACAGATAAAAAAGATAACAAACAAGCCTTCCGGCCGGAAGGCTTGTTTTTTTATCCCGGAATATCTTTATAAACTTTTGCGGCTTGGCATACAAAAATTTGTTTTTTGTGACCGGAAAAAGCGCATGAATAAGCCACTTGAAAAATCACCTTTAAATGTAGTATAATATATTTTGGAATTTTATGTACCGGAGGAAAAAATGGCAAAGAAACGCGAAGAATACGGAAACGAAAGCATACAGACATTAAAAGGCGCAGAGCGAGTCAGAAAACGTCCGGCGGTTATTTTCGGTTCGGACGGCATAGAAGGCTGCGAACACGCCGCCTTCGAAATTATATCCAACGCCATAGACGAAGCACGCGCCGGCTATGGTGAAAAAATTATCGTTACTCATTATAACGACGGTTCCACCGAGGTCGAGGACTTTGGCCGCGGCTGCCCGGTGGACTGGAACAATAACGAACAGAGATATAACTGGGAACTTCTTTTCTGCGAACTTTATGCCGGCGGCAAATATGACGGTGTGGGCGATTACGAATTTTCTCTTGGCCTTAACGGACTTGGCCTTTGCGCAACCCAGTATTCTTCCGAATGGATGGATGCGGAAATCTGCCGCGACGGATATATCTATAAACTTCATTTTGAAAAAGGCGAAAACGTAGGCGGACTTAAAAAAGAAGAAACCACAAAACGCAAAACCGGTTCCAAAATCCGATGGAAGCCGGACCACGAGGTTTTTACCGATACCACTATTCCGCTTGAATGGTTTCAGGAAGTTATCAAGCGTCAGGCGGTTGTAAACTCCGGAATCATCTTTGTCCTTCGCGACCAGAAAATTACCGGCGGTTTTGAAACATACGAATACGTTTACGAAAACGGCATCAGCGACTATGTAAAAGAGATTGCCGGAAACGAAGCCGTACTTACCGGAACACAGTTCTGGCAGGGCGAACGCACCGGCCGCGACCGCGAGGATAAACCGGAATATAAAGTAAAAATGCAGATTGCCTGCTGTTTTTCCAACAGAGTAAAAGCCATTGAATATTACCACAACTCCAGCCATCTGGAACATGGAGGCTCTCCGGAAAAAGCGGTAAAATCCGCGTTTGTAAGCCAGATAGATGCCTATCTTAAAGCAAATAACAAATATCTTAAAAACGAAAGCAAAATAAATTTTCAGGACGTAGAGGACTGCCTTGTGCTGGTTTCTTCCTCTTTTTCAAGCCAGACTTCTTATGAAAACCAGACAAAAAAGGCTATTACCAATAAATTTATTGCAGAAGCCATGACGGATTTTCTTAAACATCAGCTGGAAGTTTATTTTATAGAAAATCCCGATGATGCCGCAAGAGTTGCGGAGCAGGTGCTTATCAATAAGCGCAGCAGAGAAAACGCGGAAAAAACCCGTCAGAATCTTAAAAAGAAGCTGACCGCCACCATGGATATGACCAACCGCGTTCAAAAGTTTGTTGATTGCCGCACAAAAGATACAGCCCGCCGCGAAATTTATATCGTAGAGGGCGATTCTGCTTTGGGTGCCTGCAAACAGGGCAGAGATTCCGAATTCCAGGCAATTATGCCTGTTCGCGGAAAAATCCTTAACTGCCTTAAAGCGGATTACGATAAAATTTTTAAAAGCGATATTATTACGGACCTTTTAAAAGTTCTTGGCTGCGGAGTTGAAGTTAAAAGCAAGGCAAACAAAGAACTTTCTTCCTTCGATATAGAAAACCTGCGCTGGAACAAAGTCGTTATCTGTACCGACGCGGACGTGGACGGCTACCAGATCAGAACGCTTATTCTTACAATGCTTTATCGCCTTACTCCTACCCTTATAGAAGAAGGCTACGTCTATATTGCGGAATCTCCGCTTTACGAGATAACCTGCAAGGAAGATACCTATTTTGCATATACAGAAGATGAAAAAGCACGCATAACAGAAAAACTCGGCAAGGCAAAATATACCGTTCAGCGCTCCAAAGGTCTTGGCGAAAACGAACCGGATATGATGTGGCTTACCACTATGAATCCGGAAACCAGAAGACTTATTAAAGTAACCCCAAGCGAAGCTGCCGCCACTGCGGAAATGTTCGATCTGCTTCTTGGCGATAATTTGCAGGGAAGAAAAGATTTTATCGCCACAAACGGTTATCTTTACCTTGACGACATGGATCTTTCCTGAATCGCCGCCGGTTAAAGCGTATTACCGTTAATTAAAAAGCAAATCAGCAAGAAAAGGAGGCTTTATATGATAGCAAAAATAGCCGTTGATAAAGCCGCCTTTGGCTTTGACAGACTTTTTGATTATTCCGTTCCGGCGGAATTTAAAGAAAAAATAAAACCCGGCTGCAGGGTTATGGTGCCTTTTGGCGCCGGAGAGAAAAAAAGGCAGGGCATGGTTTTTGCCCTTGCCGAAGATTTTGAGGGCGACCCCAAAAAGCTTAAAAACATAGCTTTTTTGCTTGATGACGAACCGGTTATGGGCAAAGAACTTATGGAACTTGCAAAGCATCTTGCGGTGCAGACTTTCTGCCCGCTTTTCGAGGCGGTAAAAGCCATGCTTCCGCCGGGGCTTAACTATAAACCGGTTTGTCATCAAGCAAAAAAG
>SVNB01000116.1 GCA_015067125.1 Oscillospiraceae bacterium
CGAAATGAATAACCGGGTGTTCCTTATAAAATTTAAGTCGGCGGTATTTGATAAGGTCGCTGAACATCTCTCCGTCATCATATACGTTGTGACCATAAACAATAAGGTTATCGCTCTGGAATTCCGGATTTGCTATGCAGCGGTAATCAAGAAACGGCGTTCCGTACATGGAATAATTGCCGTAATAATCCTTGCGCAGATAGTACTGGCCTTTTTTGCCTTTATCGTTTGCCTTTTCTGTCTGAACAACGGGAAAATCCACGTTGGTGTTATCTATTTTTATGTAACCGATAAGATCCGGGTTTTCCTCATAAAGTCCGTAAAGCCTGTCGTTAAATTCCCATTCGTCCGGGGCTTCCACCGCGTTTTCCGAAGAAATCATGTTTTGCAGATTCGCCGCAAGACTTCTGTGGTTAACGCTGTCCATAAACTTTGTGCTAAGATATCCCATACAGCCGATGAACACCAGAACGCAAAGAATAAAAATGGATTTTCTTATCAGTTCGCTTTTGCTGTCGCCCTTCATGGGAATAAATCTGGAATACCATTTTCCGCAGGTTTTGGCTTCTGCCGTGCGGAATTTGGATTTTCCGGAAACTGCCGCCATAAGCGAAACAGAATTTTCGTAAAGTTTGGGATAGGCCGAAACCACTGCCCTTGCAAGGTGCACCGCCCTTGAACCTGCGGCTGCGATAAGCTCTTCCCTTGTTCCGGCGGCAATATGCTCCGTCCATACGTTATCGCCCATACATACCGCAATGTTTGCGCCCTCGCCTATTTTCATCGGGTCACTTGTTATAGCAATGCCGATGTTGGAACCATAGGTTTTGCAAACTTCTCCCGCAAGAACCGCCGCGGTCCAGGTGCTGTTTCTTCCGTGGCGTTTTAAAAGCTTCTGCGGAATATCGTATCTTTCTATTCCCTGGGAAGTTCCAAGGTAATTTCCCACATACTCGTTTATATATGCCGCCGCGGTTATTTCGTTTCTCTGAATGCCTTCCACAGCCATTGCGGCTTTAAGTTCTTTTTTGCCAAGCTCCATTGCAAGCGCCTGGCCCACGTTTTCCGCATCTATGGCATAAACAGAAGAACCCATTTCTCCCGCAATGCTTTTTACCGCAGCGTTAAGGCGTGCAAAAGCATCTTTGCGGTTTTCTCCTCTTGCATATACCTGAACAGCAATTTCGCCTTCGTCCTCGTAAACTCTGGTAACCGTTCCGTATGTTTCGGAAGAAAGCACCGCGTCTTCCGCTTCTGTTCTGGTAATGCCTGCGGCACGAATGGTTTTTATCGCAAAGGGATTTCCCATAAATTCCGCAAGATACTGAGAAACACGGTAGCAAAGCATAAACTGCAAACTCTTCGGTCCGCCGGGAATCATAACTATGCACTGGTTGCCTGCCGCAACGGCACAGCCGCTGGGTCTTCCCTGTTTATTATGAAAAATTTCTGCCCCTTCGGGAAAAAGCTCGCCGTCTTTCATAACGGTTTTAAATCCAATGGCGGCAGAAACCGCGGAAACAGTCATATTGCTGTTTTTTTCGCCCATTCCGCCGATTATCATTATAACGTTATAATCTGCCAGCGCTTCCGCCACGGTTTTATGAATAGCTTCCTGTTCGGCGTTTATGCGTTTTCCTTTGATGTTGGTGATCCCAAGCATCTCGAACTGTTTCTGAACAAGAGCAGCTACGTTATCCTGTTTTACGTTGCTTAAAAGTATAACTTCCGACTGCATTGAAATCACTCCTTTCAAAAATAAAATTCAATATTCATTATATTCCTCATCAGTCTTTTGGAAAAAGGCGAAGACGCTGGTGTTTAATTTCGCATCTTTCCACCAAAGCTTCTATATCAAGTGCTTTTTCCGCCTCTTCTATCATTTCGATGGTCGGGCGGGTTTTGGGGTGACGGGGAGTAAACACCGTGCAGCAGTCTTCGTAAGGAAGAATAGATGTTTCAAAAGTTCCGATTTTTTCGGAAATTTCCACAATTTCCTGCTTATCCATTCCGATAAGCGGACGGAAAACCGGCAGTGTGGAAACCGCATCCGTGCAGCCGATGGCCGGCATGGTCTGGCTTGCAACCTGTGCAAGGCTTTCTCCGGTAATAATCGCTCCGCATTCTTCTTTTTCCGCAAGTTTAAGGGCAACGCGCATCATAAAGCGGCGCATTATTACGGTAAAAAGTTCTTCGGGGCATTTGTTTTTTATCTCTTCCTGAATCTCTGTAAAACCGGCGGAGAAAAGGTCTATCACTCCGCAGTAATCACAAAGCTTCTGGGTAAGGGTCTGTACTTTAAGCCAGGCTCTTTCTCCTGTATATGGCGGGGACTGAAAATGCAGCGCGCAGATATCCACACCGCGTTTTGCCATCATATATCCGGCAACCGGGCTGTCTATTCCGCCGGAAATAAGAAGAAGCCCTCTTCCGCTGGTGCCCACCGGCATACCGCCCGCTCCGGGAAGCTGCTGACCGTGAATATAAGCATATTTTTCGCGGATTTCCACCATAACTATAATATCCGGATTGTTTACGTTAACTTTAAGGTGGTGGAATTTGGAAAGCAGAACCGCACCCATCTCTCTCGAAATTTCCGGAGATTTCATCGGAAAGCTTTTATCGCTTCGTTTTGCTTCCACCTTAAAGGTTTTAAGATAGGGCAAAGTATCTGCAAGATAGATTTTTGCCTTTTCCACAATATCTTCCCAGTTTTTTTCCGCAACGCAGGCTCTGGTAAGGGCAACTATGCCAAAAACCTTCTGCAAACGCTCCACCGCTTCGTCAAGGTCGATATCGTCTTCCTGCGGTTCAATATAAATGGTGGACTGACTTTTCCAGCATTTGAATTTTCCAAGGTTTTCTATGCGCCTTTTGCAGTTTTTTATAAGTCTGTCTTCAAAACCGGAACGGTTAAGACCTTTAAGGGCAATTTCGCCGCATTTAATAAGTATGATTTCTTTCATCTGTTAACCTCTTTTATCTGCAAAGTTGGCTCATTGCATCTTTTATTGCGGCAACAAGCTCGTCTATATCCTCTTTTTCCGTATCTCTGCCAAAGCTTATGCGCAGTGCGGAATCTATTCTGGCGCTGTCATATCCCATAGCCGTAAGCACGTGGCTTTTCGCTCCAAGGGCGCAGGCAGAACCGCTGGAAACATAAATGCCTCTTTTTTCAAGAAAATGCAGCATAATTTCGCTTCTTATTCCCAGAACGGAAATGTTAACGATATTCGGCAAAGCGTTTTCCTTGGAATTGAGCACAATGCCTTCTTCGTGCTCAATAAGCTCTTTAAAATATTTTTCAAGGGTGCTCATGCGCTGTTTGCGCACCGGCATAAAAGAAGAATCCATAAGCACCGCTTTGCCAAATGCCGCAATAAGGGGCATTGCCTGGGTTCCGGGCCGGAGCTGTTTTTCCTGCTCGCCGCCAAAATGGTTTGGCAGAACTCTCGCTCCTTTTTTAAGCCACAGCGCGCCAACGCCTTTTGGCCCGCCTATTTTATGGGCGGTAACGGTCATCATATCCACCCCAAGCTTTTCTGCCTTTATGGGGATTTTGCAAAAGGCCTGCACGGCGTCCGTATGAAAAACCACCTCGGGATTTTTTCTTTTTGCGGCGGCGCAAATCTCTTTTATCGGGTTTATGGCTCCGACTTCGTTATTAACCGTCATTACGGAAACAAGCACGGTTTTTTCGTCCACCGCTTCATAAACAGAAGCCGGCGTGATTATTCCGTTTTCGTCCGGCATAAGATAAGTTACGCAAAAGCCCATGTCTTCCAGCTGTTTTGCGCTTTTTATAACAGAATCATGCTCGTAGGCAGAAACAACAACTTTGTTTCCCCTGCGCTTTTTTGCAAGGGCGCCGCCGATAACCGCAAGGTTGTTTGCCTCTGTTCCGCCGGAGGTAAAATAAAGTCCGTCCGGGTTTGCTCCCATGGCATCGGCAATATCTTTTCTTGCTTCTTCCATAATTTTTTCCGCTTCTATTCCCTTTGTGTGAAGAGAAGACGGATTGCCGAAGGCTTCGGTCATAACCATATATGCAGCTTCCGCGGCCTCTTTATAGACCTTTGTTGTTGCGCTGTTATCAAGATATATTTCTTTCACTGGCTTTGCCTCCGACTGAACACAATTATCCATTATTCAGAGTTATTATACACAAAACGACGGAATTTTTCAATATTTCTTTATTAATATTAATATATTATTTATATATAAGTGCCGATTTTTTTATGATTTATTGCATTGCAAGGGCTTTTTGCCTTAAAACCGGCAGTTTTGCGGTAAAAAGCCAAAAAATTACCGCTATATTTTATTGCAGCATCGTATTAGCCTTCCCTCGGGGGAAGGGGGACCGCCGCTTGCGGCGGTGGATGAGGGATAACAGGTAACCCGTAGGGATTGTCGTTTTATAGATATACTACCCCATTTCTTTTGTAACCAAAAGAAACCGGGTAGTGCCTGAAAAGAAAAGTTTTAAACCCCTACCCGCTCGCTCCCGCGAGCGACTCCCCCTTAAAATTAAGGGGGAATAAGCTCACCACC
>SVNB01000117.1 GCA_015067125.1 Oscillospiraceae bacterium
ACTCTTGCGGCGGGTTCTTCATCGCCTGCAACGGGAGCATCGGGTACATCGGGATCATCTGCCGGAGCATCGTTGCCGCATGCTGCAAGGCTGAAAACCATAACAAGTGCAAGGAGCAGAGCAAGGATTTTGTTGAGTTTCATTACATTTCACCTCATTCATGTAGTTAATTTCACCGTCAATGAAATTCTTTTAAAGCAAAGCTTCATTGTGATAATCTGTATATTACACCCATTTTGCTTTATTGTCAAGTATAAAATGCAAAAAAACTGAAATATTTTTTAAACAAGCTGTATTTATAGCAAACACAAGTGTTTTTATACAGTGTAATTTTGCTTTAACGTCTTAAAATAATGTTGGCATTTTTAATATAAAACGCTGTTTTTTCTTCAATAATCCGTGATTTTAAGCAGTATTTTTTCCTGCGCTTTTGTATGCAAAACTATTGCATATTTTTGCGGTTTTATGCATATTTTTGCATAATTACAAAATCGTTACAGCGTGTTAGTGTGCAAAAGTGATTTTGCAAGTTTATTTACGCATAACTTGCAAAAAATATTACAAAAAGCAAAAAAATACACCGCCTTTTGCTAAAAAAGGCGGTGATAAGAATTTTTTGGGTCCTTTTTCTTCCAAAAAAGTGTTACAAAAGTTCTTCAACTATCATTTTTACGGCTTTTTCTTCCAAAGAAAAGTCCGTTTCGCGGTAATCTTCTGCCAGAACAGAATGCAAAACTTCTTTCATCATAATGGGGTTGCGCACAAGCACCGGACCAAGGCACCATGTTGCAAAAAGGTTTTTATGGCGGGTGCCTTCTCCGGAACCAACGGAGCCTTTGCCCTCATCCGCTTTAAGCACGGTAAAAAGGCGGTTTTCGTTGGGCGTGTTCCATTTTACGCTTTCACAGCGGTAATAGGTGCCGAACATTTTTTCATCCGGAGCGAATTTCGGCGCAAGAACCGCATCGCTGACGTAAAGGCTGTCGAATTCCTCCGCGGTGCAGTCAAAAAGACCTATGCCCTGATAGGTTTTTCCGTCCAGCATGGAAAAACTTTTGCCCAGAAGCATATTGGAACTTCCGGTTACGACAAAGGTTTTTCCTTTTTCTATATTATCTATTATATTATCCTTATATTTAATAAAGTGTTCGCTGATGGCGGAAACATTGTGGGGTTTGCCGTGGGTCATAAAAACAATGTCATAATCCGAAACGTCAATATCATCGCCCACACCAAGGGTCACGGTTTCGTATTCATATCCCATTTCCGCAATGCGTTTTTCAAAAGCGGTTACGTTTTTGCCGTCGCCGTTAAGGTCAAGAGCCTCGCCGTAGAGGTTGAGTATTTTTATCTTTCTCATAATTTCTTCAGCTCCTCCAGCACTTTATCCTCGTTAGAGAAAACGGAAGAGGTCATAACATAGATGCTGCCCTCTGTTTTTTCAAGGCAGGAACGCAGATCCTCCGCCTCGTCGCAAATCTGAACTTTTTCCATATCTATATCCGCAAGTTTAAGGCGCACGGCCATATCGTAGCGGCGCTTGCCGACTATTACGATGTGCTCCACGTTTTTAAGGTTTTCATAAGCAACGTCGTACATAAAAAGAACGTCCTTGCGTTCGGTATGGAACATATTGTTGGAAATAATGATAAGGGTTCTCGGTGCTTCCTTATCCGTTACAAATTCCACGCTTTGGTCTATGGAAGCCGGATTCTGTTTTGTAAGGATAAGCTGGCACCTTCTGCCCAGAACGGTTATTTCCTCGTAACGTTTTGTTACGCCGATATCAAAGCTTTCTGCAGAGGCGATGGCTTTTTCCATCTCCATTCCGGCAGCGGAGCAGCAGATTGCCGAAGCGGCAACTGTATTGAACATAAAATAGGTGGCATCAAAGGTGATTTTGGTTTCTTTGCCGTTGATTTTAAAAGTTCCCTTTTCAAAATCAAAATCGTGGCCGATAAAATCCGCCTTCGGGGTTTTAAATCCGCAGTTTTCGCAGCAGAAATCGCCCACGTGATTATAATGATAATAATTATATTTAAGTTCGTGCATACATCTGGGGCATACTTTCGCATCGTTTGTGCCGCTTCTGCACTCTTTGGTGGAACGTTCGCTTTCGCCCAGAGCAAACCAGATAACGGGGTTATCTTTTCCCCAGCTTACCTGCTGAGAAACCGGGTCATTGGCATTAAGAATATATGTGGTGCCCGGGGTTACGCCCAGCTTGATTTTTTCAAGCACAATTTCGGGGCAGCAGTTGCGCACGATCTGGTCACGCAGAAGGTTTGTGATCAGAACGTAATCCGGGGTGACCTCTTTTACAAAAAAGCGGAGCCAGCGCTCGTCAATTTCGAGTACGGAAAAATCTGCTTTTACTTCGCCGCCAAAGGTGCAGTTGGTAAGCAGGGCAGTGGTTATGCCGCCAAGCATATTGGAACCAAAGCTGTTGTTGATTACGGTGTACCCGTTTTCACGCAGCATATGGGTGGTAAGGTTGGAAGTGGTGGTTTTTCCGTTGGTTCCGGTGATGCAGATGACCTTGCCGCTGAACTTAAGGCGTTTAAGCACGTTGGGGCAGATAATCCTTGCAATATCGCCGGGTTTGGAAGTGCCTTTTCCTATAAGGCGTCCGATAAAATAAAGCACTCTGCAAACGCAGATGGCAATAAAAAGTCTCATTTGTTTTTGCTTCCTTTATAATAATGTGTAAATATATTATTACGCATTTTGAGCACCGGCATTGTTTTGCCGGTGCTCAAACAAAAATTATCAGAGGGTGATAAGTTTTTTCTCGCTTTTGGTGATAACTTCGCAGCCGTCTTCGGTTACCATAACGATATCCTCGATGCGGACGCCGAACTGACCGTCAAGATAAATGCCGGGTTCAACGCTCATCACAATGCCTGCTTCGGTAAGATCGGAGCAAAGCGGAGAGAATCTGGGGTTTTCGTGGATTTCAAGTCCAAGGCTGTGGCCAAGTCCGTGGCCGAATTTGCCTTCGTATCCGGCGCCGTAAATCATATCTCTTGCAACAGCATCAACGGAATTGCAGGGAATTCCGGCTTTAACCGCATCGATTGCTGCAAGCTGTGCATCAAGAACAAGGTTATAAACTTTTTCCTGTTCTTCAGAAATTTTGCCCACCGCAACGGTTCTGGTCATGTCGGAACAATATCCGTTATGTGCGGCGCCAAAATCCATGGTTACAAAATCGCCTTCTTTAACAATGTTCATGCTGGGAACAGCGTGGGGCATGGAACCGTTTGCGCCGGCCGCAAGAATGGTATCGAACGCAAGGCCGGTGGCGCCGTTTTTAAGCATAAAATAATCCAGTTCCAGCTGAAGATCTTTTTCGCAAAGGCCGGGTTTGATAACTTCGAGCATATGAAGAAATGCCTTATCGGTAATGGCCTGTGCGGCGCGGATTTCTTTCATCTCGTCTTCGGATTTGATTTTTCTCTGGTTAAGAATTACAGAATTAAGTCTGGGGTCATCAAGAAGTTCCGCATTAAGCACTTTTCTAAGGCTGAAAAGGCTTTCTACGGTCATATAGCCGGATTCGATTCCCACGGTTTTTACGCCGTATTCTTCAAAAAGTTCGTTAAGCTGTTTTGCCATATCGGTCATAAGCACAACTTTTGCATCGGTTACCTTTTTGGTGCCGGCTTCGATATAGCGGCTGTCAAGAAGAAGGACTGCTTCTTTTGCGGTTACAAGAAGTGCGCCCGCGCTGGAAACAAATCCGGTATAATACTGGCGGTTAACGTCGGAAGTAATAAGCGCCGCATCAACGCCTTCGGGAAGCATTTGGGAAAGTCTTTTGATTCTGTCCATAAAAATTTCCTCCTCTTATTATATTATTACCTTATATATTTTTCTATTCTGCGTTTTACCTTTATAAAAAAATCCGTTTCGGGGCCAAGGGGTTCTGTTAAAAACACCTTTGCGCCAAAAAGGTTTCCGCCAAGAACATCGGTAAAAATCTGGTCGCCGATAACCGCGGTTTCTTTTGGAAGAACGCCGAACATTTTACACGCTTTTTTAAAGCCCTTTGGCAGGGGCTTTGCGCCTTTGTAAACAAAGGGCAGCCCCAGTTTTTCTGCAAAAGGTTTTATGCGGTTTTTGCTGTTATTGGAAATTATAACAAGCTTTATTCCGCTTTTTTTGATTTCTTCGATCCATTCCGGAACGCCTTTTAAAGGTTCCTGCGAACCGTGAAGAGAAAGGGTGTTATCCGCATCAAGCATAACAAGCTTTGCTCCTGCGGATTTTAAATCTTCTGCCGAAATATCCAGCACGGTATTAAAACGGTACTGCGGTTTTAACAAAGACAAAAAAGCTTTTCCTCCCTTTCCTTTTTTGCGAAAAATAAGAAAGCGGACAGCAAAAGCCGTCCGCCATCCTCTTTTTCTGTTAGAAATCAATACTTTCTCTTACGAGCTGCTTCGGATTTCTTTTTACGTCTTACCGAAGGCTTCTCATAGCACTCATGCTTTC
>SVNB01000118.1 GCA_015067125.1 Oscillospiraceae bacterium
AACGGTGCTTTCGTTGCAGACTATAAGCTTTAAAGAAATGCGTTTTCCGCGTTTGTTGGTTCTAAAGCCTTCTTTATCGCGGCCGTAAAAACCCATATCGTCAAGAATAAGGTTTGCGGACATAAGATCAAGGCTGTTTTTGCTGATATACTGCATTTCGTAAAAATCCGGATTATAGATTTTTTTCGGCGCCGCGGCAAAATGCCCGTAAATATCGGAAGATATGCGTTCATAGTCCATGGCGGCTGCAACGGCACGCCGAAAATCCGCATAGTAAGTAAAAGCATAATAGCTGTTCATGCCAAGATAGACCATTCGGTTGGACTGCATACCTACGGTGCCGCCGCCGGAGGCAGGATTATCTGCCGGATCCGGAACGTAAATGCAGTCATAGCGGCCGGTGCGCATTTCGTAGGTCAAAAGATCCATATCCGTTGCAGAAACCAGTTCGATTTTCTGTGCGGCGGAATAAAGATCGCAGATAAGGGATTTTCCGTCATCGCCGAAGTAGTAAATACCCGTAAAATAAACGGGGTTATCCACTGTTTCAAAAGATATTACCGGAAAAGTAAGCAGATTGGGAAAATATCTGTCCGCATAGTGCAGGGTGATTTTTAAGCAGGTGGCGTTAACAACGTTTATATTGCGCACAATGCTTAAAGATTTGGCATAATAGCTGCCTTCCTTCATGGCCTGCTGCAGCGAATAGCGCAGGTCGTATGCGGTAAATTCCGCTCCGTTCGGAAAAGTAAGGCCTTCGTCAAGATAAAGATACCATACGGTGTTATCTTCCGTATAAATTTCGGAAAGCAGGTCAAGCTCGTAGCTGTAATCGGATTTTAAGCTTACCATGGAACGGTAAATAAGTTCGCACACAAACCGGTTTGGTTTGGAAAGCGTTTTATATGGAGAAACCCCTTCGTCAAAATCAAAAGGTATTCTAAGGGCAAAGGGTTCCTCCTCTGCGGGAACTTCCGGTTCGGAAGGTTCCGTGGGAACAACCACTTCCGTTACCGGCGGAGTGACTGTGGTCGCTTTGCAGCCGCTGAAAACAAAAACAGCGGCAAGAAAAAGGGATAGTATTTTAATAAATCTCATTTTATGGGATCGTCTATTTCAAATCGCTCGATAGAGAGCGCCTTTCCTGTAGAATCATCTGTTTCTGTAAAAATGCCCTGAATTTTGCAGGGACCGTTTGCAATTTCCATGCCCTTGCCGCGCAGGTGGGTTATCATAAAATCTGTGGAGCATTTTGTAACAACGCCCAGAACGGAATCTATAGGTCCGCACATTCCGATATCTGTAATATACGCGGTGCCGCCGGGAAGAATACATTCATCCGCGGTGGGAACATGGGTATGGGTTCCGAAAACAAGGCTTGCCTTGCCTTCAACGTATCTTCCAAGGGCGATTTTTTCGCTGGTTGCTTCCGCATGGATATCAATAACAACGTGCTTTAGGCCAAGCTCTTTGATGATTTTATCCGCAGCGGTAAAAGGGTTTTCATAGGCAAGGTCAAGAAAAACGTTTCCGATAAGGCTTATTACGGCGCAGCGGTATTTTCCGCGTTCATAAACATAAACGCCGCTGCCGGGAGCGTTCGGATGAAGGTTTGCCGGGCGCAGCGCGCCGATTTCGCGTTCATAAATATCGGTCATATCCCGGTTATAAAGAGAATGATTTCCGCCGGTGATAACGTCCGCGCCCATGGCAAAAAGAGCATTGCAGTTTTTTGCGGTAATGCTGCTGTTTTCGCCGGCGTTTTCGCCGTTTACTATTATGATATCCGGGTTGTATCTCTTTTTAAGAGCGGGCATGTGGCGGCGCAGGGCATCTGTTCCGATGTTGCCCACAACGTCGCCCAAAGCTAAAATTCGCATAGGTTCACCTTATCTGGCCACAAAGCCGACTTTTTTGTACATTTTATCAATGGTGCGCTGGGCAATGCGTTCTGCCTGTTCTGCGCCTTTGCGATAGCACTCTTCAAGATATGCTTTTTCGGAAAGATATTTTGCATAGTTTTCGCGCACGGGAGCAAGATGTTCCGCAACGGCTTCGCCGACGGCCTTTTTAAAATCGCCGTAGCCTTTGCCTTCAAAATCGCGCTGGATGGAATCCATGGAATAACCGGTTACAGCGCCATAGATGGTCATAAGGTTGTTTATGCCGTCTTTTCCTTCGCGGTAGGCAACTTCCATATCAGAATCGGTAACGGCGGATTTGAATTTTTTGATGATGACGTTGGGGTCATCAAGAATATATACGCAGCCTTTGGGGTTTTCGTCGGATTTGCTCATCTTTTTGGTAGGGTCCGCAAGGCTCATAATTTTGCCGCCGCCCTGAGAAGAAGCAATATAGGGTTCCGGAACGGTAAAGGTTTTTCCGTAAAGATTGTTAAAACGTTCGGCAACGTCGCGGGCAAGTTCAAGGTGCTGTTTCTGGTCAACGCCGACCGGAACAACGTCCGCCTGATAAAGCAGAATATCGCCTGCCATAAGAACCGGATAGGTGAAAAGTCCGGCGTTGATGTTATCCGCGTGTTTTGCAGATTTATCTTTGAACTGGGTCATGCGCGAAAGTTCGCCGAACTGGGTGGAACAGCTTAAAATCCAGTTTGCTTCTGCATGAGCGGGCACATGGCTCTGGATAAAAAGAATGCTTTTTTCGGGGTCAATTCCGCAGGCCATGGCAAGAGCGTAGGATTCCAGAGTGCGTTTGCGCAGCTCTGCCGGATCCTGACGGACGGTGATAGCGTGCATATTTACGATGGAATAGATGCAGTCATATTCGTCCTGCAGTTTTTCCCAGTTTTTAATAGCGCCAAGATAGTTGCCAAGGGTGAATACGCCGGTGGGCTGGATTCCGCTGAAAATGCGTTTTTTGCGTTCCGGTGCGGCGTTTGCGGTGTTTTCGATGTTTTCCATATCAGAACCTCCTTGATAGAGATGAATATTTGCGTAATTACCCATATTAAAATATAAAATTACATTTTAGTATAACATAATATAATGTTTTTTACAAGTGCGGCAAAAGGCCGTTTTGTTATTGCAAAAATCAAAATATTATAATATAATAAAATAAAACGAAAACAAAGCGCACGGGACGTCCCGTATTCTCTGTCCTTCTGACAGAGAATACGGGACGTCCCGTATTCTCTGTCCTTCTGACAGAGAATAATTCGTCCTGTTTGCACAGGAGGAATATAGCTTGAAGAAATTTTTAAGAAAAGGAATAAGCCTTTTTATGGCGGCGATTATGGCTTTTGGCACAGGTGTTACTGCCATTGCCGAAGATGGTTTTATCAGCCTTGCGCCTATTGAAGAACCGGAAGAGGAAGTTTTTGACGAAATCGAATATATCGAAGAAGAAACGGAGCTTTTAAACGCTTCTGCCGAAAAAAGCCTTGAAGAAATTATCCGTCCGCAGATAGAAGCTTACGCAAAATCCATAGATCAGAAAGACGCTGACAAAAAAGCGCAGGACGCCCTTTTGGGGCACGGTATGAGAGGAAAAGGCAAAAAGCTTTCCGTAGGGGAAAGCCATGCTTTGACAGCAACTATTATGAACAGCGAGCTTGGGAAAGCGGGGCTTTCAGGCATTTGCGTACAGCTTATCGAAACCGCAAAAGAAAACAACTTGAAAAACATATATGGACTTACTCCTTTGTATTGGGTAATGGGCAGCAGTAATGTGTTTTATGGAAACATTTATGATTCAAATAAATCATATGGAAAAAATGCAAGCGGAGAATTTACATATGCAGAAGGAAGCATTAAAAAACTGAAAAAAGTGTATGTGAACGTTACAAATGCTTATGATAAATCTTTGGAAATAATTGCAGGAGGTGTGTGTTCGGATATAGATTTAATAACTTCCCAAATATTTAATGATAAAATCGTTTATGATGTTAACGTAACTTTTATGGATGTTTTTAACTTTGATACAGATAACAGCACCGCACTGGAAAACCTCCTCGGGTTCATTGGCCTTTTATTGTTCAACCCGTTTGAATGGGAAGCAAGTTGTTCATTTCAGATAGAAGTACCGAACGACTGCGAACACAGCTACGAAAGCGTTGTTACCAAATCTGCCTGCACAGAAAAAGGCAGTGCCACCCATACCTGCACTTTGTGCGGTTACAGCTATACGGAAGAAATTGCCGCAGGCAGTCATAGTTTGGGCGAATGGTCGCTTTATGCGGAACCCACCGTTGGTAAAGCGGGCGAAGAACGCAGAACCTGCGCAAACTGCGATTATTACGAAAGCAAAGAAATTGCCGCATACCGTTACGGTGACGTAAACTGTGACGGCAAAGTGAATACCGTTGACGCTAACTATGTGCGCCGCTATTCCGCAGGCCTGCTTACCCTTGACGAAAGGCAGATGCTTGCGGCAGACGTGGACGGAAACGGAGCGATAAACGTTCTGGATTCC
>SVNB01000119.1 GCA_015067125.1 Oscillospiraceae bacterium
ATTTATTGAATATATGAACAGTCAGAAGTAAAGCTGACCCCACCCTGCCGCAATCTTACCAAAGAAAAAACTCCCTGATTTTAGGGAGCTTTTTTGTTTATAATTAGCTGGAAAGATTATTATCCCTCCTCCACCATTGCCTTTCGGCAATGGTCCCCCTCCTCCTCCGAGGAGGTTTTAACCCCTCAACTGGAAGGCTTAAAATTCGCCGGGGTGGTTTTTGCGCCATTGAAGATAGCTGTCGAGGATAATAACAGCCGCAACGGCATCTATTACCGCCTTGCGTTTTTTGCCGCGGGTATCGGTTTCGTTAAGAAAACCGGCGGCGGAAACGGTGGTCTGGCGTTCGTCCCACATTCTTACCGGAACGGTGATTTTTTCCGCAAGCTTCGCGGCAAAATCACGGCAAAGTTCCGCACGGGGACCTTCGGAGCCGTTCATATTAAGGGGCAGACCCACTATAACGGCCTCTGCCTTGTTTTCTATGGCAGCGGCGGCGGTTTTTTCTATGGCGTGCTCAAAGCGTTTTTCGTGGATAACGGTAATCGGAGAAGCAAGAAATTCCGTTTTATCGCACATTGCAATACCGGTTCTCGCATCACCGAAATCTACGGACATTATCTTCATTATTTGGTACCGAAGATTCTGTCGCCCGCATCGCCAAGGCCGGGAACGATATAGTTTACTTCGTTAAGATGGTCATCAAGAGCGGCGCAGTAAATCTGTACGTCCGGATGAGCAACGTTAAGTCTTTCAAGGCCTTCCGGTGCGGCGATGATGCAGAGGAAGCTGATATTCTTTACTCCGCGTTTTTTAAGCTGGCCGATAGCATCGATGGCGCTGCCGCCGGTTGCAAGCATCGGGTCCACAAGAAAAACTCTGCAATCCGCAATATCTACGGGCAGCTTGCAGAAATATTCGATGGGCTGTGCGGTTTCTTCATCACGGTAAAGACCGATGTGACCAACTCTTGCGCTGGGCATAAGGCGCTGAAGGCCATCTACCATACCAAGGCCGGCACGAAGAATCGGAACGATTACAGGGGCTTTGCCTTTAAGCTGTTTTGCGGTGCATTTGCACATAGGGGTTTCGATTTCCACCGGTTCAAGTTCAAGGTCACGGGTTGCTTCGTAGCAAAGAAGGTTGCCGATTTCGCTGATAAGCTCGCGGAAATCTTTGGTTCCGGTAGAGGTTCTTCTGAGGATGGAAAGTTTGTGCTGAACAAGCGGATGGTCAAGAATAAAAGGTTTTTTCATAATATATGGTTCCCCCTTAAAAAAGATATCGTAAAAATTATCGTAATCGAACTTCGATATAACGGGCATATTAATTTTCCTCAAAGGACATCATCATATCCACGCGTTTCTGGTGGCGGCCGCCTTCAAATTCCGTGGAAAGAAAAATATCCGCAAGCTGCAGCGCAACGCCCGCCCCGATGGTTCTTGCGCCCATGCAAAGAACGTTGGAATCGTTGTGTTTTCTGGTAAATTCCGCAGAAAAATGGTCGCCGCAGACTGCCGCACGGATTCCTTTGAATTTGTTCGCGCAGATGCTCATACCAATGCCGGTACCGCAGATAAGAATGCCTTTTTCGCATTCTCCGCTTTGGATTGCTTTGCAGACCTTTTCTGCATAAATTGGATAATCGCAGGAAGCTGTGCTTGTGGTACCAAAATCAATATATTCGATACCCTTTTCATCAAGATGCTTTTTAAGCTCCTCTTTATAGAGGTAGCCGCCGTGGTCGGAACCAAGTGCGATCATAATTTACCTTCTTTCTGAAGTTTTTCTCTTTCTGCCTGTGCAAGGCGCAGATAATTTGGAACAAGTTCCCCTGCGGAAACTGTTTCGCCTTTTTCAAAAAGCCGTTTTGCGGCAATGCAGGTGCCAAACGCGTGACCCAAAAGAAGCTGCTGCGGAGCGGTTTTTACAAATTCTTCTCCAAACTTTTTAAGGCAAAGGTTTGCCCCATCGCCCACAAGCCATACTTTTTCTCCGGTCTGTGCAACGTATTTTTTAATATCGTTAAAAAGCTCATCAGTGCTGATGGCTCTGTCTTCGCAAAGTCTGGCAACGGTTTCGCCGTTACCGGCAAAAAACGCGGTATATACCTGGCTGCATCTGGCATCCATGGCGGCACAGATTATTCCGGAAAAACCAAGAAGGTTATTGGCAAGGGCTTCCAGCGTGGAAACCGCCGCGCAGGGTTTATCAAGGCTCATGCCCAAAGCCTTTACGGCCGCAATACCAATGCGAAGTCCCGTAAAGGAACCCGGCCCGCAGTTTACCGCAAAAAGGTCAACGTCCGCAGGGGTTATTCTTGCGGCATCAAGGGCAGCTTTTGCCATCGGAAGCACCGTTTCGCTGTGGGTAAAGCCGCTGTCCAGATAAAATTCCGAAACAAGCTTTCCGTCTTCTGCAAGAGCAACGGAAGCAACTTTCGCAGAAGTATCGAACGCAAGAATCTTCATTGGCTTTCTCCCCTTTCCACGGTGATTTCTCTTTCTGTATCGCCAAGGCGTTTTATCTCTATTGTGATTATATTTTCGTCTTCGATAAATTCGATGATGTTTTCGCTCCATTCGATAACAAGCACCGCGCCGGAATCAAGATAATCATAAAATCCGGTGGAATAAAGGTCGTCAAAGGTGTTTATGCGGTACATATCAAAATGGCAGACGGGGAATTTTGCCCGATAGCAATGCACAAGCGCAAAAGTCGGGCTGGAAACGTCGTCTTTTGTTTCAAGCGCTTCGCACATATATCTTGTAAAAGTGGTTTTGCCGGCGCCAAGGCCGCCTTTAAAAGCAATGATATCGCCGGGTTTTACGGTTTTTGCAAATTTTTGGGCAAAAGCGGCGGTTTCCGCTTCACTTTTGGATATAAATTTTTCCGTAATCGCCGCCTCCTTTTATTCTTTCTAACTTAATATAATACTATATTCTGACGATTTTCGCAACAATAAAATAGAATTAATATTGCTTTTAATAATACCGCTTTTGATATTTTATGGCGAATTGTTCACACTAAATTAATCACAGTTTACAAATTTGTGTTATAATGTTATTATTAATAAATAAGCGTAATTTTTTGCGAAAGGAGGCCGCCGATGAAAAAAATACGGGAATATATAAAAAAATATTTTGCCGCGGTGGATAAGTGGCTTCTTTTCTTTTGTCTTTCCATTTCCGTCATCGGGATTCTTTGCCAGTATTCGCTGGTTAATTCCGGCGTTGCGGCAACGCTTGATATTACGGAAAGGGTCGCGCTTGTTCAGATAATAGCTTCTGCCCTTGGAATTTTTGCGGCGTTTGTAATTTCCAACATAGATTATCATTTTATGACAAAGCTTTGGAAGCTTTATATGCCCCTTTCTGTTTTTCTTGTAATACTTACTTTTTTTATCGGAATGCAGGTTGATGAAAGCATAGACGATAAAGCGTGGCTGCGGCTTCCGTTCGGTCTTACTTTTCAGCCTTCGGAACTTTTGAAGATATGCTTTATTATGAGCTTTGCATATCACCTTTCCAAAGTTTACGGGCAGGTGAACAAACCGCTTAATCTGCTTCTTTTGTGCCTGCACGGCGGTTTTCCCATTTTGCTGATACATTTTCAGGGTGATGACGGAAGCGCGCTTGTTTTTGCGGCCATATTCCTTGCCATGCTTTTTGCGGCAGGATTAAGCTGGAAGTACATAATTGCGGCCATACCGGTTGTTGCGGCGGCCATACCCATTGCATGGCAGTATTTTTTAACAGAGGACCAGCGCACGCGCTTTTTGGCTGTATATTTTACGGAATACGCAGACCCGCTGGGTTCGGATTATCAGCAAAGGCTAAGCCGAATCTCCATCGGCCTTGGGCAGCTGCAGGGCGAAGGGCTTTTTCAGGAAGATTACTGGTATGTGCCGAAAATGCACAACGACCTGATTTTTTCCTTTATCTGCCAGGCGCTTGGATTTGTGGGCGCAATGCTTGTTGTTGCTTTGCTTTGCGGAATTTGTTTTCGCTGCATATATGACGCAAAAATTGCCCTTGACCCTTTGGGCGCATATATATGCTACGGCGTTTTTGCAATGTTTTTCTTTCAGTGCATAGTAAACATCGGAATGTGCATAAGCGTTTTGCCGGTTATAGGAATCACCCTTCCGCTTTTAAGCGCCGGCGGAACTTCCATTTCCATAACGTATCTTGGCATCGGGCTTGTGTTAAGCGTTCACGTTCACAAAAGAAGAAATCTT
>SVNB01000120.1 GCA_015067125.1 Oscillospiraceae bacterium
CCGGAGGAAATCGTGAAAAGAACAATCGCTTTAATACTTTCTGCACTTATTATATCCCTTTCTGCCTGCAGTATGGCAGAAGATACCCCTACCATAGGTTCCGATGCCCAGCTTTCTTCCCTGCCGGAAAGCTCTTCCATGCCGGAAGTTATAACAGAACCAGAACCGGTTGTTGAACTGGAACCCGTTCCGGAACCGGCGGTTTACCTTTCCGCAAAAGAAGTTCAGCGCGGAAGCTATATTACCATGCGTGTGGAAAATATCGATCTTTCCGATTATTCCTTTACGGATTTTCTTGGATACGAAAGAAAATTTCTTGCAAAAGACGGCGGCTGGTACTGCCATATTCCGGTAAAAACCGCCGCTGAAGCAGGCGAATATACCCTTGAATTTACCTGCGAAGACTACACTTTTTCGGAAAAAATAACAGTTACAGAAAGAAAATTCCCCGCACAGTATTTAACGGTTGCGCCTTCCACCCTGGAACAGACTTTGGAAAACGAAGCCGTTCGCGCCGCATTTGATGAGTTTTATCAGAAATACCGCTGGGTCAACAGCGGCGTTGCCCTTTGGGACGGAGAATTTGTTCTTCCTCTGGGCGATGCGTATTATAAAGAAACCACCGCCTTTGGCACGTTCCGCACTTTTTCCAACGGAAATACCGAATGGCACAACGCAACAGATATGGCCGCGCCGGGCGGTACGCCGGTTTATGCCACAAACAGCGGCGTAATTCTTTTTGCGGATTATCTTGGACTTACCGGCAACACCATAATCATCAACCACGGCTATGGAATTTTAAGCTGGCATTATCATATGAGCAAGCTTGAAGCGGAAAAAGGCGATATGGTCAAAAAAGGCGACCTTATCGGCAAGGTGGGCACCACCGGGCTTTCCACCGGAAACCACCTGCACTTCGGAATTTCCGTCGGCGGAATTTTTGTGGACCCTATGGCCATGATCGGAACAGAACCGGATCTGGACTTCTGGAAGGAGAGCGCAGAGCAATGAAGATAGGCAATATCGAACTTCCCAAATATGCTGCCCTTGCGCCCCTTGCCGGCGTTGCGGACAGAGCCATGAGAGAAATAAGCCGGGAATACGGCGCCGTCTGGACCGTTGGAGAAATGACAAGTTCCAAAGGCCTTTCTTTCGGCAGCAAAAAATCCGCGGAACTTCTGGAAATAAACGAAGCGGAGCGCCCCTGCGCCGTTCAGCTTTTCGGCAGCGAGCCGGAAGTTATGGCAGAGGCCGCAAAGCTTGCGCTGGAATATAAACCGGACGCCATAGATATAAACTTCGGCTGCCCGGTGCCAAAAGTTGCCGGAAACGGCGGCGGCAGCGCCCTGATGAAGGATCCGGAACTTGCCGGAAGAATAGTCCGCGCCGTAACGGATGCGGTAAATATTCCCGTAACGGTAAAATTCCGCGCCGGCTGGGATAACGAACACCTTAACGCCGTGGAATTTGCCTGCATCTGTGAAGCAAACGGCGCCGCCGCCCTTACCGTTCACGGCAGAACCCGCACCCAGATGTATGCTCCGCCGGTAAACTGGGATATTATCCGTCAGGTAAAAGAAGCGGTTTCCGTTCCGGTAATCGGCAACGGAGATGTGGTTTCGCCCGAAAGCGCAAAGGCCCTTTATGAACAGACCGGCTGCGACCTTGTTATGGTGGGCCGGGGCGCCATGGGCAACCCCTGGATATTCCAAAGAATCGCCCACTATATGGAAACCGGCGAGCTTTTGCCGGAACCCACCGCAGAAGAACGCATGGCCGTGCTTAAAAAACACATAAACCTGCTTTGCCAATACAAAGGGGAATATACCGGTATGCGCGAAGCAAGAAAACATTCCTCCTGGTATATCAAAGGAATGCGCGGCGCGGCGGAATTCCGCAGAGAATGCGGCGAGCTTTCCACTCCGGAAGATCTGGAAAATCTTATCGACCGGGTGCTTTTGGCCGCAGAAAATGAAGGCTGAAGCCGAGCATCATTCATACCTTTGTGCATATAAATTTTTGGCTATGCAGGTTTGCCAATAATTTCCAGTTTGGGCAAAAAATATACTCAAAAGTATCAAAAAGCAGCTTTCAACATCAAAATTATGAACAAACCGCATATTTAAGCCACTTGGTGGAGTATTTGGTGGAAAAGGTTGAAAACTTTGCATTTTTGAACCAGGAAAACCCGGGTTTTCAACATTTTCAACATTTTGGCTGTGGAAAAGGTTGAAAAGTGCTCATAAAAACCGCATTTTAAAGCGGTTTATCAACAAAAGTTTTCCAAGTGGATAAATTTTTTGATCCCGAAAAGCCATTTTTGAGCACCGAAAACGTCGAAAAAACGATTTTTTAAGGAGGGAGCACCGATGAATAAAAAAACCGAAGCAGGGCTGTATATTCATGTTCCCTTCTGCATTCAAAAATGCAGGTACTGCGATTTTTATTCTTTTCCAAAAGGGGAAGAATATTTTGAAAGATATAAAAACAGAGTAAAAGAGGCCATAGATTTTTACTCAAAAAAGTATGCAAGGTGCTATAACTCTTTGTATTTTGGCGGCGGCACTCCCCTGCTTTTAAAAGAAAAACACCTTTGCGATATTATGGAATGCGCAAAACCCTATCTTTCGCCAAAAGCGGAGGTTACTGCCGAAGGCAACCCGGGCGCCGCGGAGCGGGTGGATTTTTCCGCACTGCGCAATGCCGGAATAAACCGGCTTTCTTTTGGTCTGCAAAGCGCAGATGATAAAGAACTTGCCGCTTTGGGCAGAATCCACACCGCAAAAGAAGCGGCAGAAACGGTAAAAGCCGCCCAAAAGGCCGGATTTGATAATATATCCCTTGATCTGATGCTGGGTATTCCCTATCAGACGGAAGAAAGCCTTATAAACAGCATAGATTTCTGCGCAAACCTTGGCGTTCAGCATATTTCCTGCTATATGCTCAAAATCGAAGAAGGCACGCCCCTTGCCAAAAGCGAACTGCGTTTTCTCTGCGCCGATGATGAAAAGGCGGCGGATCTTTATCTGCTGGCCTGCGAAGAACTTGAAAAACGCGGTTTTGCCCAGTATGAAATTTCCAACTTTGCCAAAAACGGCAAACACTCGTTCCACAATACCCGCTATTGGCTTGATGACGAATATATCGGCATAGGCCCTTCCGCCCATTCCTTTATGGAAGGCCGCCGTTTTTATACGGAAAGAAACATAAACGATTTTTTGGAAAAACCGTTTGAAGAAAACGAACGGGAAGAATCTTCCGGCGGCGGCTGGGAAGAATACGCAATGCTGCGTCTGCGCCTTGCCGAAGGCCTTGACCCTGTGGAGCTTTTTGCAAAATTTCCGGAAGCACCGATGCCGAATGAACTTTTGGCGAACGCCGCACCGTTTGAAAAACCCGGCCTTTTAAAAATCACAAACGGCCGCATAGCCCTTACCCCAAAGGGCTTTCTTCTTTCCAACGCCCTTACCGCAGAAATCCTTTTCGGTTAAAAGCGTTCAGCCTTCATTTAGGCAAGAAATCCGAATTGCCCACAGTAGGGAACGGTCTTGACCGTTCCGCAAGGCGACCAATTTACTGTAGGGCGGGGGTACCCCAAGGGTATTTCTTCGTGCTTCGCACTCAGGGCACCCGCTCCCGCCGCAAACAGGTAACCCGGAGGGCAGCCTTCCCGGAGGGGAAGGTGGATTTTTCGCCAAAGGCGAAAAAGACGGAAGAGGGATAACCAAGAACCCGGAGGGCAGCCTCCATTTAGGCAAGGAATCCGAATTGCCCACCGTAGGGAACGCTGTCCTCAGCGTTCCGAAAAAACGGACCGTCGGGGACGACGGTCCCTACAGAAAGTATCACTTCAGGCAAGGGGCCAAATTCAGCTTTCCCTGCGGCCGCAAAGGGCCGCGCCTATAACATATATGCCCACAGAAAGGAGCGTTCCATGAAAAAAATAAAAACCCTTGGAATAGTTATGGCGGTTGTGCTTATGCTTGTTGTCGCCGCCTTTGCCGTTCTGGCGGCAATGGGTATTTTCCATATAGAAACCGACGAAAGCGGTAAAATCAGTTTTTCCCCAATAGATAAACAAAGCGAATGGGAAATGCCCATTTCCGGAAAAACCGCGGTGATAAAAACAGAACTGGGCGATATAACCGTTGCCCTTGCGGATTGCCCTGCGGCGGAAGAATTTGTTTCCCTT
>SVNB01000121.1 GCA_015067125.1 Oscillospiraceae bacterium
GGCCATACATTTTTCTGTAAAAAAGATAAAAATAAGAAAAAATAAATGCGGAAAAGTTGGTATCGAACTTTGCGCCCTTGGAAAAAGCCGCAAAACGCGGAAGAAAATACTCTATATTGCTTTTTACATAAATAGCGGCCTCTTTTGCGGAAATTCCGTCAAGGCTGTCGCCGAATGCTTCGGAATACATACGCTGTCTTTCCCGATGAAAATCCTCTGCGGAGGGAACGTGATTATCCGGAGCAGAAAGTCTTGCTCCGCAGCTGAAGCAGAAACGGGAACCGGAAGGATTTTCGCTTCCGCAGGTGGGACAGACGGTGGTTTTTTCTGCGGAATTAACGTTTTCCGCTTCGTGAATGTGCTCGTGGCGAACGCCCGGCGCCGGAGCAAAAGCGGGCTTCCATTCAAAATTTTCCGCATGGTGTGCTTCGTTTGCGCAGGCGGAATGTTCTTTATAACATTCTCTGTGATGAGGAGTGCCGCATTCCGGGCAGACGACTATATCGTCGCCTTCGGCAAAATTCTTTTTGCAATAGGGGCATTGGGAACCGTAAAAACTGTGCATAATATATCCTTTCGTAAAAACGGTAAAATTCTGTATATTAAATTATTATACTTTTTTCGACGGATAAAAGCAAACTTTTTTAAAAAAGTTAATAAATGTTTTACATTAGCGACGAAAAAGCCTTTGGCACGGGCAAAAAACAAGCAAACACGCGGCACTATGTTGAAAAAATCAACATACATAATATTAGTAATAATACTTGTAATTTTATCCTATATATGATAGACTTATTACATATATAGCAAAGGGCGTATTATGCTCTTTTTTAGGAAAGACCAGAAAGGACTTTTTATGAAAAAGCTTTTTTCGCTTATAACAGCAGTAATTTTAGTTTTTGCCTTTGGAACAGCAGCTTTTGCCGAAGAAGGCGCCGGAATAAAGATAGAAAGCGCCGCAGACGGAGATAAATCCACGGTAAGCGTTGTGATTTCCGGAAAAACAAACCCGGAAATGATACAGTTCTGTATGAATTACGATCCGGAAAAAATGGAATGTACCACAACTGCCGCGGGCGTAATTCTTGAAGGCAACAGCAAACCGCTGATAAACGTAAAAGACGGAAAAATCTTTTTTGTATGGGATTCCCTTGACGCTATCGAAGAAGACGGAGTGCTTTTGCAGGTGGAATTCAAATCTCTGGATTCTTCCGAAGACGCGGAAGTTTCCATCGAAAGCGGAAAAAACCTTATCATAGCCGGAAGCGATTTTAAAAACATAGCTCCGGAAAAAGTAGAAAGCGTTACTGTTTTTAAAGGAACAAAACCTTCTCAGGGTGTGGTTATAAACCCAAGCGGCGGTTCTTCTTCCAAAACAGAAGAAGAAAGTTCCGCGCCGGATATAATTGAACCGGAAAAAGAAGATAAACCAAAAGAAGAAAAACCTGCGGAAGAAAGCAAGCCGCAGGAAGAAAAAGCTCCGGAAGAAAACAAAGAACCGGAAGAACTTCCGGCAGAAACACCGCAGAGCGGCGAAAGCCCTGAAAGCGAAGAACAGCCGGAAGAAAACGAAGTTCCTGTTCAGCAGGGAGCAGAGGTTATTACAAATAACCATAAAGAAAAATCCGATGCGCCGATTTGGCTTATAATTCTTCCCATCGGAGCGGCCGCTGCCGGAGCAGCGCTTATTTTGATAAAGCGCAAAAAATAGTTCGTTAATTTATTTTTTACATAGAAGGAAAGAGGTAAAAAAGAAATGAAAAAGGTAATCACACTATTGCTGGCGGTTTGCCTTGTGATGACCATGGCAGTACCTGCTTTTTCCGCAGAAACGGAAGAAGTTGAAGTTGGTACGGCCGGCGGTTTTATCTATGCAAACCCGATTTATGGCGAGCTTTCTGAAGAAGATTTTGCCGATATCGAGCCGATAGGATTTTTGGCAGGTTCCTCTGTTGGCTTTGAAGGCGCGGTGGTTCAGTTCAGAGAAGCTATGAAGGCAAGAGCACAAAGCTTCAATATTAGCCTTGAAGTAACCGTGCAGGAAGCAGAAGCGGCGGGCGGAATAAACCAGCTTTTGCACAATATCCACGAAAAAGCTCTTGTTCACACCGGCGATCCTTCGGAAGGCGACTATATCCTGTTCAATTTAAAGGGATATGAGCTTGCGTCAACAACAATATATCAAACCGGCAACGTTTTAAGAGCAACTTTGCCATATTACGCAAAATACAATACGGATTTTGATATGGAAGAAGCCGTTGGCGAAAAAATCGAAGAGATTCTGGAAGGCCTGAACCTTGCGGGCAAAACAGATTATCAGAAGATAAAAGCAATTTACGATTACCTTTGCGAAAACGTTGATTATGCGCATGATCACCTTACTGTCTGCGCAGGCGGCGGATGCACCGGATACGAACATTCCGCGCATGCCGCACTTATCGAAGGAGAATCTGTTTGCCAGGGATACACTCTTGCGCTTTACAGAATGGCGCTGGAAGCGGGCGTTGACGCCAGATGCATTGCGGGCATCGGTTACGGCGACGGAATCAACCCGGAAAATCACGCCTGGAACATTGTAAAGCTTGGCGATTATTATTACAACGCCGATGCGACCTGGGACGCAACCGTTGCGGAGTACGGCGGCGAGTATGAATACTTCCTTTGCAGCGACAGCAATTTTGTAAACCATGTAAAAAATGGCGAAGCCGGAGTTTCCATTCAGGGATACCCGGATTACACTTCCGCAGAATTTAACGCGGCGCACCTTATGGCGGCAAGCAATTTTGACCCGAGCGCCGAAGCGATTATTCCCGGACTTAGCATTACAAGCGCGGAAGGCGCCATTAAGGGAGAAACCACTGTTTCCGTAAATATTTCGGAAAACAGCAACGCGGCGGTACTTCAGTTTGCGCTTAAGTTTGACCCGACAAAGCTTCAGGTGGTTTCTTATTCCGCGGGCGAAGCGATGAACGGCTTTGATAAACCGGTTGTAAGAGAGGACAACACCGAAGGACTTGTTTATTTTGCATGGGAAGAGCTTGAAGGCCTTACCGAAGGCGGTTCCGTTCTTGATGTAACTTTTAAAGTTCTTGAAGCGGCAGAAACGGGCGAAGAGCTTGCGGTTAAATTTGCAAACGGCACCGATGGCGGCGAAGAAACCGTTATCGGCAGCTTTTCCGGAATAGATTCGGACGGCGAACCGGAATATGCCCCGATGGAGGCCGAAACCACAAACGGCGTGATTACGGCAACAAAAGTAATTCTTTTGGGCGATGTAAACCAGGACGGATTCCTTGACTTCAGTGACTTGCAGCGCTTGTTTATGCATCTTTCCGGAGGAGAACTACTTACCGGAGATGGACTTGCGGTGGCGAACACTAACCAGCTGGATGATATAGACTTTGCAGATTTGCAGTTCCTGTATCAACAGCTTATAGCATAATTTGGAAAGGGAGGTAATAACGACATGTTTAAAAAGATTTGTGCGTTTTTCCTTAGTGTACTTTTGGTACTGAATATGGTACCTGTTACTGTTCTTGCGGCGGCAGGGGCAGATGGCTCTGTGAGCATAAGAGCTGATAAAACACAGGTAAGCCCCGGCGAAGAATTTGATATTTATATTGGAGTCAATGCAAAAACAGATAACCTTGGTTCCATTAACTTTACTGTTAATATGCCGGAAGGTCTTGAATATGTTTCTCACGAAATTCTTGTTACAATGACAGATTTTATGATGAGCAACTATAATCCCAACACCGGTGTATTTGGCTGTGCGGTAACTATGACCGGTAAAGGCGGAGAATTTGATGTTCTTAAAATTACCGTAAAAGCTAAAGATGGCGCTATTGGCACACAGGAGTTTAGTGTAACTCTTGGCACTATGGGCAAACTTGACGGTTCCACAAAAATGGATTACGGCACAGTCGAGCCTGTTACCATCAACGTTTCCAACTACATTTCCCAGTTTAATTTTGTGCTGCCCGATGAAGTGGATTCTGTTCCCGCACCGGTGATTGGCGCAAAACCTGTTACGGAGAGCGGACATTTTGGCTTTGAAGAACTTGGTGACGGTGTAATGTATGCTGATTATTACATAAGCACCGCTGATAATAGCGTTGTGTACGAATTTGAACCCGGCAC
>SVNB01000122.1 GCA_015067125.1 Oscillospiraceae bacterium
CCTCTTGCGGCAAAGCGCGTTGTTTTCGGCAAATACCTTAACTGCGGCCAGACCTGCGTTGCGCCGGATTATATTCTTTGCCACAAAGAAGTTAAGGAACAGTTTATAGAAGAAGTTAAAAAGCAGGTTCGTGCTCAGTTTGGCGAAAAACCGCTGGAAAACAAAAATTACGGAAAAATCATCAACAAAAAACACTTCGAACGGGTGCTTGGCCTTATAGATGCCGAAAAAACCGTGCTCGGCGGCGGTTTTGATGCAGAAACCTGCCGCATAGAACCCACTGTTCTGAACAACGTAAACTGGGAAGACGCCGTTATGCAGGAAGAAATTTTTGGCCCCGTAATGCCGGTAATCACTTTTGAGCACCGCGACGAAATATATTCCGTGCTCAAAAACAAGCCAAAACCCCTGGCCTGCTATATCTTTACGGAAGATAAATCCTTTGCAAAAGAAGTAACCGAAAAACTGCCCTTTGGCGGCGGCTGCATAAACGACGTTGTTATCCACCTTGCCACAAGCGAAATGGGTTTTGGCGGCGTTGGCGAAAGCGGCATGGGTTCTTATCACGGCAAAGCCGGTTTTGATGCTTTTTCTTATATAAAAAGCATTGTGGATAAAAAAACATGGATGGATCTTCCCATGCGGTATCAGCCGTATTCGAAAAAAACAAAAAAGCTTCTGCGCTTTTTTCTTAAATAACAAAGGAGAAAACTGATGAGTGTAAAAATCGTTCTGGATTCCACCACCGACCTTGCGCCGGAACTTCTGGATGAGTTCGAAATTGTTCACCTTACCGTACACTTTGGCGAAGAGGAATATACAGACGGCGTTACCATAGATAAAAAAACTTTTTACGAGAAACTTATAGAAAGCGATGTTATGCCCACCACAAGCCAGGCTTCGCCAAAAGCTTTTGAAGAGATCTTTAAAAAAATTACCGAAGCCGGTGACGAAGCCATAGCCATAACTCTTGCTTCCGATCTTTCCGGAACTTATCAAAGCGCCTGCATTGCGGCGGCGGAATTTCCCGGCAAGGTTCACGTAATCGACGGAAAATCCGTTGCCATAGGCACGGCCATTCTTGCGGAATACGCCCTTTCTTTTGCAAAGGCCGGCGCAAGCGCCGAAAAAATAGTTGAAGAAATCGAAAAAGCAAAAAAGGATATCATCATTATTGCGCTGATAGATACTCTTGAATATCTGCAAAAAGGCGGCAGACTTTCTAAAACCGCCGCATTTGCAGGCGGACTGCTTAACATCAAACCGGTAATAAGCGTTGCAGACGGAAAAATAAATATCCTTGGCAAGGCCAGGGGTTCCAAACAGGGCAATAACTTTCTTGTAAAAGAAATAGAAAAAGCCGGCGGAGTGGATTTTGAAAAACCGCTTTTTCTGGGTTATACCGGCCACGATGATTACCTTCTTAAAAAATACGTTGAAGACAGCCGCTTTTTATGGGAAGGCAATACCAAAACCCTGCGCGAAACCTGCATAGGCAGCGTAATAGGCACCCATGTTGGTCCCGGCGCCATTGCCGTTGCGTTTTTTAAAAAGACCACATAATAATTTTTCATAGTAAAACCCCTGCAAAAACAAAGGACGGAGCATTTTTGCTCCGTCCTTTGTTTTTAACGAATCCCCTTGCCGCTTCGTGGCCTTTTCCCTTTAACGAGCGGCGTATTTCTCTCCGGGTTACCTGTTATCCCTCCTCCGTCTGCTTCGCAGACACCTCCTCCTCCGAGGAGGTTAAAACATCTGTGTAGCGCAAACGGAACGGTCAGGACCGTTCCCTGCGGTTGTCATTGCGAAGGCATAAGCCCGTAGCAATCCGTAAAAATATCACGGATTCTTTACTGTGTTCAGAATGACAGGCAAATCTCTGCCACCAAAACGGCGAATTTGAAGATTAACTTTCCGCTTTTAATTTATAGTGCCCTTTTGGCAAGTATGATTTATTCAGTAAACGCTTCCGTTTTCAAAGATATATTCCCAAATTTTTTCAAAATAAGAAATATCTTTTAATTTATAACTCCATATAACCTCGTGGTATTCGTTTGTTTTCACGCTTACTACACCGTCATCATAAAAAGTTACTCTGCAGGAGTTGGCGGCTTTGATATTTCCGGAATAAAATTCCACCAAACAGCTTTTTCCTTCGTGCTTAATGCTTATATGAGAACCCTCGACGGTGTATTTTGGAAAACCGAAATCCACCGGAACAATATTGCGAAAATCGCTAATAAATTCAGTTTCTGATAAAATCGCGTGAATTTCTTCGTAACTTGCGTTTCCTTCGTCCGGCGGAAAATACGCCCGCTGTTTTTCCGGTGTTATAGCAAAGCAGCTGTAGCCCGCGGCGTTTTCAAAATCAAAGGGGTAGGGCAGAATATCATCAAGGCTTTTCGGCATTTTATAAATTACGGCCAAAGCCGCAATAATAACAGCCGCGGCAATAAGGATTTTTTTCTTTTTGCTCATAAAAACGCACCTCTCATTCTACCAGAATATAGCACAAACAAAACAAACGCGCAATAAATATTACTTTTTGGAATAAAAAAGGCGCGGCAACCAAAAGTTGCATATAAAGTTGCTTGTTTATAAGCTATAATTATAGTAAACTAAAAACAGAAAAGGGGGTGTCCAAAAATGGAAATCGGAAAAACCATTGCCGAACTGAGAAAACAAAAGGGAATATCCCAGGAAAAACTTGCGGAAATGCTGGATATTTCCCGCCAGGCGGTAACAAAGTGGGAAAGCGGCAAGGCCAACCCGGATACGGAAAATCTTGTTCGCCTTGCAGAAATTTTCGGAGTTTCCGTCGATGAAATCTGCCGCGGAGAAACTGCCGAAAAGCCTGCGGCAAAAATCCACCCGGGCGGACATATTTTTGCGGCGGTTTCGCTTTTTATTCTTATCGCCTATTGCGTCATCGGCGGAATCAGCGGAAATTTTGATGGAGAAACGCTTATAATGCTGCTTATTCTGGCCGTTCCCATGCACTGTTTTACTCATCTTATTTTTTGGGGAATGGTAAAAAGCGGAGAATTTTCCATGCTTGCAGGTTACGATTCTTCCATAAAATACGATACGGAAAACATGAAGCGTTACCTTGCGGGCCTTGATTTTATGCTGGGTTTTGAAACCTCTTCGTATCTTTTTCTGATTGCGGTAACGGCGCTTGTGGTTCCGCAGTTTGAATTTGGCGTAATTTTTTTATTCGGATATATTATTTCTTTTGTCGCCGGAATTTTCTTTATGGGGTATAAATTCGGCGATAAGATTTATTGCGACCCAAATGACGCAAAAAGGGCCAAACGCAGCCTGCCCTCTTCCGTAATCCTTTTGGTAATGATATTTATTTCTGTGGGAGCGTTTATTCTTTTCTTTGAACTGAAAGAATATAAAAACAACACGCCGGAACCTTTTCCCATGCTTGGAATGATGTTTCTTTCTGTCGGTTTTGCCCTTGCGGCATATCTTTTCGAGGATAAAAGGCTTAAAAAAGCTGATGAGCACGCTCCCTTGTTTGGCAAACGATTTATCGTGCTCAATCTTTGCGCCGTTCTGGCGCTGGTACTCATGGCATTTTTATAAGATAATCCGTTTAACGGCTTGCGCTCACGCAATGGCAAATGCAGGGAACGGTCTTTACCGTTCCACAAAACAAAGCAACCAATTTACAGTAGGGGGGCTTTGCTCCAACCGCAAACAAGTAACCCGGAAGGCAGCCTTCCCAGAGAGCAAAGCCTGCGAAGCGCGCCCAGTGGGCGAAACAGCGAGCAGGGTTTGGCGCCGCGGTCAAAATATTCAAGGCGTATGCCGCAGAATATTTTGGGCACCGCAAGAGTACAGGGGGACCGCCGCTTGCGGCGGTGGAAGAGGGATAACCAAGAACCCGGAGGGATTGCCGTTTTATAGAAATACTACCCCATTTCTTTTGAAACCAAAAGAAACCGGGTAGTGCCTGAAAAGAAAAGTTTTAAACCCCTACCCGCTCGCTCCCGCGAGCGACTCCCCCTTAAAATTAAGGGGGAATAAACTCACCA
>SVNB01000004.1 GCA_015067125.1 Oscillospiraceae bacterium
GTGTCTCAGTCCCAATGTGGCCGATCAACCTCTCAGTCCGGCTACTGATCGCAGACTTGGTGGGCCGTTACCTCACCAACTATCTAATCAGACGCGAGGCCATCTCTCAGCGATAAATCTTTGGTAGTTACATCATGCGACATATCTACATTATGAGGTATTAACGTTCGTTTCCAAACGGTATCCCTCTCTGAAAGGCAGGTTCCTCACGTGTTACTCACCCGTCCGCCACTAGCTTCAAACCCGAAGGTTTTCCGCTCGTTCGACTTGCATGTGTTAGGCGCGCCGCCAGCGTTCGTCCTGAGCCAGGATCAAACTCTTTGATAATGTTTATATATCCAGCATCCCTCAGGGTGCCAAACATTTCAAAGTTTTGCTCCAAGCTTTCAGTCATTTGCTGACTTTACTTACTTTGGAATTTACTCAAATGAATACAAGGGTTTAATTCTTCTTGTTTCCTGTTGTTCAATTTTCAAGGTCCTATGCTTGCGACCGTTTCTCGCGGTCAGCTTGATTAGTATATCATTTCAAAACCCATATGTCAACGGTTTTTTAAAAGTTTTTTTCAAATTTGCATCGCCGCCGTGTGTTCTGTGGAAACTCTTTAACATTTGGTGGAAAACCCCAAATTTGCCCTGTTGGTTTTCAACATATTGCCCTGTTTTTCCCCGAACATTCAACAAAAAACAGCTTTTAAGCTTAAATTTGATTTTAAACTTAAAAGCTGTTTTTATAAATTTTATTACATAATTATAAATTATTTTATTTTGCAGAAAAAAGATCCTTGTTTTTCACACAATAATTTACGGCAGAAAAAACAGTAAGAATCGTCATAATCCAGATGCATGCATAACACAGAACTTCAAAAAATCCTGTCCCGCCGGAAATCGCCTGCCAAAGCAGAACCGCAATTATGCAAACGTCCTGCGCAATGGTTTTAAGCTTTCCCCAAATATCCGCGGCTATCACTCTTCCTTTGGAGGAAGCAATGCTGCGCAGTCCGGTCACAAGAAATTCCCTTGACATTATTATAATTGTAACCGCCGGATGAAGCAGTCCAACTGCCGTAAAGCATATAAACGCAGACATAACCATAAGTTTATCCGCCAAAGGATCCATAAGCTTTCCAAAATCGGTGACTATATTCTGTTTTCTGGCAATATAACCGTCCAGCGCATCCGTAAGCGCGGCAAGAATAAAAATCACAAGGGCTATCCAGCCGTTGGTTCCGCTTAAAAACGCAAGAACAAAAAGCGGGATCATTGCCACTCTTAAAAGAGTGAGCAAGTTCGGAAGGTTCAACTTTCCCGCCCTCCCTTCTTTATTGAATAATTTCTCCCAAAAGATCATATTCGGAAGATTTTGTAATTTTAACTTTTACAAAGTCACCGATGCAGTGTTTTTCGGGGCTTTTAAAATATACAATACCGTCAATTTCCGGAGCGTCCTGAGAACTTCTTCCACGGAACACCTTGTTTTTGTTGTCATAGCCTTCCACAACAACTTCCATTTCGCTGCCGATTTTCTTTTTAAGAAGAGCAGCGGAAACAGCGGTCTGAATTTCCATAATAACTTCCGCGCGGCGCTCTTTTGTTTCCTCATCAAGCTGGTTAGGCATATCATAGGATTTTGTTCCCTCTTCCCTGGAATACGCAAAACAGCCAAGACGGTCAAACTTTGCGGCTTTTACAAACTTGCAAAGAGCCTCAAAATCACTGTCGCTTTCTCCCGGGAATCCGGTAAGAAGAGTGGTGCGCAGGGTAATACCCGGAACTCTTTCGCGCAGGTGTTTTACCATTGCCACAAGTTCCGCAGGTGTACTCTGTTTTCTGTGCATAAGTTTAAGCACTTTTTTGCTGCAGTGCTGAAGCGGAATATCAAGATATTTAACAATTTTATCTTCGGAAGCCATCACATCAAGAAGTTCTTCCGTAACTCTTTCCGGATAAGCGTAAAGAATACGCACCCATCTTATGCCGTCTATTTCGCAGATTCTGCGCAAAAGCTCCGGAAGCATACGTTTTCCGTAAATATCTTCGCCGTATCTTGTGGTATCCTGGGCGATGATGATGAATTCCTCAACACCTTTTGCGGCAAAAGCACGGCATTCCTCAACAATGTTTTCCATTGGTCTGCTGCGATATCTTCCGCGAATTGCCGGAATGGCGCAATAGGAACAGCGGTTATCGCATCCGTCCGCAATTCTTATATATGCATAATAAGGATAGTTTACAAGAATACGCTTGCCTTCCATTTCAAGGTTTTCCGGCGCATAAAATCTTCTTACCTTCTGTCCTTCCAAAGCCTGTTTTATGGAAGCGGCAATTTCATCGTTTGCGCCGATGCCGAGAATAACGTCCGCTTCGGGAATAAGCTCCGCCATTTCTTCGCGGTAGCGCTCTGCAAGACAGCCGGTAACAACAACCAGTTTTACCGCGCCCTGTTCTTTAAGCTGGCAGCACTGAAGAATATTTTCTATGGATTCTCTTTTTGCGCTTTCGATAAATCCGCAGGTATTGACTATTACAACGTCGCATTCCGCAGCGTTCTCCACTATTTCAAATCCTGCTTTTTCAAGGGCGCCAAGCATCAGTTCCGCATCCACCTGGTTTTTGTTGCAGCCAAGAGCAATCATACCGATTTTTATGGCTTCATTCGTTTCCGTACAGTTCATCTGCAATTTCTTCCTTTACTTTATATATCGCTTCTTTTATCATATCATATCCGTAGCCAAGACGAAAGAGCGAATTTATGGTTTTTGTGCAATTTTTTTCATCACAGAGCATTTTTTTATACCGAATCTCAATCAGGCGCTCCAATCTTTCTTCCGCAGAGCCGATTTCTTCTTCCGCAGTAAAAATTGCCGCTTCCGCTGTTTCGTCATCAATGCCCTTCCGCGCAAGTTCCATTTTAAGCCGCTGCGGACCCAAAAGCTTCATTTCCATAAGGTCGTGGGCATACTGAAAAGCATAAGCCTCGTCATCAATAAGGCCGCCTTCTTCCAGCATATCAAGGACCTCGTTAACAACCCCAATATCCGCAAAACGTTTAAGCTTATCAAAAAGCTCCCTACGAGAATGAGCCCTGTACTCTAACAAGTTCAGGGCTTTCTCTTTTGTCTGTTCGGTTGTAAATTTTGTTTTCGGATTATTCCTCGTCGTCCACATCTGCGTCAATATCAATTCCCGTAGGAGTTACGTTCAGTATCTTGGACTTTTTGGAAGGTTTGGACATATCGTTAAGCTTATCCATATTATCGCGTACTTTTGCTTCGATTTCTTCGCAAAGGGCGGTGTTGGAACGCAAAAGTTCTTTTACGTTGTCACGTCCCTGGCCAAGGCGTTCTCCGTTATAAGAGAACCATGCGCCGGATTTATCCACAATATCAAGTTTAACGGCAATATCAAGAAGTTCGCTTTCCTTGCTGATGCCCTGTCCATACATAATATCAAATTCCGCTTCGCGGAAAGGCGGCGCCACCTTGTTTTTAACAACTTTTACCTTTGTGTGGTTGCCTATAACGTCGCCGCCCTGTTTAAGCTGTTCCTGTTTTCTGACGTCAAGACGAACGGAAGAATAGAATTTAAGAGCGCGTCCGCCGGGAGTAACCTCTGGGTTGCCGTACATAACGCCAACTTTTTCACGCAGCTGGTTAATAAAGACAGCAACGCAGTTGGTTTTGCTGATAACGCCGGTAAGCTTTCTTAAAGCCTGGGACATAAGCCTTGCCTGCAAACCTACGTGAGTATCGCCCATAAGTCCTTCAATTTCCGCCTTCGGTACCATTGCGGCAACAGAGTCCACAACAATAACGTCAATGGCGCCGGAACGCACAAGCGCTTCGGTAATTTCAAGCGCTTGCTCGCCGGTATCCGGCTGGGATACAAGCAGGCTGTCAATATCTACTCCAAGGGCTTTTGCGTAAACCGGATCCAAAGCGTGCTCAACGTCGATAAACGCGGCTTCGCCGCCGGCTTTTTGCGCGGATGCAATGATGTGGAGCGCAACGGTGGTTTTACCGGAACTTTCCGGTCCGTATATCTCAACAATTCGGCCTCTGGGTACGCCGCCAATTCCAAGTGCGCTGTCCAAAGAAATAGATCCTGTGGAAATCGCCTCTACGTTAAGCGCCGGCGCCTGGCCAAGTTTCATAACGGTGCCTTTTCCGTACTGTTTTTCAAGCTGTTTAATTGCGGTTTCAAGTGCTTCTTTTTTGTCTGCCATGCTTAAAAATTCCTCCATTCATCATAATATCCTGCGGTGTCATTTCTGCTTTATAGTATAATATAATAATTCGCTAAAATCAACACTTTTTATGTAAAAAATCGAACATTTGTTCTAAAAATGTTTCTGTTGGTGCTTTTTTGTCCTGTTCTGCCTTTTCCGTCCCGTATATTAAATGATATATAGAGTAATACTATATATAATTAATATAAGGAGATGATTTTTTGCCAGAGAACGAAAAATTTGCCAGCCTTTCCCGGCAGCAGCTCGATAAACTTAACGCCATGCAGCACGAAATCACCGATACTTCCGGAAACGGTGTTCTGCTTGTGGCCTATAACCGTTCCTGCGCCGGCTGCAAAGGCTGCAAATAAGCCACAAGTCAAAACCCCGTGCTCAAAAATTTTGAGCACGGGGTTTACCGTTTTTATTATACTTTTGTTTTCTTTTTAAATATTTTGCTGCGGAAAAGAAGAATATTCATCGCCGCAAAAAATACCACAAGAATGATCATGGTAAGCACAGGTTTTTCCGGTGCAAGCATTGCCAGAAGCATCATCGGAAAACCAAATACGATTGCCGGAAAATTCTGATAAACCATGTTATCCGCCGCAGGGGTTTCAAAATCGCCGTCAATTTCTCGCAAAAGAATAATACCCGTGCTCGCAGTACCGGTAAGCATGCCGTACATCATCAAAAACTGTTCTTCCACATATTTCGGGAAAAGCGTTTTCGCCACAAAATGATTATAAATATAAGTAACAACAAATCCCGCAATACCAAGAATAAGCATAATTCCCCAATACTGTTCCAGAACAGAAAGGCGTATCGCCGCAATTCCGGAAACAACCATTATGTCAAAGAAAAAATTGCTTGCCCTGGTAAGCAAAAAATTGTTCGTATATTCTTTTTGTATTGCTTTTTTCTTTTTAAGAAACTTCATAACAGATTTTACAAGCGTTGCGGAAAGTACGCCCAAAAGGAAGTTGAATCCGAAAATAAGCGAAGTCATTCCTGGCAAAAGCTTGCTGATGCCTGTCATGATAAAATAGGTAAGCATATATGTAACCACAATAAGCGCGATCTGCACGGTCATTTTATCAATGCTTTCCTGCATGGGGATCTCGTCCTGATTTTCGATGCTTTCTGAAGTGTGGCGTTTTTCTTCAGATCTTTTTACAATTTTTCCTTTTCCTTTAAGATAGTTAAGGTGAATAACGCCGCCTATGCTTGCGCTTAAAAAACCAAGCGCCGCAATGGTAAGTCCAAAGCTTTTTCCGCCCTCAAAACCAAAATCGTTTTCATAAATTCCGCCGTAGTTCATGGCCTGGCCGGTCCCCTGACCATATCCAAACGGAAGAAGAACGCCCGCCGCCTCAAAAAAGCCTTCAAGAACAAGCGCCGCTGTCATTGTTATTCCCATACCTACGATTGCCTGCAAAAGATAGGTGGAAACCGTGGTAACGCCCGTATTAAAAACCTCTATGGTTCTTTCCTTCGTCATTTTTCCTTCAGAAGTTTTAAGTGTGGAAGCAATAAAACCAAGGGCAAGGCAGTGATAGGTAAACATTTCCAGAGTTTTTGTGCCCGAAGTTCCGAAGAACGCCGTATCAAACATAATATCGCCGGTTATAAGCTTATATATCCATGCAACAAAAATCAAAATTCCGCCGCCGATAACAGAAATCGGAATAAGCGAATTTTTAAGAAATCCAACCGATTTTTTAAGGATATTGCCAACCAAAAGGCTTGCCAAAAGCACGGCAACTACGTTAAGGGTTCCCCAAACACTATAATCCCAAAAATTTTCCATTTTCGTTCCCCTCGCTGATATTTTTCCATCTGTAATATATGTTTACGTATTTAAGAGCATTAAATCTTTTGCTTCCGGTTATCTGATAAACTTCGTTTCCGTGATAGATATTAAGCTTGTTTCTTCCAAGAACCGCCGCAACAGAAACTTCTTCAAAAGGAATATTCCATTCCTTTTCTGTTCCTTCATCTACGGCGATTCTGTTTCCGTAAAGCGCAAATTCCGCATCATCAATAAACGGTTCTTTTTTCTTTCTTATAATAACTTTGGAAATTTTAACCCGATCCCTAAAAATCGGTTTTTCCGCATAATCCAGAACGTTTACGCCGTTTACGTAATCTTTCTGATAATCATACCACTGGCCAAAATATTCAAACGGAAAATCAAATCCTATCCCCCGGATTTTTTTATCCGCGCCATAGCTTATTTTTCTTTTGCACTTTTTGCATTCCGCTTCCGTTCCATGGCTTTCAAATTCAGCAAATCCGCAAAAAGGACAAACATACGCTGCCCGTTCAAGGTACTCCGCAGAAACGCCGGATTCAAAAATTCCGTCCGGTTTGGCTTCATCAACAAAAAGACCGTTTTCTATTCTTTCCATAAATTCCTCATCGGTCATGGCAGAATATTCTTCCGGCATAATAACTTCGGAAACATAGGAATGCATTTTGCCTTTTCTGTTTTTATCGGTCCACCTTGGCTGAACGCCGTATCCGCCTTCTATTTTGTAAAGTACCACCGGAACTTTAATCTTTCTTGCAAGGGCCGCAATGGCAGGGTTCATATATTCGGTTCTTCCGCTGTATGTGCGGTTTCCTTCCGGTGCGAGGCAGATGGTGCCGCCTTCTTTCGCGATCCTAAGGCAGTTCATAACCGCGCCCACATCTGTGGTCTGCTTTTTTATCGGAATAGGCGCAACCACAAAGCGGATTATGGAAGATACCCATCCCATGGAAAAAATATCCTCCGTCGCAAGGTAATAAATCGGTCCTTTAAAAGATATTCCCACAAAAAACTGGTCAAACGCAGTCTGATGATTATAAAGAATAAGATAGGGTCTGTCTTCCTGTTCTTTAAATTTATCTATGGTTATTCCGTACTTCCACCGGCAATAAGGTGCAAGTACAATTTTTGCAATGGCCTGTATTACTTTGTGACGAGGCTTCATCCATTTTTTTCTTTTTCCCATGCTTCCCCTCTTTTCTCACAAAATACTCACATATAAAATATAATACTACATTTTAAAACAAATTTAAACAATTATTTATCTTTTCTTAAAATTTGATTTTTTCAACGTTCCACTAAAAAGCAACCCTAAGGTCAGCCTTCCCTCTGGGGAAGGTGTCTGCGAAGCAGACGGATGAGGGATAACAAACACCCCGGAAAGCATTTAAAAGTTGACCGTTGAAAATTTAAAGTGTAAAGCTAATATTTTCAAACTAACCGTTTGGTTGGCAAAAAATTGCCCGTCATTCTGAACGCAGTGAAGAATCCGTAATATTTTTACGGATTGCCACGCATACCTGCGGTATGCTCGCAATGACAACCGTAGGTGACGTAGAGAGAGAAATCCTACCCCGTCAATTTCAGCCGGTAATGGAATCTTTCTGTTTTGCCGCAACAAAAAAGGTACGCTTTTTACAGCGTACCTTCGTTTTTTTATTCCTCTGCAATAAGCAGTTTATAAACATCGCCTTTTGTCTGTCCGGTAAGCTTCGCCGCTTCTTTTGCCGCCATGGAAGCAGGTTTTCCTTTTTCCATAAGCTCCTTTGCAATAGAAAGTGCTTCCTCCATCGGGTCGCGCTGTTCTTCTTTCTTTTCCTGCTCACCGTCAAGAACCAGAACATATTCGCCCTTTGGCGGGTTTTCGGTATGATATGCCACCGCTTCGGAAAGGCTTCCCCTCCACGAAGTTTCGTGTATTTTGGTAAGTTCTTTTACAACAACAATGTTTCTGTCGCCGAAAACGGAATGCATATCCTTAAGGGTGCTTAAAAGCTTGTGCGGAGCTTCATAGAAAACCATCGTGCGGCGTTCGTGCCGCAGTTCCATAAGATGCTCCATTCTCGAAGTCCGCTTTACGCTCAAAAATCCTTCAAAAGTAAACCGGGAAACAGAAAGTCCCGAAACAGCCAGCGCAGAAATAACCGCAGAAGGGCCGGGCACAACTTCCACTTTAACGTCCGCTTTTATGCAAAGTTTTACAAGAGTTTCGCCCGGGTCGCTTATACACGGCATACCGGCATCGGTAACTATGGCGCAGCTTTCTCCGTTTTGCAGACGCGAAACTATAATTTCTCCCTGCTCGTATTCGTTAAATTTCTGATAAATCACCATCGGTTTTTTAATGCCGAAGTGATTAAGCAGCTTTACGGTAACGCGGGTATCCTCCGCCGCAATAAAATCCACTTTTTCAAGGGTTTCCACCGCCCTTGGAGAAAAATCCCCAAGATTGCCTATCGGCGTTCCCACAACATAAAGAATTCCCATAATACCTCTTATCTTCCGTTTTCGATATAGTTTATTTTAAGTCCGGCATGGCCGCCCTTTTTGCCTTCCACCAGCACAAGCCACGGTTCTTTGGAATCTGTGGCATTGTTGACAAGGGTAAGCCGCTTTGGTTCGATTTTGTTTTTTCGCATCTCGAACATAACGTCCGCAAGTCTTTCCGGCCGGTGGCACATACAAAGCCTGCCGCCGTATTTAAGCAGCTTTGCAGAAACTTTTGTAACCTGCGCAAGAGTGCAGCCGCTTTCGCGCCTTGCAAGGTCACGGGATTCCGTTCCGTTTTCCTTGCCCGCTCCGGAAACAAAATACGGCGGGTTCACCGTTATAAGGCTAAAGCTTTCTGCCGGCCAGTCCAGTTCGTTAAGATCAGCCAGTACCGGAAAAAACCTGTCCTCTATCCCATTTTTTTCGGCCGTCCATTTGCAAAGTTCAATGGCTCCGGGCTGAATATCCACCGCCGTGATCCTGCCTTTAAAACCGTTTGCCATCATCATAACGGGCACAACTCCGCAGCCGGTACACAAATCCAGCACGTTATCTTTAAACTTCGGTTTTGCAAATTCCGCAAGAAGAAGAGCATCTCCGCCAAATCCGTATTCTTTTGTGGTGGCCATATCAAGGCCGTAAAAATCGTTGATAATCATATCCATCAGAAAAAGCCGTTCCTCCTGCGAAAAAACGTTTTATCATTCCTGTCCGGAAAGGTTGAACAAAACAGAACCCGCATCTCCAAGAATGGTGGTTGGCATTTTTCCGTCCCATCTTTCAACATAATAGTACTGCACAAGCTCATCGGTAAGGCTTTCTGCAATTTTCTTGTTAACTTCCGCTTCTCTTTCACCTGCATAATATGCAGATTCCGCCTGAATTTTGGTTACTTCAAGCTCTGCTTCCGCGGCAATAACGTCACGCTTTGCCTGTTCTTCCTGCTCCATGGTAAGCTGTTCCTGCTTTGTCTGCGCGGTAAGTTTTTCCTGTGCGGCAACCTGTTTTGCCTCAACCGCATCGGTAAAGGCTTCGGTAAAATCTATATCCTCTATGGAAATATCGTTTACGGTAATTCCGTAATATTCCATATCGGATTTCATAGCCGCAACGATTTCTTCAGAAAGTCCCTCGCGGTGAGCGATAAGATTTTCTGCGGTATAGTTTGCGAAAACCGCTTTTACGTTTTCAAGCGCTCTGGGCAGAATAATATTTTCATAATAATTTTTACCAACGGTTTTATAAAGGGTATATGCCGTCTGGGAATTGATGCTGTAGTTTATGGTTGTGGAAACCTGAACCTGCTGAATATCGCTGGAAAAAGCCTCCGTCTGAATATTCACCTTCTGCACACGGTTATCAAGGTTAATAACTTTTTGCCAGGGCAGAACAAAGTTCGGGCCGGATTCCAGCGAAGCTTCTTCAACTTTTCCAAAGGTGGTAACAATTCCGGTGTGGCCGGTGGGCACAATTCTTATGCAGGAAAGAAAAACCGCCAGCACAAGAACAGGAATAAAAATAAGCATAATTCTGCCGATATGTACTTTCTTTTCTGTTTTAACTCTTGGATTTCCGTTTCCGTCGGTGTAGGGAATTTCTTCTGTTTTGGTAAAAAATCCGTTTTTCATAATCTATCTCCTTTTTATAATAAATGTTGATATAAAAACGGGAAGGGAGCCTGCCCTTCCCGCCGAAAAATAAATTTTACTTTTTTTCTCGTTTCTTCGGTGCGCCAACCGGGCAGACCTTTGCGCAGCGGCCGCATTCAATACATCTTCTGGGAATAACGGCGTACTGTCCGCAGCTTGGATATATTGCCCCTTTGGGACATTCTTTTTCGCATTTTCCGCATTCTATGCAGGCACTGGTAATAACGTATGCCACAAAACCGCCGCCTTTCGTAATATTCTTTATATAATATTATCACTATATAAAATAAAAATCAATATTTGAGCAAAAAAACAAACGGAAAGGCCGCAAAACCTTTCCGTCTGAAAAATCTTTTTTTAATTATTCTGCTTCGGGAGCACCAACGGGGCACTCTGCTGCGCAGGAACCGCAGTCAATGCATTTGTTGGGATCGATAACGTATTTGCCGTCACCTTCAGAAATTGCTTCTACGGGGCAGGCTGCTGCGCAAGCGCCGCATTCGATGCATGCATCAGAAATTTTATAAGCCATAAATAAGAACCTCCTTTAAAATGGATAATCCCATTTTATCACATATTTTAAAAAAATCAATAGCGCCGCCGCTAATATATCGTAAAATAATAAACAGAGAAGATTTTTCCTTCTCTGTTTATTGTGCAATAAATTTTATTTTGTTTTTTATCGGCCAAAAATCACATATCGTCGCCGGGCTGTGCCGCACCTACCGGGCAGGAATAGGAACAGGTTCCGCATTCAATACATTTTGCAGGGTTGATAACATATTTGCCGTTGCCGGGTTCAATGGCGTTAACGGGGCAGTTTTCTGCGCAGGTGCCGCATTCAATGCATGCATCGGAAATTTTGTAAGACATAAAAATATCCTCCTGTAAAAATAAAATTATTCTTCGTCTTCGGTCTTCTGTTCTTCTTTTTCTGCGCGAAGACGCTTTGTTACAGATTTATGGAAAACTTTCGGTGCGCCGTCCGGAGCATCGTCCATTTTAACGGTCAGCATTCCGGTCATAAGGTTAAGGTCAACCACAACGCCGTTTCCGTCCGGAGTTTTTACCGCGGAACCAACTCTTGGCATGGTGCGGATAAGCTCTTCATAGCCGTCCTGTTCATATTTAAGGCAGCACATAAGTCTTCCGCAGGTACCGGAAATTTTGGTTGGATTCAAAGAAAGTCCCTGTTCCTTTGCCATTTTTACGGAAACCGGAACAAATTCCCCAAGAAACTGAGAACAGCAAAAAGGTCTTCCGCAAATGCCAAGGCCGCCCATCATTTTTGCTTCGTCACGCACGCCTATCTGGCGAAGTTCTATTCTTGTGCGGAATATTGCCGCAAGGTCTTTTACCAGTTCGCGGAAGTCCACTCTTCCGTCGGCGGTAAAATAGAAAATGATCTTGCTGTTGTCAAAAGTATATTCAACGTCAACAAGCTTCATATCAAGGCCGTGTTCCGCAATTTTAACAAGGCATTTGTCAAAAGCCTGTTTTTCAAGCACGTTGTTGTCCTCAACGTGTTTAAGGTCCTCCGCCGTTGCAAAGCGCAAAACCTTTTTAAGGGGCATAACAACTTTTTCCTCGTCAACCAAACGGTTATCTGCCGCAACCTCGCCGCATTCTGTACCGCGGCTGGTTTCTACTATAACTCTGTCGCCGATGGAAAATTTTTCGCCCTCCGGGTCAAAATAATAGACCTTGCCCACTTCTTTAAAGCGCACGCCTATAACTTCGATCTTTTCGCTCATAAATTTCCTCCAAAAACGCCGGAAAGTTCCATCACAAGCCAGCTTTCAATAAGCTCTGCCGAACAGTTCTGCAAAACCGCAAGCTTTCCGCGTTCAATAATTTCCTGTGTTTTAACTGCTTCCATGGGTGTTACCCTTATGGGTGTATTTTTTCCGGCTGCACGGTCAATTCCGCATCTGCCGGTTATGTTCAAAAGTCTTTCAAGATATTCCGTAATATCCGCCCTTGTTTTGCAAACAGCGCCAAGTTCCGCCCCAAGGGAATAGCTTTCTCCCTTTTTAAGAAGCTCCGGTGTTTTTGCCGCAAGCATAACAAGTTCCTTTTTTCCGTCTTCCACTCCTGCGGCTGCCGCTCCAAGGTTTCCGCCGTATGCTATGGCAAAAATTTCCGCTTCTTTTTCGGAAATATCCGGAAATTTTTCTTTCAGCGCCGCGGCACATTCTTCTCTTGTGGGCGGTTCCAGAGTATAAACCGTTGAACGGCTTATAATGGTATCCAAAAGGCTTCTGCGGTTATCGCAGGTAAGAATAAACCTTGCGTGCGCCGGCGGTTCTTCCAAAGATTTAAGCAATGCGTTCTGGGCTTCCGGCGTCATGTTTTCCACATTAAGAAGAATATATATCTTCTGTTCAGATTCATTCGGAGCAAGCCAAAGGGTGTTTTTAATTTCCCTTATGCTTTCTATATGAAAACTTCTTGCGCCGCCTTCGCCGCCGAATATTTCCACGTCCGGGTGGTTGCCGCTGTTCACTTTTCTGCAAACGGAACAGTTTTCGCAGGGAAAATCCCCGCTTTTACAAAGAATTGCCTTTGCAAGCCACAAAGCAAGCTCTTTTCTTCCCGTTCCCTTTTCTCCTTCAATAAGAACCGCATGAGAAAGCAAACCTTCGCGCAAAGTTGCGGAAAGTGTCTTTTTCAGCTCTTTAAGTCCGGGCATTTTATACCTTCTCGAAGTGTTCGACGTTCATTACAAAAACGGTTGCGCCGCCAACGGTAACCTCTACCGGGAATGCGGAATACATGCCAACGTCAAAGCTGTTGTTGGGAACCATCTGTTTACGCTTTTTGCTGTGTTTTGCAATAATATCAATAACGTCCTGCACCTGGTCATCGTTAACACCGATAAGGAAGGTGGTGTTTCCGCTCATAAGAAAACCACCGGTGGTTGCAAGCTTTGTTACGGAGTATCTTGCTTTGGTAAGCGCAGCGGAAACCGCGCTGCTGTCATCGCCGGATACTATTGCCATTATCATTTTCATATTATTCGTCCTCCTTGGGAAGATTATGTAACATATTATGTTTTTTGCCTGATATAAAGGTGCTTTTATTTTACCACATTTATTTTATAAATGCCGTATTTTTTTAAAAGTGCGGCAATTTTTTCATCAATAATTTCTCCCGGCACCGCAAGGGCAATGCAGGGCGGGCAGGGCAGATTAAGCCTTGCGGCTATTCTGCCAACGGCTTTTTCCGTTTCAATTTCCTCACTTTCCGCAAAAACCGCGTTTCTGATGCTCATGGCTTTTTGCGGCATGGCAGAAAGCTTTTCTTCAAAAGCCGCAAAACCGTTTCCAAAGGTACATTCTATAAATTTTTCTACTCTTTCAAAATCCCGCTCCGTATTAAACGGCGAAGCCATAAGCACCGCCCATTCGTCGTTTACGTATTCCGGTTCAATTCCGTGCTCACGAAGCTTTTTGCCGAATTCCTCACCGGTCATTTCTGTGGAAGTTACAGAAAGAGTAAGCCTTGCAGGCTCTATGCCTCTGGTTTTCGGCGCAAGGCCGTGCTCAAAAGCCTTGTAACGCAAACCGGCAATTTTTCCGTTGAGCATGGCAAAATCATATTTTGCCTTCGTTTCAAGATATTCCGCGCATCTGTCCGCAGAAAGCATTATAAGATAGCTTGGGCTTGTGGAACCGAACATTCTCATTTTCTGCTTTGCTTTATCACGCAAAGCAGCATCTTTTATGTGCAAAAGCGCTCCTCCGGTAAGTACCGGCAGGCTTTTGTGCAAAGAATCCGCGCACATATCCGCTCCAAGCGCTATGGGGTGATATTCCACCGGCATAAAATGCAGGTGTGCGCCGTGGGCGTTATCCACCAGAAGTTTTGCGCCGTGCTCATGGCAAAGCTTTGCAAAAGCTTCGATATCGCTCATCACTCCAAAATAATCCGGCGAAGTAAGATAGATTGCCTTTACGCTTGGGTGTTCCTCAAAAGCCTTCTGCGCTTCTTTTATGCTTCTTGGGTTAATCCAAATCGGGTCAAGATCCAGAAGTGCCATGGTGTTTACCGCAGAAGCATGGCAGTTTCTTGCGGCAATAAGTTCATCGCCCGGGTCAAGAACCGTTGCCAACATCGCCTGAATGCAAAGGGTAGAACCTCCGGCAGAAAGAAGGCTTGCTCCGCTGCCGTAAATTTTAGCAAAGCGCTCTTCCGTTTCCGCAATGGCTCCGGAAGATTCAAAAAGGCTGTCGGTGCCTTCCACCTCTGTTATATCATATCTGAAATATTCCGGAAAATCCTTTGCTCCTTTGTGCCCCGGCATATGAAAACGCGAAAGGTCTTTTCCGATATATTCATCAACTGCGTTTTCTATAGGGTTCATTTTGCAAACCTCTTTTTAAGCTTATGAAGTTTTCCGTTAAGCTTTACGGCGTGTTTAACCATTTTTGCGGCAATGGGTTTGTATGTGATATCAAATTCTCCGGGAAGCTCATCAACCTGGCCGTTAAATCCGCGCTTAAAACGATAAAGTCCGTAAAGGTGATCGTTTTCGTCTTCAAGATTTCCGGATATTCCCTGAAAATCATATACGGTGCAGCCGGTTTCTATTGCCCACTTTATCATTTCCCACTGTATAAGATAGTTTGGCATCACGTTGCGGTAAGCGTTATCCGAAGCTCCGTAAACATAACAGCATTTTCCGGCATAGTTTGTCGTAATTGTACCGCAAACCGCCTGGCCGTTATAAAAGCCCATATAAAGGCGCACGTGCTCGCCAAGGGAATCCAGCATACGCTCAAAATATTCCTTCGGGCGGATATTAAATCCGTCCCTTTCGCCGGTGGTGCGCATAATGCGCATAAATTCATCAAGATATTCTTTACCCACCACTTTTATTTCCACGCCATGTTTTATGGCCACACGCACGTTATAGCGGCACTTTTGGGTAAGGTTCATAAAAACCTCGTCCTCTGTTTTGCCTTCAATATAAAGGCGGTAATTAAAACGGCACTGAATGGTTTCAAAACCGGTCGGGCCGAATTTTCTTGCAAAGCCAAGTTCTTTTGCAATGGCAAGAAATTCTTCGTCAGAAGCGGCAATATCCGGATCCATTTTAAAATTATGCGCACGGTGCTTTTTTGCAAGAGCTTTTGCTCCGGCCATAAGGTCCTCAAGCACTTTTCTGTCGTGCAGATCGCATACGGGACCTCTTGGCGCATAAAGAAAACTTGTGCCGATGATCGGAATTTTTTGTATAAGAACGGACATTCCGCCGATTATTTCGCCGGAATCATTTCTGGAAACAACAACTTCGTGGCCCCAGTTGTTTTTAACGCCATACCAAAGTGTGGACTGGGTAAAACCGCCCATGGGGTGGTTTTTGCAAAAAGCCTCGTATTCCGGATATTGTTCCTTTTTAAGGATCTCCATTTTAATCCTCCGTGATTATTTTATAATTGCGCTCCACGTTTGCCGGCTTCCAGCCGTAAGAACGATCCGAAAGATCCATTCCCGGAGTATAAACCGGTTTTGCGCTTTCTTTAAATTCTTTAAGTCCCGTGCCGTCCGCATGACGGTTCATGGGGCAGCAGTCGGTACAGCAGTCACAGCCGCAGATAAAGCCCACTTTTTTAATAAGCGCCTTATCCTCTTCCGTAAGTTCTTTTTTCATCTGGTTGATATATGCAACGCATTTTTCTTTTACGTAGCCTTTTTCGGTCAAAGCGCCGTTCGGGCAGGCTTTTGCGCATTTTCCGCAGTCAAAACAGGTGCCCACGGCTTTTTTGGATTTCGCAAATTTTCTGGTGGTCACAATTTCGCCGATGGCGCATCTGGTGCCGTATTCCTTGCTGATAAGAAGGTTGTTTTTTCCGCGCACTCCAAGGCCGGCAAGAACCGCCGCTCTTACTTCCGCAATAGGGGAAGAATCCACAAAAAATTTAAAAGTTTCTTCCGGAAAAGCCCTGCGCAGAATTTCCGTCGCAACAGAAAGATGCTCCGCAGCCACGTCGTGATAGTTTCTGCCCACGGCGTATCTGCCCATATTTCTGCCCTCGTTCATGCCTGTATCCCACGGAATAAGGCAAACAATAACGGATTGGATCCCATCAAACATTTCTCTTTGTTTAAAACCCGTTCCGGGCAGTGTTTCCTCATAATCCGCAACGCCGAAAACTTCAATTCCGGCGGCCTTCATAATTTCTTCAAGCATTTTCAGTTCCCCCAATATTTTCTGTCAAGGCTTCTGTATTGCAAAGCTTCCGCAATATGCCGAACGTCTATATCCTCGCTGCCATCAAGATCGGCAATGGTTCTTGCCACTTTAAGTATTCTGTCATACGCCCTTGCAGAAAGTCCCATACGCTCGAAAGCGGTTTTTAGCATATTCTGCGCTCCTTCCGTCAGCACACAGTATTGGTGCAGAAACGCCGGAGTAAGCATAGCGTTGCAGGTTATGCCCGTGCCCTTATAGCGTTCGTTCTGTATTCTTCGCGCTTCGTTCACTCTTTTGCGGATGGAAGCGGAAGATTCTGCCTTTGTTCTGTCAGAAAGATCGGAAAATTCCACCGGCATAACTTCAACGTGCAAATCAATTCTGTCCAGAAGCGGACCGGATACTTTGGAAAGATATCTTGCCACAGAACCCTGGGAACAGGTACATTTTCTTGTGGGATGCCCGTAATATCCGCAGGGGCACGGGTTCATTGCCGCCACAAGCATTATGGAACAGGGGTAGGTCAGCCTTCCCGCCGCGCGGGAAATGGTTACCATTCCGTCCTCCAGCGGCTGACGAAGTACTTCCATGGCGGTGCGGTTATATTCCGGAAGCTCGTCCAGAAAAAGAACGCCGTTGTGCGCCAAAGAAATTTCTCCCGGTCTTGGAACAGAACCGCCGCCTGTAAGTCCCGCCGGAGAAACCGTGTGGTGCGGCGCCCTGAACGGGCGTTTTTTAACAAGTCCCGCGCCTTCCGGCAAAGTTCCGCATATAGAATGTATTTTTGTGGTTTCTATGGATTCTTCAAAGGTCATTTCCGGAAGAATGGAAGGCAAACGCTTTGCAAGCATACTTTTGCCCGCTCCGGGCGGCCCGATAAGCAATATGTTATGAAAACCCGCCGCGGCAATTTCCAAAGCGCGTTTTGCTTCGTACTGTCCTTTAACGTCCTCAAAATCCGCTTCATAAAAATCAGAGGAGTTCTCGAATCCTCTCGAGGGTTCCAGCGGCTTTAAAAGTTCGTCGCCGCGCAGGTGCGCCACAACGTCGTTTACGGAACCCACCGCGAAAACTTCAATTCCTTCCACAACGCTGCCTTCCGGCGCGTTGCCTTCCGGAATAAATATCTTTTCTATGCCAAGCTTTCTTGCTTCCAGCACCATGGGCAAAATTCCCGTAACGGGCTTTACCGTTCCTTCCAAAGAAAGTTCTCCGATAAACGCACAGCCGCGGCAGTCCGCGGTTATCTGTCCGTCCGCACGCAGAATACTGATAAGTATCGGCAGATCATAAAGCGAACCCGCCTTTTTAATATCGCTTGGCGCAAGGTTAACAACTATCTTTCCTATGGGAAAATCAAATCCGCTGTTTATTATGGCGGTGCGCACTCTGTCACGGGATTCCTTTACCGCCACGTCCGGAAGACCGACTATATCAAATCCGGGAAAAGATTCGGAAAGATCCACTTCTACCGCTACTTTATATGCGTTTATTCCCAAAAGGCCCATGCTTGTGCAGGTGCAGAACATACTATGATCTTCCCCTTTCCGCAAAAAAGATATACATAATCAATTTATTATATAACATAATGCGGTATAAATACAAGCATAAAATAAAAAAGCTTTTTCTTTTCCCTTTTTTACGCAAAATTTGCTCTATTTTTAAGTTGCTTTTATTGCCCGTTGGGTCTATAATTATGTTGTATAATTTTGTTCACATAAAGGAGTGCCCGTGTATTATGAAAGTACTGCTTGTTAACGGAAGTCCCCACAAAAACGGTTCCACCGCCGAAGCTTTAAAAGAGGTGGAAGCCACCCTTAATGCCGAAGGTATAGAAACCTCCGTCGTCTGGCTTGGAACCGAAGCAATTTCCGGCTGCATCGCCTGCGGATACTGTTCCCGCAACGGAAAATGCGTAAAAAACGATATCGTAAACGAATTTGTTCAAAGAGCAAAAAATGCCGATGGCTTTGTATTCGGAACGCCCGTACACTATGCGGCCGCTTCCGGCGCCATAACCTCGTTCCTTGATAGAGTTTTCTATTCCGCTTCCAAAGATACCTTCCGCCACAAACCGGCGGCAGTTATCACCGTAGCCAGAAGGGGCGGCACCACCGCGGCCTATGACCAGCTTATAAAATACCCCGGTATTGCAGAAATGCCCATCATTTCTTCCCACTACTGGAACATGGTCCATGCCGCCGTTCCGGAAGAAGCAAAGCAGGATAAAGAAGGTATGCAGTGTATGCGCATACTTGGCAAAAACATGGCATATTTTCTTAAATGCATAGAGGCAGGCAAAAAAGCCGGCGTTGCCGCGCCCGCCCCGGAACAAAGAGAAGTAACCAACTTTATTCGCTGATTTTTTTCGGAGGGTTAATAATGACAGAAAAAGAAAAATACCTTGAATGGAAAGAATTCGTCCGTGACGAAGAACTTGCTTCCGACCTTAACCGCATAGAAAATAACGAAGAAGAAATTTTCGAAAGTTTCTATCGCAGCCTGGAATTCGGCACCGCCGGTCTGCGCGGCGTGCTTGGCGCAGGCACCAACAGAATGAACATCTATACCGTTCGCCAGGCAACCCAGGGCCTTGCGGAATATCTTAACGCAACAAAAACCGGTGCTTCTGTTGCCATTGCTTACGATACCCGCCACAATTCCGAAAAATTTGCAAAAGAAGCCGCCTGCGTCCTTGTTGCAAACGGAATAAAAGTATGGCTTTACGATGCTCCCGCACCCACCCCTATGCTTTCCTACGCCGTGCGCGAAAGATACTGCGACGCCGGAATTGTTATCACCGCAAGCCATAACCCCGCAAAATATAACGGATATAAAGTATATGGTTCCGACGGCTGCCAGATTTCTCCCGAAGTGGCAAAAGAAATTCTTGCGGTAATAGAAAAAACCGACGTTCTTCGCGGAGCAAAAACCTGCTCTTATGAAAACGCCCTTTCCGAAGGAAACATCAAACTTCTGCCCGAAAGCTTCTGGCGCCGTTTTTACGCAAGAGTTCTTAAAGAAGGCGTTGACCGCGAACATCATTTTCAAAATGATCTTAACGTTGTATATACTCCTCTTAACGGCACCGGTGCCATTCCGGTTGTCACCACCCTTTCCCTTGCAGGCTTCGGCAATATAGAAATGGTCCGCGAACAGGAAAAACCGGACGGCGCATTCCCCACCTGCCCTTTCCCGAACCCGGAACTTCGCGAAGCACTTGCCCTTGCCCTTAAACTTGCGGAAGAAAAAAACGCCGACCTTGTTCTTGCAACCGATCCGGACGCTGACCGCGTAGGTATTGCTTCCAGAGAAAAAGACGGTTTCCGCCTTTTCACCGGCAACGAAGTAGGCGCCCTGCTTCTCGATTTCATCGCCTGCGCAAGAGAAGATAACGGTACCATGCCGCAGAACCCCGTTGCTGTTCGCTCTCTTGTTTCCACCAAACTTGCGGATGCGGTAGCCGCCGGCCACGGAATCGAAATGAAAAGCGTTTTCACCGGTTTCCGCTTTATCGGAAAAGTTATTGCGGAACTCGAAGCCATCGAGCAGCCCGAAAGATTCATCTTTGGTTTTGAAGAAAGCTGCGGCTATCTTTCCGGCACATACGTCCGCGATAAAGACGCTGTGGATGCTTCTCTTCTTATTTGCGAAGCCGCAAACTACTGGAAGCTCCGCGGAAAAACCCTTGGCGAAGCCCTTGCGGATATCCAGGCAAAATACGGTTATTACCACGATTTCCAGGATAACTTCTATTGCGAAGGTGCCGACGGCGCAAAACGTATTGCCGGCATTATGGCATCTCTTCGCGAAGAAGCACCCAAAACCGTCTGCGGCAAAGCGGTTGTTTCCGCAAAGGATTATAAACCCGATGCCAATATGATCGAATATACCCTCGAAGGCGGTTCCAGCTTTATTGTCCGTCCTTCCGGTACGGAACCCAAACTTAAAATTTATTATTCCGTAAAAGCCGCGGATTTTGAATCCGCAAAGGCCGAGGGCGAAGCCATAAAGGCCGAAGTTACCTCTCTTTTGGGCTTCTGATAAAAAAATTTTGGTTTTGGAATAAATTTTAGTAAAAAAATTGTTGCATTCCGTCCCCGATTGTGATATGATAACAATACTGATGTAAAAAAAGGACTTGTAATATAAGCTCTGAAGAGAAAGAGGTGACATAGATGAAAGAAGGTCTTCATCCTGATTACAAACCCACCACCATTACCTGCGCTTGCGGCGCAACTTGGGAAACCGGTTCCACTAAAGAAGACATCCACGTAGAGGTTTGCTCCAAATGCCATCCTTTCTACACTGGTCGTCAGAAACTCGTCGATACCGGCGGTCGTGTTGACAGATTCAAAAAACGTTTTGGTATGGACTAATTCCAAAAAATCAAGCCCGGTATTTTTCCGGGCTTTTTTTCTATCCGTTTTTGAAAGGAGCGGTGATTTTGGCCGAATATAAAACAGTAAAACAGCGCGCATCCGATGAATTCATCGAAAAAAAATCCCGCTTTATAGGATATATCGCTCCGGTAAGCACCGAAGACGAAGCCATTGCGTTTATAAACGAAATCCGCGCAAAGCACCGCGATGCCACCCACAACGTATATGCCTATTCCCTGCGCGCCGGCCAGATAAAACGTGCCAGCGATGACGGCGAACCCCAGGGCACCGGCGGCGTACCAATGCTCAACGTACTTAACGGAAACGAACTTACGGACGTTTGCTGTGTTGTAACACGCTATTTCGGCGGAACTTTGCTGGGCGTTGGCGGCCTTGTGCGCGCATATACAGAAGGCGCTAAAATTGCCGTTGCCGCCGCGGGCATAAAAACCATGGCAGAAAGCGTCGATGTGCTCGTTTGCTGTGATTACGGCCTTTACGGCAAAATCGAACATTTTATTAACGAGCACAAAATCCTTGTGGTATCAAGCGATTTTGGCGCAGATGTTTCCGTAACCGTGCGCCTGCGCACCGAAGATGTTTCTGCTTTTGAAAAAGATATGGTGGAACTCACCTCCGCCAGGGCAAAAACAGAGGTAATCAGCTGCGGCTGGAACGAAATGTAATTAAGGAGCCCGCTTATGAAACTTATGATTGCTTCCGATATACATGGCAGTGCTTTTTACTGCCGCAAAATGCTCGAAGCTTTTAAAAACGAGCACGCAGACAGACTTTTGCTGCTCGGAGATATCCTCTATCACGGTCCGCGCAACGATCTTCCCAAAGATTACGCACCCAAAGAAGTAATTTCCATGCTCAACGGCTTAAAAGAAAGCATTCTTTGCGTTCGCGGCAACTGCGATGCCGAGGTTGACCAGATGGTTCTGGAATTCCCCGTGCTCAACGAACAGATCTTTTTGAGCATCGACGGAACAGATATGCTTGCCGTTCATGGCCACAAGCCTTTTCCGGCGGTCAAAAGCGGCACGGTTATTCTTTCCGGACACACCCATGTTCCAAAAATCGCGCAGGAAAACGGCGTGATTTTTATAAATCCCGGTTCTGTTTCCATTCCAAAAGAAAACAGTGCTCACGGCTATATAATTTTCGAGCACGGTGATTTTATCCAAAAGGACTTTGAAGGAAACGCAACAATTCTTTCAGTATAAAATAAAAAAAAGCTCCGGCAGCTGCCGGAGCTTTTTTATTTTATCCCCATATCGGAGAAGGATATCTTCCCTCTTTTGTAAGACGGTCAAGCGCTTCCACAAGCGCCGGAGTATCCTCCTTATAGGTAACACCGTACCATTTATCCGGACATTCCTGAACTTTTACGGTAATTTTTCCTTCTTCAAGAAGCTTGCCGACCACGTTCGGCAGATAACATTCCGCTTTAAGAGGATTTTTTAAAAGCTCGTCTTTTCTGAACTCTTCAAGAGCCTCGTCAAGATGGTCGAAAATATCCGGGGTAAATCCCCAGAAGTTCATGGAAACCGGCGTTCCCGCAGAAAGCGGAACCCAGTTTTCTCCGTCCTCGGTGTATTCGGCACACTCGCCGCGTTTTTCAATATGAGTGCGTTCGTTTATTTCGCAAAGCATTCCGTTTTCTGTTCTGCAAACGCCGCGGGCAACGCTGCCTTTATCTGTAACGGTGTTTTCTATGCGGTAACCTATCATGCAATATTCGCCTTCGCCGTCCATCTGTTCCAAAAGATCGCCGATAAGCGCATAGCAGTGATAACCGTAATAATCGTCCGCGTTTATTACCGCAAACGGGCCTTCAACGTGGCCCCTGCAAAGAGCAATGGCTTCTGCCGTGCCAAAGGGTTTGTTTCTTCCCTTTTCGGCATATTCCGGATCGATTTCCTGAAAAACGTAGTCAACTTCCATAAATTCAGAAACCGGGTCACCGATAACTTCCCGAAAATCTGCTTCCAGACTTTTGCGGATTATAAACACAATTTTTTCAAATCCGGCCTTATAGGCATCGTACATGGAAAAATCTATGATTTTTTCTCCGCAGGGTCCAACGGGTGTTATCTGTTTTGCTCCGCCATATCTGTTGCCGATTCCCGCGGCAAGGATAACAAGAGTTTTTTTCATTTTACAAAAATTCTTCTTTCGTTTTTTTACTGATTATATGCAGAAAAAATCAGAAATATCTTTTTTGGGCTTTTTCTGCAATGGTTGCAAATGCCGCTTTGGGGTCTTCGGATCTTGCAAGGATTATCATAGCGGCAATAACATAGGGGCGGAATCCCGCCTGTGCCAAAAGGCTTGCCATATTTGCGTTATAAACCTGCGCGGTCATTTCTCCGCGGATGCAGGAAATATCCGTAACGTCCGCCGGAAGGTCATGCAGCAAAAGCGCTTTGCCTTCCTTTGTTTTTTCCATCATCGCTTCGGTAACTTCCCAATCGATAAAGTTCCGGTTGTTTTCGCGCAGCTCGTGTTCCAAAAGGTCGATATACGTGCCAAGATTCGCCGCAGAAAGCTCCGTCCTTTTTTCAAGGAAGGTATATGGCGCCCAGTTTATGGGCATAACGATATCCGCATCGGCAAATGCTTCTTCCATAGAATCTGTTCTTACAAAGCTTCCGCCGGAAAGTTCTGCGTTTTTCTCCGCTCTTTCATAAGCATCGGGCATAAGGTCCATGCCTTCCGGCGCGGCAAGAACAACGTTCATTCCAAAACGGGTTGCAAGAGAAATCATACCCTGCGGAACCGCCAGCGAACGGGTTCCGTTTGGGGAATATGCCCATGTAACGGCAATTTTTTTGCCTTTAAGTTTTTCCATACCACCGAATTTTTCTGCCATATACTGCAAATCCGCAATGGTCTGAACAGGGCTGTCTTCATCACTTCCAAGGTTAATAACGCAGGGTTTTTGAGCAATAACTCCGTTTTTGCTGTTTTCTTCCACCGCGTCAGAAATTCTTTTTATATATCTGGAGCTTTTTTCGATAAAATCACTTTCGCAAACTCCAAGAGCATCTGCCATATAAGAAGCCATGGTTGCGTCTTCTTTAATTGCGCTGTTTCCAAGCTTTTTGTCCATATCTATTATGGTAAGCCCCAAAAGGTCGCAGCCGGAAGCAAAGGCCATTTCCATTCCGCTGTCTTTTTTGCTGAACATAGAAACAGCAATTCCGGAATCAAAAATCTTCGGAGAAATATTTTTCTCTCTGAAAGATTTAAGTGCGCAGGCACCGCTTGCAACCGCTTTTATATCATCATCGGATAATTCCCAGCTTTTTAAAATGCTTTTTGCGTAAAGGGTATTTTCTTTGCCGGGAATTTTTTCCATTGCTCCGCAATTTTCCATTTTAACAACCTCCGTCAGGGTAAAAATACTTACTTTACATATAATAACAAGGCTTTTGATTCAAGTCAACAAGCTATTTGTTAATTTTTAGTTCTTCCTTTGTGAATAATTGCCCTTTTTTTGTTAAAATTTTTATGTAACATACCAAATTGACACAAAACCATCACATAAGTTACAATATTATTATACCAATATTACATATTTCTGCTACAGAAGGGCGGGGAACCCTCCTTGAAAAACGAACTTTTATCAAAATTTAAAGAAACAGCAACGGCCGTGCTTCCGGTAGCGGCTATTGTTTTTCTGCTTCATCTTACCATAGCGCCAATGTCTTTTGGCGTTCTGGCACTTTTTTTATCCGGAACTTTTTTGCTGATAGTCGGTATGACTCTTTTTCAGCTTGGGTCAGAAGTCGGCATGACCCCTATGGGCAACCAGATAGGCAGCAAACTTGTGGAACTTAAAAACCTTAAAATATTTGTAATAACAGCTTTTCTTCTTGGTTTTCTTGTAACCATTGCAGAACCGGATCTTCAGGTTCTTGGCAAACAGATGCCGGAACAGACTTTGTTCAGCCTTTTAGGAATAGAAATGTCCGTCGGCCAGGTTCTTATTTATATGGTTGCCATCGGCGTTGCAATTTTTCTCACCGCCGCGGTGATCCGCGTTGTATTCGGCATAGATCTTTCAAAACTTTTCTTTGTTCTTTATATCATTGTTTTTGCAATGGCATTTTTTACAAGGCCGGAATACCTTGCTGTCGCGTTCGATTCCGGCGGCGTTACCACCGGCCCCATCACCGTTCCGTTTATCCTTGCTTTGGGCGTTGGCATTGCTTCTGTTAAAAAAGGCAAGGATGCGGAAAACGACAGCTTCGGCTTTGTAGGTCTTTGCTCCGTCGGACCTATAATTTCCGTACTTATTATGGGTATGTTTGTAAAAGGCGATGCTTCTTATGATCCGACCGTAATTCCCGAAATTGAAAACTTCGGCGATGTTATTATGGTATATCTTCGGGCGTTCCCGACTTTTTTCGAGGAAGTTGCCCTTGCGCTTTCTCCCATTATAGTGGTATATCTTTTCTTCCAGATAGTTTATCTTAAACTTCCCAAAATTTCTCTTGTAAAAACCCTTATCGGTGTGCTATATACATATATAGGCCTTGTAATTTTTCTTACCGCGGCAAACGTTGGCTTTATGCCCGCCGGAAGTTATATGGGCGGCACTCTTGCAACTCTGCCGTATAACTGGGTTATCATTCCTATCGGTATGCTGGTCGGCTTTTTTATTCTTATGGCAGAACCCGCTGTTTACGTTCTTACCGTACAGGTAGAAGAAGTTACCGGCGGTTCCATCACCAGAAAAATGATGATGATTGCCCTTATGATCGGCATGAGCGTTTCTGTCGGCCTTGCCATGACCCGCGTTATTACCGGAATTTCCATCTGGTATCTGCTTATTCCCGGCTATGCCATAGCCCTTGGACTTATGTTTTTTGTTCCGAAGGTGTTCACCGCCATTGCGTTCGATTCCGGCGGTGTGGCTTCCGGTCCCATGACGGCCACCTTCCTTCTTCCCTTTGCCACCGGTGCCTGCACCGCCATCGGCGGAAACGTACTTATGGATGGCTTTGGCGTTGTGGCCATGGTCGCCATGACTCCTCTTGTGGCAATACAGATTCTTGGTGCCGTATATGCCATTAAAGCAAAACGCGCACAAAAAGAAGAAGCCGAAGAACTTGCGGAAATTTACGAGGACATCGAAGAAGAAATCGAATTCTATCAGCTCGACCTTGAATGTGCCATCATCGAGCTGGATTACGATGAATAAAAGGAGGTGCTTCGCTTGTCGGAATACGAAAAAATTTCATCAGTCAGCAGCAGCGAACGCCTTGATATTATTTTTACAATAGTTTCCAAAGGAAAAGGCGAAACTGTTGTGGATACCCTTAGGGACGAGGACATTCTTGTAAACGTAACCTGTTCCGGCCGCGGAACCGCAACTTCCAGTATTCTTGAAATGCTTGGCCTTGGAGCAACGGAAAAAGAAGTTGTATTAAGCTTTGTAAAAAACGAAAAAAGCGGCTATCTTCTTAAAAAAATATCCAAAAAACTTGATTTTGCCACTCCCGGACACGGAATCGCCTTTACCGTTCCGCTGCAAAGCGTTGCCGGAATTATGGCTTTTAAATTTCTTACCACCGACTATTCGGAGGAGGTTTGATTATGGAAAACAAAACTGTATATTCTCTTATAATCAGCATTGTTAACCGCGGATATTCCGACGAGGTTATGGATGCCGCACGCGAGGCCGGTGCAAAGGGCGGAACAATAATGTATGCCCACGGCGCAGGACTTAAAGATACCGAAAGCTTTTTCGGAATTTCCATACACCCGGAAAAAGAACTTGTGCTTATCCTTGCCTCCAACGAAACCCGTCCCACCATCATGCAGGCCATTGTAAAGCGCGTGGGAATGGAATCCGAAGGTTCCGGCATAACTTTTTCTCTTCCCGTAACAAACGTGGAAGGCATAGCCCGTCTTACCAATCCGGAAGAATCAAAAGATTAATAATGTATCATTATTTTACCGGCGGAAGTTTTCTTCCGCCGATTTTTTTATAATTTGTTCTTTTTTCTCAAAATATAAAACAACCCGAAGGGCAGCCTTCCCGGAAGGGAAGTAATTAACACGCCGGTAATTTACAAAAGAATCCCATTTTTTCAGGTAAACCGCAAAAAGCTCCGTGCTCATTTTTTGAGCACGGAGCTTTTTATAAGGAGGAATTATTCAAGATTCTTTTCAAGTTTTTCAAGTTCCGCCATAAGTTCCTTCGGCAGCTTTTCTCCGAATTTTTTATAGAACTCACGAATACCTTCCGCTTCTGTTTTCCAAAGCTCTTTATCCACAGAAAGAAGGCCGGCAACGGTTTCTTTTGTAATATCAAGTCCCTCAATATTTATGTCTTCCGGGCGGGGTTCATAGCCTATGGCCGTTTCAACCGCTTCCGCTTCGCCGTCACAGCGTCCAAGTATCCACATAAGAACACGCATATTGTCGCCAAATCCCGGCCAGATGAATTTTCCGTCATCATCGGTGCGGAACCAGTTCACGTTGAATATTTTAGGAGCTTTATCGCCCAGCTTTTCGCCTATATCAAGCCAATGCTGAAAATAATCCGCCATGTGATAACCGCAGAAAGGAAGCATAGCCATAGGGTCCCGGCGCACTACGCCCACCGCGCCTGCCGCGGCTGCGGTGGTTTCGGAAGCCATTGTGGAACCCACGAACACACCGTGATTCCAGTCCCTGGACTGATATACCAGCGGAGCGGTTTTTGCTCTGCGCCCGCCAAAAATCATTGCGGAAATCGGAACGCCTTCCGGATCATCAAATTTGGGGCTTACGCAGGGGCAATTCTTCGCCGGTGCGGTAAAACGGCTGTTGGGGTGAGCGGCTTTTTCGGTGGCGGTGGAACCGCTCCAAGGGTTGCCTTTCCAGTCAATGGCGTTTTCGGGCGGATTTTTATCAAGGCCTTCCCACCAGACGGTGTTGTCATCAAGATTATGCGCAACGTTGGTAAAAATAGTATTTTTCATAGTTGCCGCAAGAGCGTTTGGGTTGGATTTTTCATTCGTGCCGGGAGCCACACCAAAGAATCCGTTTTCCGGGTTCACCGCCCAAAGCCTTCCGTCTTTTCCAATGCGCAGCCATGCAATATCATCGCCCACGCACCATACTTTATATCCTTTTTCTTTGTAAAGTTCCGGCGGAATAAGCATTGCAAGGTTGGTTTTTCCGCAGGCGGAAGGGAACGCGGCGGTTACGTATTTTATCTCGCCTTTCGGGTTTTCTATTCCAAGAATAAGCATATGCTCCGCCATCCAGCCTTCCTTCCAACCCTGCCACGAAGCAATACGCAAAGCAAAGCATTTTTTGCCCTGCAAAACGTTTCCGCCATAGTTGGAATTTATGGACCAGATGGTGTTGTCTTCCGGAAACTGCACTATGTAGCGCTGTTCTTCATCAACATCAAGTGAACAATGCAGACCTTTTACAAAATCCGCGGAATTGCCCAGCTGGTCAAGAGCAGCCTTGCCCATTCTGGTCATAATTTCCATATTAAGCACAACGTATATGCTGTCCGTAAGTTCAATGCCTATCTTTGCAAAGGGAGAACCTATCTGGCCCATGCAATATGGCACAACATACATGGTGCGGCCCTTCATTGCGCCATCCACAACAGGAGTAAGGCGGGCATACATTTCGTCCTTTTCAACCCAGTTATTGGTAGGACCTGCCATTTCTTTTTTTGTGGTGCAGATGAAGGTTCTTGCTTCAACTCTTGCAACGTCGTTTACTTTCGTTCTGTGAAAAAGGCAGCCGGGAAGTTTTTCGGGGTTAAGTTCTTCCATAAGACCGGTTGCAACGGCCTCGGCTTTAAGTGCTTTTATCTGTTCTTCCCCTTCTGTTACCCAAACAACTTTATCGGGTTTTACAAGATTTTTCATCTCTTCGATCCATTTTAGAACGTGGGGGTTATTTGTCATAGCAAAACAGCTCCTTTCCGAAAAAACGGCTTCTATGGGGTTTATTATATACCAATAAAAATTTTTTGCAATAGATTTTTGCAAGTTTTATTATAAAATTATGCAAAATATACTTTATTTTCAGTTTCAAAAAAGGATATCTGCAATAATTTGAATTATAAATTGCAAATATCCTTTGTAAAAACTCATTTTATTCAAAATCCTCATCAATGGGCATAGTGGGGCGCGCATTAAGCGAAAGATCCGCAAAATGCCCCGCCAGTGCCTCATAATAAGCCTGGGAACCTATCATGGCCGCATTATCTCCGCAAAGTTCCAGCGGCGGAACAAAAAGTTCCAGATGGCGGCGTTTGCATTCTCTTTCAAGCAGCGCACGCAGACCGCTGTTTGCGGAAACACCGCCGGCGGCAACAATGGTTTTATATCCTCCCTCTTTTGCGGCAAGCATAACCCTATCCACAAGCGCATGGCAGATTACGTCCTGATACGAAGCGCAAAGATCCGGAATATTTATCTCTTCTCCGCGTTGCTGTGCATTATGCAGTATATTCACAACCGCGGTTTTAAGTCCCGAAAAACTCATATCAAGGGGGCTTCCTTCCACCCTCGGTTTAGGAAGTTTAAACGCTTTGGGGTCGCCGTCCTTTGCCATTTTATCAAGGTGTACTCCGCCCGGATACGGCAGACCCATGGCTCTTGCGGCTTTATCAAAGGCTTCGCCGGCAGCATCGTCCCTTGTTTTTCCCAAAATTTTAAATTCGGTATAATCAGAAACCTCCACAATATGGCTGTGTCCGCCGGAAACCACAAGGCAGAGAAAAGGCGGTTCAAGCTGTGGGTGCGCAAGATAGTTTGCCGCAATATGGCCTTTAAGATGGTGCACCGGAATAAGCTTTTTGCCCGTGGCCAAAGAAAGTCCCTTTGCAAAGTTAACACCCACAAGCAATGCACCTATAAGTCCCGGAGCGGCCGTAACCGCAATGTGGTCCACCTCGTCAAGGGTCATGTCCGCATCCAAAAGGGCTTTTTCTGCCACAGCCACTATGTTTTCCGTATGCCGGCGCGAAGCAATTTCCGGAACAACGCCGCCGTAAAGGCCGTGTTCCGCAACCTGGGTATTTATTACAGAAGAAAGTATTTTTCTGCCGTCCTCAATAATGGCGGCAGCGGTTTCATCGCAGGAAGATTCTATTGCCAGAATTCTCATTTATGTCATCACCTTGTTAAATAAACTGTTCTGTAAATAATTATAGCGTATTGCGGCAGTTTTTACAATATTTTGCTTTCAGCTTTTCGGATTTTGATTTTCCAGAATCGCCGTTACGGAAAGTTCGCCCGCAAATTTAAATAGTGTCGCAGCCATCACCTTTTCTGCGGTTGTGCCGGTTCTTCTTGCAAGGGTTTCGTAAAATTTTGCTGCAGCAGGGTCTATATTAAGCGTATATTTTTTCAAAAAATTTCTCCTTTTTTCGTTTTGTTTAGTTTCTGCCTTTTTTGAAAAAATATTATAATAATTTCAATCGCACGGTGTAAACCGTTCGGTTGGAATTTATTTGAAAAGTTGAAGGAACGGCCCTGCGTGGCCGCCGGAAAAAAGGCGCGACTGGGGGATTCTTTTATAAATTACCGGCTGAATTTAATGGAATAGGATTTCTCTCCCTCCGTCACCTGCGGTGACACCTCCCTCATCAGAGGGAGGTTAACCCTCCGGGTTCTTGGTTATCCCTCTTCCGTCACGCCTGCGGCGTGCCACCTTCCCCTCTTGGAAGGCTGAAATTCGGCCCCCTTGCCTAAAGGGGGCTGGATTTTTTAACCGCCTGCGGTTAAAAAAGACTGGGGGATTCTTTTATAAATTACCGGCTGAATTTAACTGGATAGGATTTCTCTCCCTCCGTCACCTGCGGTGACACCTCCCTTTACACAAATGAGGCTGCCCTCCGGGTTCTTGGTTATCCCTCTTCCGTCTTTTTCGCCTTCGGCGAAAAATCCACATCCCCCTCTGGGAAGGCTGCCCTCCGGGTTGCCTGTTTGCGGCGGGAGCAAAGCCCCCGCCCTACAGTAAATTGGTCGCCCTGCGGAACGGTCAAGACCGTTCCCTACGGTTGGCATAAAAACGGGCGGATAATATCCGCCCCTGCATTTTATAATCACTTTCTGCTGTAAATTTAAAATGCCCGCCGTTTTTTCGGCGGGCATTTT
>SVNB01000123.1 GCA_015067125.1 Oscillospiraceae bacterium
CAAAATTATAAAAATCAATTACTCTGCTCATCAGTAATTCTCCATTTCTTCGGCCTGTTCATCAATCATATCCGCAAGCTGAATATGAATTAAAGCGTGTGCTTTTTCTTTTTCGGAACGCATAAGTCCGGCGGCAATTCCTCTTTGAATATTCGCCTGCCAGCGCAGATATTTTATGGAATATTCGTCGCTGTTTCCGGCAAGTTCTCCCGTAAGGCAATAAAATTCGTCCGGAATTTCTTTTCCTCCGATATAGCAGGCGCTCATCACAGTATAAAGATGTTTATCCACCTCTACTGCTTTTTCTTCATCAATATTCCAGCCGCTTTCGCAAAGCCAGCGGCGAAGCATATCCGCCCTGGACATCGGCTGAAGCACAAGATGAACTTTTTCGCTTTTTACCCATTTTGCTTTTTCAAGAATTCCGCAGATGGTTTCTCCGCCCATTCCGCAAATAAGAACTTCGTCTATTTCATCTTCCGGAAGGCCTTCGAGCCCATCGGTAAGAACTGTTTCTATCTCTTCTTCAAGATCCATCTCCCTGATAAGAGCACGGGCGCTTTCAAGCGGTTTTATATTTATATCTGTTGCAAAGCCGTGCTTGCATATACCTTCGTTAACAAGGTAGCAGATAAGATATCCGTGGTCCGTACCGATATCTGCCGCCACGCTGCCTTCTTTAACAAATTCCGCGGCAGCAGCAAGCCTTAAATCAAGTTTTTCCAAAATCAATTCCCCGCTTTTTATAAAACTTAAAGGCAGCCGTGAAAATCATGGCTGCCAAAGATTTTTTATCAGTTTTCTTTATCCTCGAAATATTTGTTAATCTTATTAACAATTTCTTCGCAGGAAACCCCGTGTACCTCGCAGGCTTCCTCGATGCTTTCGCCTCTGGACATCGGACAGCCAAGACAATGCATTCCCATTTCAAGGAAGAATACTCCGGTATCTTTGTCATAGTCAAGAATATCGCCGATAATGGATTCTTTTGTAATCTGATAAGCCATTTTTATATACCTCTTTTAAATTTTTATATTTAATATTATAATGCCCAATCAATGTTTTTTCAATATGTATTTTAAAATCACTCTGCCGATTTTTGAGCATGCTCGCAAATTTCTTTGAGCACGCATTTATCGCACTGCGGTCTTCTTGCAACGCAAACCGCTCTTCCATGAAGAACCATTCTGTGGCAGAAGTTGTTTGATTCATTCGGATCAAGAATTTCACGAAGTTCAACTTCGCATTTTGCAGGGTCTTTTGTAGTTGTAAAACCAAGCAGATTTGTTATTCTGATACAGTGAGTATCGCAAACGACTGCCGGTTTTCCGTAAATATCCCCCACAACAAGGTTTGCGGTTTTTCTGCCTATACCCGGAAGCTTGATAAGTTCTTCCACCGTATCCGGAACTATTCCGCCGTATTCATTCACAAGCATTTTGGAAGCAAGAGAGATATCGTGCGCTTTGGTTTTATAAAATCCGCAGGAACGGATTATATCGCTTATATCCTGCTCGTCTGCCTCTGCAAGAGCTTCCAGGGTCGGATATTTGGAATACAGCACCGGAGTAACCATATTCACTCTTGCATCGGTACACTGCGCCGCAAGTCTTGTGGCAAACAAAAGCTCGTGCGGTTTAACATATTCAAGCGAACACAAAGCATCCGGATATTCTTTTTTCAAAAGCTCCACAGCTTTTGCGGCAAGTTCTTTTTTATCCAATATTATCCCTCCGTTCTGATCATCTGTAAAAAGAATATGATATTTTATTTTTATTGTCAATAGTCGTTAAATAACACTTGCAAAAATTTGTTAAAAGTTATACTATATATTTAAAGTTCCGGATAAGGAGTGTTATATATGCAGAATATTACCGTTAAAATCAAAGATAACAAAAAAGACGCATATTCCGTACGCCTTGCTGTTTTTGTTGCTGAACAAAAATTTCAGAACGAATTTGATGATATTGATAACATCTGCGAATATGTAACTCTTTATGAAGGCGAAAAATGCATTGCCACCGGAAGATACTTTCCGGATCCCAAAGGAAAAGAAAATGTTTTTGTTTTTGGACGCATTGCCGTTCTTAAACCCTATCGCAACAGCCACATCGGTATGTCCGTAATAGCTTCTCTTGAAACCGCCGCCAAACTTAAAGGCGGAAAAAAAGCCCTTCTTCTTGCAGAAGAAAGCGCCGTTGGTTTTTATGAAAAATGCGGTTTTTCCAAAACAGAAGACCGCACCGTTTACAGCGAAGGCTGCCCCTGCCACTGGATGGAAAAAAATATTTAAACTTTTTTAAAAAAAGACTTGCTTTTTTGATTTGTTTGGGTTATAATATAAAGGCACTTAAAAATTGCATATATCGCGGGGTAGAGCAGCTCGGTAGCTCGTCGGGCTCATAACCCGGAGGTCGTTGGTTCAAATCCTTCCCCCGCAACCAGAAGAAAGACTCTTAATCTCAGGATTAAGAGTCTTTTTTGTTATATTCGCTAATTAGGAAATAACCAGGTTTAGACTAAAATAGACGGCAATAGTCAGTTCTGTTTGGGCGGCAAATTGGGCGTCACAGCATAAAAAACGCCATTACGGTCGCCACAGAGGTCGCCATATGCGGTAAATTCCCCCTACATAGCAACAAAGCTTCCCAAATACCAACTAAAGATTGCTATGATGGGAACTGCTGTCGGGAAAAACAAAAGGGCAGACAGTAAGCCAATCAAAGCTTACCCTCTGCCCTATCTTAAAATTCCCATAATTCCGCCATAAAATTGCTCACATAACAATTACAAGGAAACCTCCCTTTCCCATTCACCTGTAGTAATGACCGGTTTACACCCGGCTTTTTATCGCTTGCCTATGCGGTTTATTTACCGCCTGTTTTGCTCTTGCCGCCCAAATGACGCCCAGAAAAAGAAAAACGGTGCCCCGAAAGTGGCACCTACATTAAATACTATTAGCTTAGTTAGCTATTTTTTCTTTTATTATTTCATCAATTTTGTCAGCCGCTTTTTTATCCATGGCTTTGGTGCAATGACCGTAAACGTCCATTGTGATGCTAATATTCGCATGACCTAAGCGACTTTGAACGGTCTTAGGGTCGATACCTGCTTCAAGCATTGCCGTTGCACAGGTATGTCTTAAATCATGGAAGCGTATGTGTTTTAAGTTGTGGCTCTTAGTAAAGCGAAGCCATTTTTGAGTCATAGAATCCGGTGCAAAGGGTTTACCGTTCTTTTGACAAATTACAAGGTTTGAATCGGTGAATCCTGCGCCTAATTTTAATTTATTTTCGAGATATTCTTTGTGAGCCTTTTTAAGTTCACTGATGATGTTACTGCCGACAGTAATATCTCTTACACCTGCGGAGCTTTTAGGAGCCTTGACTTGAACCTTGCCATCACCATTTACCCTGTTTTCACGGACATGGATGATTCTGTTATCGAAGTCCACAGCATCCCATTTTAGGGCAAGTAGTTCACCTCTGCGAAATCCAACCGCTATTTCAAGCAAAACAGGCAAGTACATCTCTGTACCCTCTGCCGCATCTATAACTTTTGAGATTTCATCCCCGCTATATATCTCAGCTTTATAGCGGTTAAGTTTGGGTAGTTCCACCCCAAAGCATGGATTACTGGGAATCATTTTTAGGATAACTGCTTTATTTAAAGCTGCTTTAAGGTTCAGAAAAGCGTTGCGTATAGTTTTTGGAGCAAGCTTCCCATCGTCTTTGAGTTCGTTTACCCAAGCCTGGATTGTAGGGGTATTAAGTGATTTAAGCTTTATATCACCAAGTTTTGGTATGATGTACCCATCGATTTTCTCACGGTAGCCAACCCTTGTAGTCTCCTCAATATTAGGAAGATACAGTTTAAGCCATTCATGGAGCCAATCGCCGAGTTTTTCAGCAGAAGCGGTTATTATGCCGCCGTTTTCTACCTCAGCAATCATTTTGCGTAATGTTGCTTCAGCTTGTTTTTTTGTACCGTTTACAGTTTTATAGGAACGTTC
>SVNB01000124.1 GCA_015067125.1 Oscillospiraceae bacterium
GCGTTTTCGCAGTGCGGAGGGTGCTTCTGCCGAATATGAGCAGAAGAGGCTTTCGGTGCTCGGGCGCGTGCTCGACGGCAGCTGCAAAATTGTTGTTGCTTCTGTAGAAGCGGCTTTGCAGTTTACTGTTCCGCCCGGTACGTACAGATACAATACTTTTTCCATAAAACGCGGCGACTGCGCCGATCTGGAAGAGCTTGCAAAACGGCTTTCCCGCGCGGGTTACGAACGCAGAAGCCAGGTGGACGGCCCCTGCCAGTTTTCCGTCCGCGGCGGAATTCTGGATTTTTATTCGCCCCAGGCAGAAGCGCCGGTGCGTATTGAATTTTGGGGTGACGAGGCGGATTCCGTCGCGTATTTTGACCTTGAAACCCAGCGCCGTACCAAAGAAATAGAAGAAGCCTTTATTGCTCCCGCAAGGGAAGTTCTTGTGGAATCCAAAGATTCGCTTGTAAAACTGCTTAAAGATGCTCACGCAAAACAGCGCGGAAAACACGGCGTGCTCGTTAAGAAAAATATAGAATCCGATCTTGAAAGACTGGACGCCAGACTTTGGGTTTCCGCTCCGGACAGATATATTCCGCTTATATATAAATTTCCGGCCACCATTTTTGACTATATGGCAGAGGGCGTTGTGCTTTGTTCGGAATTTATAAAGCAGAAAGAGATGCTTAAAACCCTTTCTGTTCAGCAGGGCGAAGATATTTCTATGCTTTTTGAAGAGGGCATACTTTTTTCCGGCTGCGATAAATTCTGCCTTGATTTTGCGGAATACTGCGCGCTGCTTGACGAAGGCAACACGGTGCTGATGGATTCCTTCATCAGAAGCGTAAACGAACTGCACGTTCGCACTGTGGCAGATTTTGGCGCCATGGGACTTTCTCTCTGGAACGGAGATCTGGAATCTTTGGTGGAGGACCTGCGGGATTATTGCCTGCGCGGTTACACCGTGGCCGTGCTTTGCGGAACGGAACGTGCCGCTCATGCTCTTACCACCGACCTTATAAACAACAAAATAAACGCTGCCTTTGCAAAAGAGGCAAAAATCTCTTCCGGAACGGTTTTTGTTATGGAGGGAATGCTTTCTTCCGGGTTCGAGATTCCTCAGGCGAAAATTGCCGTTATAAGCCAGGGCAGAAGCAACGTTTCGGAAAAAAAGCGCAAAAAGTTCAAAAAAGCGGAAAATCCGCTTAAAAGCCTTTCGGATATCACTCCCGGAGATTACGTTGTGCACGTCACCAACGGCATAGGAATTTTTCAGGGCATAGTAAAACAGGATATCCGCGGCGTTGTTAAGGATTATATCGCCATTCGCTATGCCGGAACAGATATGCTTTACGTTCCCGTAACGCAGCTTGACCTGGTTTCCAAATACGTCGGTCCAAAGGACGACAAAGCCGTAAAGCTTAATAAACTTAATTCCACCGAATGGCAGAAAACCCGCAGCAGAGTAAAGGCCGCCGTAAAAGATATGGCAAAGGAGCTTATTGCCCTTTATTCCAAGCGAATGAGGACGGAAGGCTACGCTTTTTCGGAAGACACGGACTGGCAAAGGGATTTTGAGGAGAGATTCCCTTACGAGGAAACGGACGACCAGCTTCGCTGCATAGAAGAGATAAAACACGATATGGAATGTGCCCGCCCCATGGACCGCCTGCTTTGCGGCGACGTGGGATTCGGAAAAACGGAAGTTGCCGTTCGTGCCGCGTTTAAAGCGGTTATGGACGGAAAACAGGTGGCGGTGCTTGTGCCCACCACCATTCTGGCATGGCAGCATTACCAGACTTTTATGCAGAGAATGGACGGTTTTCCCATAACGGTGGAACTGCTTTCGCGGTTCCGCACGCCGAAACAGCAGGAAAAAATTCTTACCCGTTTAAGAAGCGGCGAAGTGGACGTAATAATCGGCACCCACCGCATTCTGCAAAAAGACGTTATTTTTAAGGACCTTGGCCTTTGCATTATAGACGAAGAACAGCGCTTTGGCGTTGCCCATAAAGAAAAAATGAAGGAAATGAAAGCTTCTGTTGACGTTCTTACCCTTTCGGCAACGCCTATTCCAAGAACCCTTAATATGGCCATGAGTGGCATAAGGGATATGTCCACTATAGAAGAAGCGCCCACCGACCGTCACCCCGTACAGACCTACGTTATGGAATACGACCGCGGCGTTGTGCTGGAAGCTATTAGAAAGGAACTGCGCCGCGGCGGACAGGTTTTTTATCTGCACAATAATACAGAAAGCATCATCGGCTGCGCCGCCCGCTTACAGGAGGACCTTCCGGAAGCGAAAATTGCCTATGCCCACGGTAAAATGAGCGAAGAAGAACTTTCGGATATATGGCAGAGTCTTCTGGATCACGAAACGGATATTCTTGTTTGCACCACCATTATAGAAAGCGGAATCGACGTTCCCAGCTGCAACACGCTTATTATTGAAAACGCCGACCATCTGGGACTTTCTCAGCTTTATCAGCTGCGGGGCAGGGTAGGGCGTTCCAACCGGCACGCTTTTGCCTATTTTACCTTTACCAGAGGAAAATCCATCAGCGATATTGCCCAGAAGCGTCTTTCTGCCATCAGGGATTTTACCCAGTTTGGAAGCGGATTTAAAATTGCCATGCGCGACCTGGAAATTCGCGGAGCGGGCAACATTCTTGGCGCAAACCAGCACGGCCACATGGAATCCGTAGGTTACGAAATGTACGTTCGCCTGCTTTCCGAAGCCATTGCGGAAGAAAAGGGAGAAGCGCCGCCGCCTTCTTCCGAAGAATGTGCCATAGATATTGCCCTTGATGCCCATATTCCGGAAAAATACATCAGCTCGCTCAACCAGCGCGTTGATATGTATAAGCGCATTGCGGCCATTCGTAACCAGGAAGATGCCGCCGACGTTATTGACGAGCTTATTGACCGTTTCGGCGAACCGCCCACTTCTGTTATGGGACTTATTGAAGTGGCAACTTTGCGCAACATGGCTTCTCATCTTGGAATGACGGATATCCGCCAGGTGGATTCCGTTATGCGGTTCTATCCAAAGGAGCTGGATCTGGAACGCATAAGCATGGCCACCCAAAAAATGCAGGGCCGCCTTACCATGGATCTTATGAGCGCAAAGCCGCATCTTTCCGTAACTCTTAAAACAGCGGAACGCCCCATCGAACTTATGAAAAAAGTTCTTTTGGCAATGCGGTATGAAGGGGAATAAAAATATTTTAAAAGCGACCCTGCGGGGCCGCTTTTTTAATTGAAAGCGGAAAGTTTGTTTTCAAATCCACCCCTGCGGTGAGCAATTTGACCTTCTTTACACAAGGTAGGCTTTCTGTAGGAACCTCGTTCCCGACGGTCCGTTTTTTCGGAATGGTGAGAGATTTGGGTTCCCTACGGTGGGCGATTTGGCCCCCTTGCCTAAAGGGGGCTGGCACGCCCATCAGAATAAAGGCGTGACTGGGGGATTCTTTTATTAATTACCGGCTTTAATTAACGGGATAGGATTTCTCTCCCTCTGTCACCTGCGGTGACACCTCACTCATCAGAGGAAGGTTACCCTCCGGGTCCTTGTTTATCCCTCATCCGTCTTTTCGGCCAAAGGCCGAAAATCCACCTTCCCCTCTGGGAAGGCTGCCCTTCGGGTTGCCTGTTATCCCTCATCCGTCATTTGCTTCGCAAATGCCACCTTCCCCCAAGGGAAGGCTAACCCTCCGGGTTGTTTTTGCGGCGGACAGGTGTTTTTATGCAAAAGAATACTTTGCTGTGATAAAGCGAAAAAGCACGGTTTTATGCGGTTTTTTAAAGATTTTTTGTTTTTTTGCGAAAATATTTTTATTCATTTTATGTATATTATTTCAATATTGGAAAAATATTTTGCATAAACCGCCTTTGTTTTTGATAATAATTTACATTTTTGTGCAAGATGCACAGATTTTACCATCTATTTTCGTTAGTTTTCTCATTTGGTAGGTATTGATTTTGCAGGATTTGTTGCGTTATAATGTACTCGACG
>SVNB01000125.1 GCA_015067125.1 Oscillospiraceae bacterium
GCCGTCGCCGGTCATGGCAACGGTGTGGCCCGCTTTTTGCAAAGCTTTGATTATAACCCGTTTCTGTTCCGGGTTCACTCTTCCGAAAACCACCGTTTTTTCCGCTGCGGCTGCAAGCTCTTCATCTGTCATAACAGAAGCATCCGCAAAATTTTCCGCTCCGGTAACTCCCGCCTTTTTTGCGATGGCCGAAACTGCCGCAGGATTATCGCCGCTTATCACTTTTATTGCAACGTCGTTTTTGCGGAAATATTCAAAAGTTTCCTTAACGTTTTGACGTATTTCGTCTTCTATAAGTATAAAACCAAGCGGTTTTTCCGCTTTGTATAATTTTCCGTCAAATTTTCCCCTGCAAAGGGCAAGAACACGGGTACCGTCGGCAGAATATTCGCCGGCTTTTTTACGTGTATCCGCAAATTCCGCACCCATAACAAATTCCGGCGCTCCAAGCATAAAGCAGCCTTCTTCGCAAAAATCCGCCGCAACGTATTTAAGTGCGGAAGAAAACGGCAAAGTGTGCAGTGCGGATTTTTCTATTGGGTTTCTTGCGCCGAAGGCATCAACTATGGCTTTGGCGGTGGTATTATCCGCCGGCACGGCGGAATAAATTTCTGCCGCAATGGCACCTATGTCGTCGCCTTCAAAGCTTAAGGTACCTTTGATTTTCATATTTCCGCTGGTTATGGTGCCGGTTTTATCAAGGCAGAGAACGTCCGCCCTGGCAAGGGATTCCAAAGAATAAAGCTGCTGGGTAAGGGTGCGTTTTTGCGCAAGCCGCACAACGCCCACCGCAAAGCTCATGCTGGTGAGCAGATAAAGTCCGTCCGGAATCATTCCCACCATGGCCGCCACAGTAGGTATCATGGAATCCGCGTAGGAAAGCCCCTGGCCGGAATAATGATTTATAAACGTGAGCACGCCCATGGGCACGATGAACACCGTTACGGTCTTTATTATGTTCGTCATGGTGGTTTTGAGCACGGACTTTGCGGTTTTAAGCTTCTTCGCCTCTGCTGTAAGGCGTTCCGCATAACTTTCTGCGCCCACCGCGGTTAAAACAACGGCACATTCCCCGCTTATTACAAAGCTTCCGGAGAAGAGTTTATCTCCGGAAGACTTTAATACGGCGTCACTTTCGCCGGTTATCAGACTTTCGTTAAATCTTGCTTCGCCGCCGAGCACGGTTCCGTCCGCGGTTATCTGGTCGCCCGCTCCCACGAGCACCACGTCGCCCAGAACAAGTTCTTTGCAGGGCAGAATTATCTCTTTGCCGTCACGGATGACCCTTGCAGTCGGTGCCGTGAGCACGGAAAGACTATCGACCGTTTTTTTGGCCCGAAGTTCCTGTATGGTTCCTATAAAGAAGTTGGATATAACTATACCCAGAAAAAGCATATTGCGGTAGCTGCCCGTGGTGATAACAAGCGCCGCGAGCACCAGATTGAGCATATTATAGAACGTAAACAGGTTAGAAAGCCATATCTGCTTTACGCTTTTGGAAGCGGAAGAAGGCGAAACATTGGCCTTGCCTTCCGCGGCAAGGCGTTTTGCTTCTTCTGATGAAAGCGAGGGCCAGCTTGGGTCGATTTTCAAAATATCACCGCCTTTTTACGCAAGGTTAAGCTTGCCGAGAAGCTTGTGTATGCGTTTATAAATAAGATAGGTCACAATTCCGTTGATGCCCGCCTTGGTAAGGTTGAAAAGAAGAATAAAAGGCATAAGGCTGTTTACCATTCCTTTTGCGGCTTCAAGTTCCATACCCGCCATGGCGTTAAGATAAATTGGGGTAAGGGCAAGGTTTGCCGGATACATTACAATTACCATTGCGGCAATTCCGCAAAGAATGGCAATAAGCGCGCCCTTTTTGGTCTTTTTATGTTTATAAATTGTACCTGCCACAAGCGCAAAGGCGCTGGTTGCAATAACGTGCATAACAATGCCATATACGCCGCTTTGCGCGCTTACCGTCATTCCCTGAATTACAGAAACAAGCACCGTAAGAACAACGCCCCATACCGGTCCGAAAAGGAAGGTTCCTATAAGTATCGGAATATCCGCCGGGTCGTATTCAAGGAATGATACTGCCGGAAAAATCGGGAAGTGAATAAACGCCACCAAAACGATGGAGCAGGCCGCCAGTACACCAAGAGTTGTGAGTTTTTTTGTGTTCATGTTTTTCATAATAATACCCCTTCTTTTTGAAAATAGTGTGAACAGTTTCTTAAAAGAAAGGCAAAATCGCAAAAAGAAATGCTCCGCACAAAATTTTGTACGGAGCAAAAATTCTTTACGCAGTTTCGCCATCCGGACTTGACGCATAAATGCGCACACCGTCGGTACGGGATTCTGACCCGTTCTTGCCAAAAAAGGCTCTCGGACTTATCGGATAAAACCGCTTCACCGCCGGTAGGGAATCTCACCCTGCCCCGAAACTATTTAATTTATAAATAAGCGCAGTGCGCCTATTACCTTTTGGAAAAGTGAAAAAATTATTCTTCGTCTTCCTCTTCTTCGTCCATATCGAATTCAAGATGCTCTCCGCAGTTGGGGCAATCCATTTCGCCTTCGTCAACAATGCAGCCATCGATGCAGATAACTTCGCCGCATGCGGGGCATTCTACTTCGTAAAGATCGTCTTCGTCGCAGCAGCAGTCGCAGTCACAATCGTCATCGTCGCAGCAGCAATCGCAGTCGCAGTCGTCATCGAATTCATAATAATCGTTTTCAAGAGCTTCGAGGTCTTCGTCGATAAGTTCGACCTGTTCGCCTACTTCTGCAAGAGCGTCCTGAACGTCTTCTACGTCGTATGCAAGATCTTCGAGGATATCTGCGATAGCGTTAAGAACTTTGTCATCGCAGTTAAGGCCTTCCATAAGTCCTTTAAGATGTGCAACTTTTTCAGCAATAGTCATGATTTTTCTCCTTTGCCAATATGGCGGTTGTTTTTGTTTGTTTGCTAATTATGCTCTGCCGATATATTCGCCGGTTCTGGTGTCGATCTGGATTTTGTCGCCTTCGTTGATGAAGAGCGGAACTTTTACGTTTGCGCCGGTTTCAACGGTTGCGGGTTTGGTAACGTTGGTTGCGGTATCGCCTTTAACACCGGGTTCGGTTTCGGTTACTTCGAGGGTTACGAAGTTGGGAGCTTCGAGGCCGAATACTTTGCCTTTATAAGAAAGGATACGGCATACGTCTTCTTCTTTGCAGAATTTGAAGGAATCGCCAAGAAGGCTTTCTTCGATCGGGATAAGCTCGTAGGTATCGGGATCCATAAAATAATAAAGGTCGCCGTCGGTATAGCTGTAGCTCATTTCTTTTCTTTCGATAAATGCGGTGGGGAATTTATCGGTGGGGTTGAAAGTGCGCTCTACTACTGCGCCGGTAATGACGTTTCTGATTTTGGTACGAACAAAAGCTGCGCCTTTGCCGGGTTTTACGTGCTGAAATTCGATGATCTGATAAACATCACCGTTGTCGTCAAAAGTAACACCGTTTCTGAAATCGCCTGCAGAAACCATAAGTTAAACCTCCTAAAATAAAGCGCAATAGCGCATTTTTTACATAATCAATAATAAAGTATTTTTGCCGTTTTTGCAATAGTTTTTTATAAAATTATGCCCGCAACCGGCGTTATATTTCAAAAAAAGAGGATTTTGCTTTGTTTTTCCAAAAAACAATCCGATTCTACTTTAAGAAGGTTGATGCTTTCATCTTTTCGTGTTAACCTTAAAATCAGAAAAGGAGCTGATTTTTATGCCGTATATAAAAGGGCGAACAATAAAGGAACTTCGGGAAAACAAAAACCTTACCCAAAAGCAGCTTGGCGAAATTATTTCCGTTTCTGATAAAACCGTTTCAAAATGGGAAACGGAGATTTCCCATAGTTAAAGATACCACACAAAACCCACGCTTACATTACTTCCATAACATTTATTTTTGGTGGTAAAACCTATGAAACACCTTATATCCTGCGAATATAACTTCGATAACTGCTGTG
>SVNB01000005.1 GCA_015067125.1 Oscillospiraceae bacterium
AACCCTTGCTAACAACATCGCAATGTTCAACATCCTCAAAGACATGAACCCGAAAGCAAAACTCCTCAACTGCGCATTCGCAGTATCCGCAGCATTCGTATTCGGCGACCACCTCGGCTTCTGCGCAGGTAACAACGCAGAAATGATCGGCCCGATGATCGTTGGTAAACTTGTTGCTGGTATCCTTGCAGTAGTTCTCGGCCAGTTCATGGCTCCTGCACTTCTCGCAAAAATCCCCGGCTCTGACAAATAATTAATTACAGTATAAATTAGTTATCTATTGAGCTACCTTTTGGGAGCGCCTATTGCCGCGATAGGCGCTCCTCTTAAAAGTATTAACAAAGCTCCTTGCGAGCTCTAATTCTTATACAGAAGGAGGCGCATATCATGAATATCAGTGAAGAACTGATTAAGGAGATTGTCGCCAAAGTCTGCGCAAATATGAAAGAAGAAGACGCTGTACCTTTCGAAAGAAACGTACTTTCCAACGGCATGATGAGCATCAAGACTGCTACTGTTGAATGCGAACCTTTCCCCTTCGAAATCGGAGATGCACAGGATAAGACTTTCGCAACCGACGTTCTCTCTCTTGAAGAGTCTCCTCGCCTTGGAGCAGGCGTTATGGAAATGAAAGCCGGAGCAGAGTTCCCTTGGACTCTTAACTACGATGAAGTTGAGTACATCATCGACGGTACCATCGTTCTCAAATCCGAAGCTGGCAATGTTACTGCACACGCAGGCGACATGACCTACATTCCCAAAGGCACCAGCATTCATTTCTCTACTCCCGATTACGTAAGATTCATCTACGTAACTTACCCTGCAGACTGGGCAAATCAGTAATTTAATTATTGATTTTAAAAAGCACCGCTTCGGCGGTGTTTTTTTGTGCTTAAATTTTGCTTTTCGGTTGTTATAAAATTCCTTTTGTGCTAAAATAAACATAGATTTTTGATGAAATGAGGCGAAAAAATGCCCGATTACAGAATAATCGACGTGCATAACCACATTTATCCTGAAAAAATAGTAAGCAAGGCAACGGATGCCATCGGTGATTTTTACGATATTGATATGCAGCACCTTGGAACCGGAAGCGAACTTGTTGAGGCAGGGAAGAGGGCAGGAATTGAAAAATTTGTGGTCTGTTCGGCTGCAACAACTTCGGCACAGGTGCAGATAATCAATAATTTTATTGCGGCAGAATGCGAAAAACATCCGGAATTTATTGGGTTCGGCACTTTGCATCCGGATTATGAGGACTGCGCAGGGGAAATAGAAAGAATGAAATCCCTTGGCCTTACCGGGGTAAAACTGCATCCGGATTTTCAGAAATTTTATATTGATGACGAAAATGCGCTGCCCATGTTCAGAGCAATTCGTGACGGCGGAATGTGGCTTATAGTTCATCTTGGCGATGACAGATACGAATATTCCCAGCCGGAACGAATGGCCAAGGTAATCGATGAAGTGCCCGGTCTTAAACTTATCGGCGCGCATTTTGGCGGATACCGCAGGTGGGAATCCGCTTTGGAAGTTTATAAACCCGGAACGCTTTATTTTGATATTTCAAGTTCCATGCATTTTATGAGCAAAGAGCTGATTTTTAAATTTTTTGACCGCTATGGAATAGAAAACTTCTTTTGGGGAACGGATTTTCCTATGTGGGACCATAAAGAAGAACTGGAACTGTTTTTCTCCCTGGGACTTTCTGAAGAGCAGAACAGAATGATTCTTTATGATAACTTTGCAAAGGCCTATGGGCTTGAATAATGCCTAAATTTTCATAGAAAAAATTATAAAAAACGCCCAAAAGTGCTTGACACATGGGCGTTTTTCCTTTATAATAATATGGTAGTTGTAAAGCAAAAAGCTTTACAAAAAAGGAGGTGAACACCATGCCGAAGGATATGAATATTTCTCTTCTGTTCGATTTTTACGGAGAGATTCTTACCGAAAAACAGCAGGATGTTATCGATTATTATTATAACGATGACCTTTCCCTTGCAGAAATTTCCGAACATCTGGGCATAACAAGGCAGGGCGTTCGCGATTCCATTAAAAGGGCGGAAGCAACTCTTCTGGATATGGAAGATAAGCTTGGCCTTGCAAAAAGATTCCGCGAAATTCAGCGCGGACTTGATACCATCATAAGCGAAGCCCACGCCATCGAGGACGACAGCATCCGCGGAGCAACGATCCGTGAAATAACCCAGCACACCATGAAGATCGTGGAAGTTGCAGGGCATCTTAACGATTAACGGAGAAATAATATGGCATTTGAAGGATTATCCGATAAGCTTTCCGCTGTTTTTAAAAAGCTTAGAAACAAAGGCAAACTTACCGAAAGCGACGTTAAAACCGCCATGCGCGAAGTTCGTCTTGCTCTTTTAGAGGCGGACGTAAACTATAAGGTTGCAAAGGATTTTGTCGCAAAGGTAAGCGAAAGAGCTGTCGGCGCAGAGGTTCTGGAGAGCCTTACTCCCGCACAGCACGTTATTAAAATAGTTAACGAAGAACTTACCGCCCTTATGGGAGAATCCAACGCAAGGATTCAGTTTTCTTCCAAAATTCCGACCATTATTATGATGGTTGGTCTTCAGGGTTCCGGTAAGACCACCCATTCCGGAAAACTTGCCCTCCACTTCAAAAAAATGGGCAGAAGACCGCTTCTTGTTGCCTGCGACGTTTACCGTCCTGCGGCAATCGATCAGTTAAAGGTCGTAGGAAGCCAGATAGATGTTCCGGTTTTCGAAATGGGACAGATAGAACCGCTTACCATCGCAAAAAAAGCGGTTGCGCACGCAAAAGATTACGGCAACGATATCGTAATTTTGGATACGGCGGGTCGTCTTCATGTGGATACGGAGCTTATGGATGAGCTTCTTGGACTTAAAGAGGAGTTTAAACCCGAAGAAATCCTGCTTGTAATCGATTCTATGACCGGTCAGGATGCGGTAAACGTTGCACAGGCTTTTAACGAAAAGCTTGGCATTACCGGTACCATCCTTACCAAGCTGGATGGCGATACCCGCGGCGGTGCAGCTCTTTCTGTAAGGGCAGTTACCGGCGCTCCGATAAAATTCATTGGTACAGGCGAAAAACTTACCGACCTCGAAGCTTTTCACCCGGACCGTATGGCTTCCAGAATTCTTGGCATGGGCGACGTTCTCACTCTTATCGAAAGAGCAGAGGAACAGATGGACGCCAAAAAGGCCGAAGAAATGGCCAGAAAAATGGGCGAAAACACTTTCGACCTCAACGATTTGCTTGAACAGATGAAGCAGGTTAAAAAAATGGGTTCTCTCAGCTCCATAGTTTCCATGATTCCCGGAGCGAAGAAAAAACTTTCTGATGAAGAGGAAGCCCAGGGCGAAAAACAGCTTCGCAGAACCGAGGCTATCATCAATTCCATGACAAAAAAAGAGAGGGCAAAACCCTCCATCATCGATGCTAAGCGCAAAAAGAGAATTGCGGCAGGTTCCGGAACAGAGGTTTCTGACATAAACCGCCTGCTTAAACAGTTCGAACAGATGCAGAAGATGATGAAGCAGCTTTCCGGCAACGGAAAACAGGGCAGAAAAATGCGCCAGATGCTCAGCCAGATGGAAAATCAGGGCGGCGGTTTTGGCAGCGGAATGCCTTTTTGATTAAAGGTCTTTAGGCTATATGCCAAATGATAAACAAGTTTTAAATTTTATTTAACCATAGGAGGAAAAAACCATGTCCGTTAAAATCAGACTGCGCCGTATGGGCGCTAAAAAAGCTCCCTTTTACAGAATCGTAGTAGCAGATTCCCGTTATCCCAGAGATGGCCGTTTCATCGAAGAAGTTGGCTACTATGATCCTACCAAAGAACCTTCCGTAATCAAAGTTGACAAAGAAAAAGTAGAAAAATGGATCGCTTCCGGCGCACAGCCCACCGATACCGTTAAAGCACTTCTTAAAATCGAAGGCGTTCTTTAATGCCGGAGGGTACCAACATGGAAGAACTGCTTGCTGTGATCGCACGCGGTCTTGTTGAAGATAAGGATGCAGTTTCTGTAACTGTTGATGAACCGGATGAAGAAGGCACCGTTGTGTATCATCTTCACGTTTCCGCTTCCGATATGGGCAGAGTTATCGGCCGCCAGGGCAAAATTGCCCGTGCCATCCGCACCCTTATGCGCACAGCCGCAAACCGTGCCGGCAAGAAAGTTGCTGTCACGATTGAATAATTTTTAAACATATTCCCTCGTCAAAGCTATTTGACGGGGGAATTATGGAATATGCGAGGTTTTTATATGAAAAAACAATTTCTTGAAGTGGGAGAAATCGTTGCTGTTCACGGCCTGCGCGGAGATATGCGCCTTTATCCCTGGTGTGATCCGGGCGATATTGAACGCAGCGCAAGAATGTATATGGATCCGGCTGGCGAGCAGGAATACCGTGTTATTTACGCAAAACCGCACAAAAACGTTTATCTTGTAAAGCTTAAAGGAATAGATACTCCGGAAGAAGCCAGAAAATACATCGGTAAAATCCTTTATATGAACCGTAACGATATTCCCATGAAAGAGGGAGATTACTTTATCCAGGATATTATAGGACTTAAAGTTACGGATGCTGAAGGCAGGGAATACGGTGAAATTTCCGACGTTGCTTCCACCGGTGCAAACGATATTTATTGTGTGCGTGGAGAGGACAGTAAGGAAACCTGGATCCCGGCGATTCCGCAGGTTATAAACAAAGTTGATATCGACGGAGGCATTCTTGAAATCACCCCGATGAAAGGACTTTTTGACGATGAGAATTGATATCGCAACGCTTTTTCCGGAAATGTGCGAAGCGGTGCTCGCAACTAGCATTATCGGAAGAGCCAGAAAGGCCGGTTTTATAGAAATTTATTGCCATAATATCCGTGATTTTTCCGAAGATAAACACCAAAGGGTGGATGCTGCCCCTTACGGCGGCGGAAACGGTATGCTTATGCAGGCTGATCCTATTTATAAATGCTACGAGCACGTTTGCGAAGAAGCGTGCTCAAAACCCTTTGTTATTTATATGTCGCCCCAGGGCGCGGTGCTCAACCAGAAGATGGCAGTGGATTTTGCGGAAAATTACGAGCATCTGTTCATCATCTGCGGACATTACGAGGGCGTTGATGAGCGAATTATAGAAGAAATTGTGGATAAAGAAATATCCATAGGCGATTTTGTAATCACCGGCGGAGAGCTTGGCGCACTTGTGCTTGCGGATGCGGTGGGCAGACTTTGCGACGGAGTTCTTTCCGAAGACGTGTGCTTTGAGGACGAAAGCCATTTTTCCGGTCTGCTGGAATATCCCCAATATACCCGCCCGCAGGTGTGGCATGGCAAAGAAGTGCCGCAGGTGCTGCTTTCGGGCAACCACAAACTTATATCCGATTGGCGCCACGAGCAGGCGGTAAAACGCACAATGGAAAAACGCCCGGATATGCTGAAAAAAGAGGACTGACCATGCTGGGAACAATAGTTAACGTAATTACGGTTATTGTCGGCGGACTTCTTGGAATGCTTTTAAAAAAAGGCATAAAAAGCGAAATTATGGATAACGTGATGAAGGCAGAGGGCGTTGCCGTCCTTGTAATCGGCATGAACGGCGTGCTGACCAACATGCTTTCCGTGGGCGAAAACGGAAAAATAGTTGAAAACGGCGGACTTGTGCTGCTTATCAGCCTTGCGCTGGGCGCGTTTATCGGAGAGATACTTAAAATCGACGATCACCTTAACGGCCTTGGCGCATGGGTGGAAAAACGCGTTAAATCCGATGGATTTTCCAAAGGTTTTGTTTCTGCGTTTATCATTTTCTGTGTGGGTTCCATGAGCATTATCGGCGCGGTGAACGATGGACTTTCCGGCGACAGCAGCGTTCTTTTTGTAAAAAGCACGCTGGATTTTATCACCGCAATGGTGCTTGCTTCTGCCATGGGAATCGGCGTTGTTTTTGCCTGCGTTCCGCTTTTTGCATATCAGGGAATAATTTCTCTTTTTGCTTCATACATAAAGCCTGTGATAGAGGAATTTCCGGATATGATGACGCAGTTTTCTATGGTGGGTTATGCCATAATCATGTGCATCGGCATAAACTTTATTGCGGGGCAAAAAATCAAAACGGCAAATCTTCTTCCGGCAATGCTTATTCCGGTGATGTATAATCTGCTTAATATGGTGGAAAACTTGTGGTGATTTTCGACAAATAAACTGAATAATTTCCACCGAGTTATGGAAATTTTATAGAAAATAACCTATTTGATTGAATTGGAAAAAATAAACTGTTATAATTATAGCAACAATTAAATTTGTTATTGAGGAGATTTATTATATGTATTCTAATGCTGTTAAAGTTCAGAACCAGGTTGGCCTTCATGCTCGCCCCGCAACATTCTTTATTCAGAAATCCAACGAATTCAAATCCTCTATCTGGGTTGAAAAAGACGAAAGAAGAGTAAACGCAAAAAGCCTTCTTGGTGTTCTTTCCCTCGGTATCGTAGGCGGAACCGAAATCACCATCATTGCAGATGGCGTTGATGAGGAAGAAGCAGTAAACTCTCTTGTAAAACTTGTGGAATCCGGTTTTGCAGACTGATAAATAAAATCAAAATTTTGCGCCGCAGATGATGATATTTGCGGCGCTTTTTGTTATAATAGAGAAAAGCCTTTCCAGAGGGGAAGGTATCATTTCCGAAGGAAATGACGGAAGAGGGATTCTTTAAGAACGCGGAGCGCAGACAGAGATTTGTTGGAGATTATCCCTCCTCAGTCTGCTTCGCAGACAGCTCCTCCTCCGAGGAGCTTTTATTGAAAGGAGGCCGGAAAAATTGGATAACCCAAGATTGCCGTATCTGCACGAAAAAACGCTTAGTCTTCCGATGGAACCCGGCGTCTATATTATGCACGACAAAAGCGGAAAGGTAATTTACGTCGGCAAGGCAAAAAAGCTTAAAAACCGCGTAACAAGCTATTTCCGCAACGTGGAAAAGCACCTTCCCAAAGTTTATAAAATGGTGGAACACGTCCACGATTTTGAATACATCGTAACAGACAGCGAATTCGAAGCGCTTATTCTTGAATGCAGCCTGATAAAACAGTATTCGCCAAAATATAATATTCTGCTTAAAGACGATAAAGGATACAGCTATGTTCGGATTTCTCCGGGACCGTACAGCCGCCTTTCGGGCGTTTTGCAGAAAAATGATGACGGAGCGGAATATCTTGGCCCGTATATCAGTTCCTATGTTGTGCGCCAGACCGTGGCGGAAGCAAACAAGGCCTTTATGCTGCCAACCTGCAGCAGAAAATTTCCTCAGGAATTCGGAAAGGCAAGACCGTGCCTTAATTACTATATCAAAAACTGTATGGGCGTTTGCCGTGGAAAAATTTCTGAACAGGACTACAACGAAACTCTGGAAGAAGCCATAGAATTCATCAAAGGCGGCAGCACAGCTTCTGTAGAAAAGCTTACGGAGCGAATGTTTGCCGCGGCGGAGGCGGAGGAGTTTGAACGTGCTGCAGCCCTGCGCGACAGAATAAAAGCCATAGAGGGTATTGCAAGCCGCCAGAAAGTGGTCTTTTCCAAGGTGAAGGAGCAGGACGTTGTTGCCGTTGCCAAAAGCGGCGAAAACTGCTGTGCTGTTGTGCTCAGCTTCCGGGGCGGAAGGCTTGTTGATAAAGAAGAATATATTCTTAAAGATTTTGGCACGGAACCTGCTTTTATAACGGAATTTTTACAGAGCTTTTACGCAGAAAGAACGGATATTCCCAAAGAAATCGCCCTGCACGAAAAATGCGAGGATACGGAACTTCTGGAAAGGTGGCTTTCGGAAAAAGCCGGAAGAAAAGTTTCCATAACCGTTCCGCAAAAAGGCGAACGCAAACAGGTCACGGATATGGCCTATAACAACGCCGCGGAAAAGCTTTCTCACGAAAAATTCCGCACAAGCAAAGAAGTGGCTGTTCTTGACGAACTGGGCCGCCTGTTGGGAATGGAGAAAGCTCCGGAAGTTATAGAAGCTTACGATATTTCCAACTTCGGGGCAGAAACGGTGGTAGGCGGCATGGTGGTCTACGAAAACGCCCGGCCGAAGAAAAGCGATTATAAAAAGTTTTCCATAAAAACCGCCGTTGCGCCGGATGACTATGCCTGTATGCGCGAAATGCTGGAACGCCGTTTTAATCATTATTTTGAGGAGCGGGAAAAAGGTACGGGCTTTGGCCGCCTGCCCGATCTGATTCTTTTGGACGGCGGCAAAGGCCACGTTGCGGCGGTGCAGGAGCTTTTTGACAGAATGGGCATAACCGTGCCGCTTTTCGGCATGGTAAAAGATGACCGCCACAGAACCAGGGCAATCGCGAAAAACGGCGGAGAAATAGCTATTTCTCCGGTAAAAGAGGTATTTAATTTTGTAACCGCCGTGCAGGACGAAGTTCACCGCTTTACCATCGGTTACAGCCGCCAGAAGCACGCCAAAACAAATTTTGAAATGCTGATAACAAAAGCGGAAGGCATAGGCCCAAAACGCGCCGCAGCACTGATGAAGCATTTTAAGACCATGAAGGCCATAAAAGCCGCAAGCGAAGAAGAACTTGCTTCCGCTCCGGGAATGACCGCGGCGGCGGCAAAGGCCCTTAAAGACTTTCTTGCAGACGAAGAATAACATTGACATTTAAATCAAAAAATAGGATAATATAACTATCTTGTAACGGAGGTAATTTATGAGAGTTATTACCGGATCTGCGAAGGGAAAACGCCTTGTAACACCGGAGGGAAGGGAAGTTACCCGCCCCACCGGAGAAAAAGTTAAAGAGGGCATTTTTTCTTCCATTCAGTTTCTTATAGAAGGCGCTGACGTGCTTGATTTGTTTGCGGGCAGCGGCCAGCTGGGAATCGAAGCTCTTTCGCGCGGCGCAAGATCCTGTGTGTTTGTGGACAGCGCAAAAGTTGCCCAAAAGTGCATAACGGATAACCTTAAAAACTGCGGTTTTACCGATATAGCAAAGCTTAAAACCGGCGATGCGCTGATGTATCTTTCCAGTGCGTTTGAAAGATTTGATATCGCTTTTCTGGATCCGCCCTATGCGGCGGAACAGCTTCCGGTGGTGATTCCGGCGCTTTCCAAAGTTATGCGTCCGGGCGGCGTGGTGCTTTGCGAAACCGCAAAAAATATTGATCTTCCCGAAGAGATCGGAAAACTTGTTAAAGCAAAGGAATACCGCTATGGCAGCACAAAAGTGCTGATGTATAAATGCGGCGAGGATTGACAGATGAAAAAAGCAGTCTGCCCGGGCAGTTTTGATCCCATCACCAATGGGCACGTGGATATTATTAAAAGAGCGGCGGAGCTTTTTGACGAAGTGACCGTTCTTGTTGTTACAAATCCGGATAAAAAATGCGTTTTTTCTCCGGAAGAAAGATGCGCCCTTATTGAAAAAGCAACGGAAAATATTCCCGGAATAAAAGTTGACTTTTTCAGCGGACTTCTGGCAGATTACGTAAAGGATAACGGCATCTGCGCCATTGTTAAAGGAATTCGCTCCTCTTCGGATTTTGAGTATGAATTCCAGATGGCTCTTGCCAACAGAAGCCTTGCGCCCAATGCGGAAACGGTTTTTATCACCGCTGATCCGCAGAATATGTACGTCAGTTCCAGCCTTATCCGTCAGATAGCGACTTTTGGCGGAGATGTTTCGGATTTTGTTCCAAAGGCTATTGTTGAGGAAATTGAAAAAAGACTTAAATAAACAGGGGAGGACATAAAATTATGCCTATCGAAGAGATTCTTGATCAGCTTGACGAACTTATCGACCGTTCCTGGTCCCTTCCGCTTACCGGCGGACGCTGCGTTGTTGATGCGGACAAAGTGCGCGAACTTCTTGATGATGTTCGCCTTAATCTGCCTACCGAAATCAGACAGGCCCAGTCCATCGTAGCGGACCGTACCGCCATTGTGGAGGAAGCAAAAAAAGAGGCGGAAGCCATCATTGCCCGTGCGGAAAAACGCGCGGCCGCTCTTGTTGACGAAGAAGAAATTGTTCGCCAGAGCAAAAACAAAGCTGCCGAAATCACTCAGCAGGCACAGCAGCAAAGCCGCGAAATGCGCCAGTCCGCAAAGGATTTTGTTGACGGAATTCTTAAAAATACCGAAGAAACCCTTGCCGCTTCTCTTAACGAAGTAAAAGGCACCAGAGCTTCTTTCCGTCAGCAGCAGCAAAAGGCACAGACCGCGCAGCAGACACAGAAATAACCCAAAAGGCGCCGCACAAGCGGCGCTTTTTTATAAGCTGAAAATCCCAACAGCTTACCACAAAAATATAAAAACAACCCCCAAAAACAGACTTTTTTGCACAAAAAAGTCTGTTTTTGTTTTTATTTAAAAAATCTCTCCATTTTCTTCCACAATGCATGGAAAAAGCCGTTTTTTCGCATAAATATGCCAAAAAATTAATTTGTAAATTTTTAAAAATACTATTGCATTTTCTGTATTTTGCGGTATAATATTCTTGAAGTGGTGAATTGTGGGTAAAGGTGGCTAAACTTTTCTAAAATTCATCAAAAAAACAGAAGGGGAGGGAAGACAATGTTCATCGGCGAATTTTATCACAGCCTTGACGAAAAAGGCCGCGTTAATTTTCCGGCAAAGTTAAGAGAAGAACTTGGCGAACAGTTTGTTCTTACAAAAGGTCTTGATGGCTGTCTTTCCGCCTATTCCATGGAAAAATGGGAATTTATAAGCGAAAAAGTTGCGGGCCTTCCACAGGCAAAGGCAAGGGATCTTAAACGCTTTATGTTTTCTGCCGCAACCATCGTAAACCCCGATAAACAGGGCAGGGTGCTTGTAAGTCCCACTCTTCGCGCGTTCGCAAAAATTACAAAAGACATTGCGGTTATCGGTGCTTCCGATCATGTTGAACTTTGGGACAGAGATACCTGGTTCGAGCTTAATTCCGGAATGAGTTCCGACGATATTGCCGCCGCGATGGACGAACTTGGATTCTGAGGTGCGGAATATGAGCGAACTTGAATTTAAACATATTTCCGTAATGCTTGATGAATGCATTGAACAGCTTGATATAAAACCGGACGGAATTTATATAGACGGCACCGCGGGCGGAGCCGGACATTCCTCCGAAATTGCAAAACGCCTTACAACCGGAAGACTTATCGCCCTTGATAAAGACCCGGATGCAATAAAAACCGCGACCGAACGGCTCGCAAAATACCCTTGCGCCGAGGTTATTCGTTCCGACTTTGCAGAGATACCCGCAGTTCTCGACAGACTTGGAATAGAAAAGGCAGATGGAGTCCTGCTTGACCTCGGCGTAAGCTCCCACCAGCTTGATGCGGCGGAAAGAGGCTTCAGTTATCATAACGAAGCGCCTCTTGATATGCGTATGAGCCAGGAGGGAACTTCTGCCTATGATATTGTAAACAATGCTTCCGGCGCGCAGCTTGCAAAAATTCTTTATGATTACGGAGAAGAAAAATTCACTCCAAGAATTGTAAACGCCATAGTTGATGCCAGAGCGGTAAAACCCATAGAAACCACCACCGAGCTTGCGGAAATTGTTAAAAACGCATACCCAGCAGCCGCCAGAAGGGGCGGCGGACACCCCGCGCGCCAGACTTTTCAGGCTCTGAGGATCGCCACAAATGGTGAACTTGACCGTCTTGCGGAGGCTTTGGACAGAGTGTTCGAAAGGCTTGCTCCCGGCGGAAGATTTGCGATAATCACCTTCCATTCGTTAGAGGACAGAATGGTCAAACGCGCCTTTGCGGAATATACAAAAGGCTGCACCTGTCCGCCGGAATTTCCGGTTTGCGTATGCGGAAAGACCCCGCGGGGAAAACTTACTACAAGAAAACCCATCGAGCCTTCCAAAGAAGAGCTTGAATATAACCACAGAAGCAGAAGCGCAAAATTGCGTGTAATAGAAAAACTTTGAGTTTGAGGAATGAAAAATTTGAGGAGGGAAACGTTTTGCAGGCAGAGATTATATTTGATGCAAGTAATAATTATAATCTTGAAAATTTTGCCGCAAAAACAGCCGTTGAACACGATAAGGAACTGCGTACGCGTTCGCTGCGGCTTATAAAAAACCGCCGTGCAGAAAAAACCGTGGCACCGGTAAGAATTATTCTTGGTGCCGCGGTGGTGATTGCTGTTTGCATAGCGATGATTTACAGCCAGGTGGTTCTTACAGAACTTACCAACGAGGTTGGATTTTATGAAAACCAGATAGCGGATCTGAATACAGAATATATAAGACTTCAGGGCGAGCTGGAAGCCAGCACCTCCATAAAAACTTTGGAAGAAGCCGCCGAAAATGAACTTGGCCTTGCAAAAATAGATTCCAGCCAGGTGGAATACGTTAACCTTACGGGTATGGACGAAATATCCGTTGCCCACACCGGAGGAAAATATCTTGTGCAGCAATACTGGAACAGATTTGTTGAATTTATTTTGGAATACCTGCCCTTTTGAGTTAATAATATAAAGAAGTAGCGCCGCTGCGTTTGAGGAATAGCGGCGCTGTCTTCATAATTGGGGATATGCCCGAAAAAGGGCAAAAACTTGGTGAAAGGAGAAAATAGTGCGGAAAAATGAGTAAATCACCAAGCGCTGTTATAAAAACAAGAATACTTCTGGCCTGCATTGCCGTTTGCTTTGTGGGTTTTTCAATACTTTTTGCAAGGCTTTTTCAGCTTATGATTCTGGATTCCGAAGAGTACCAGCGTCAGGCGGCGGAAAACCAGCTTAAAGTAACAACCATAGCTGCAAACCGCGGTTCCATATATGACCGCAACGGCAACAAGCTTGCCATGAGTACCACCGCATGGACGGTATGCGTTTCTCCAAAGGAAATTAAAAACGAAAACGAAAAAGCTCTTATAATCTCCGGCCTTTCGGAAATTCTTGGCACAAACCAGGACTACATAAGAGAAAAATGCGAAAGAAACAACTACTATCAGGTAATAAAAACCAGAATAGGCAAGGACCTTGCGGAAGAAGTCACCGCCTTTGCAAGCAACAACGGCATAAAGGCGATTTATCTGCAAGAGGACGTTTCGCGCAAATATCCTTATGAAAATTTTGCTTCCACCGTAATAGGCTTTGTTAACGATGAAAACATCGGCGCATACGGTCTGGAATCTTTCTATAACGGAATTTTAAGCGGCACTGCCGGAAAACTTGTTTCCGCAAAGGATTCCTGGGGACAGGATATGCCTTTTGAGCACGATGAACTTTATTCTTCCGAAGACGGCAACAGCATCCAGACCACCCTTGATGAGGGCATTCAGTATTTTGTTGAAAAGCACCTGGAACTTGCCGTAAAGGAACATTCTGTGCGCGAACGCGGCGCCTGCATTGTTATGGACGTAAATACCGGCGCCATTCTTGCAATGGCAACAAAAGGCGATTTTGACCCCAACGCACACACGGTTCTGCCGGAATCCGTAAAAGAAGAAATTCTTAAACTTCCGGAAGACGAACAGGGCGAAGCCACTTTGCAGGCACAGTATGCCATGTGGAGAAACAAAACCATTTCCGACCCGTACGAACCCGGTTCCGTATTCAAAATAATCACCCTTGCGGCGGCTTTGGACAGCAACACCAGCACCCTTGGAGATCATTTTACCTGCATTGGTTATGCCAACGTTGCGGACAGAAAAATTTCCTGCTGGCAAAACCGCGGCCACGGCGACCAGACCCTTGCGGATGCGGTACAGAATTCCTGCAACCCTGCGTTTATAGAAATAGGCCTGCGCATGGGTGTGGAAAATTTTGAAAACTACTTCGAAGCCTTCGGCCTTACCGAAAAAACCGGAATCGACCTTCCGGGTGAAGCAACAAGTATTTATTATTCCGACGGAATGACGGAAATCAACCTTGCTTCCAGTTCCTTCGGCCAGACCTTTAAGGTAACGCCTATTCAGCTTGTAACTGCGGTTTCCGCCGCGGTAAACGGAGGAAATCTTTATAAACCGTATGTTGTTTCCAAAGTAATTTCCGAAGACGGAAGCATCGTGGAAGAATATGAACCCACTCTTGTGCGCCAGGTAATTTCGGAAGAAACTTCAAAAACCGTAAGAGAGATCCTTGAAACCGTTGTAAGCGATGGTTCCGGACGCACTGCCGCAGTTCCCGGATATAAAATCGGCGGTAAAACCGGTACTTCCGAAAAACTGGATAAAGTCAGCGAAGAAGGAGAAGTTGAAAATTACGTTTCTTCCTTCCTTGCGGTTGCTCCGGCCTATGATCCGCAGATAGTTGTTCTTCTTCTGCTGGACGAAGCCCAGATGGAAAACCCCTATGGTTCCGTTGTTGCGGCACCTGTTGTCGGCGCAATGCTTGCGGATATTCTTCCCTATATGGGAATAGAACCCAACTATACGGAAGCGGAGCTTGAAGCCATGACCGGAAAAGTAAAAGACGTTACCGGCCAGCTTGTTCACGATGCCATGACCACCCTGCGTATTCAGGGATATTCCGTAACCGTTGTGGGCGAAGGTACCACCGTTGTTGCCCAGTCGCCGGAAGCAAAATCCCTGCTTGATGCAGGCGGCACCATTACCCTTTATACAGACGAAAGCCTTATCCCGAAGGAGATAGAAGTTCCCAACGTTGAGGGTATGAGCGTTACCGAAGTAAACAACGCCATAATCGGAGCGGGCCTGCGCCTTAAACTGATAGGCGTTTCCGAATCCGCCACGGACCAGGTGGCATACAGCCAGACCCCTGCTGCCGGAGAAAAAGTTATGCCGGGAACTATAATAGAGGTTTCCTTTACCATCAATACAGAAGAGCCGGAAGAAAACGGCTGATATCAATAAATTTGTTTTATCGGAGGTGATCCCTTTGCTTTTATCCGAACTTTTAAGGGACGTTGAATACACCGGAATAATAAAAGATATAGAAATAAGGGACGTCACCGGCGATTCCCGAAGAGTTGAACCGGGCAGCGTTTTTGTCTGCATAAAAGGCGGAAACATCGACGGTCACGAATACGCCGCCGCCGCAAAAAGAAACGGGGCCGCCTGGATAGTGGCAGAAAGAGATACCGGAATTGCCGAACAGATAATAGTTCCAAACAGCCGCGCCGCATACGCCGTTATGTGCGCCAATATAAACGGACGCCCTGCCGAAAAAATGAAGCTTATCGGCGTTACCGGCACAAACGGCAAAACAACCATAACTTATCTTATCAAGCATATTCTGGAATCTGCCGGCAAAAAAGTCGGGTTAATAGGAACTATTCAGAACGTAATAGGCGATGTATCTCTTCCGGCAAAATACACCACGCCGGATGCGGCGGAGCTGCACGTTATTTTTTCCAGAATGGCAAATGCCGGCTGTGAATACGTTGTTATGGAAGTTTCCTCCCAGGCGCTGGATCAGAAAAGGGTGGAAGGCTGCCGGTTTGAAACAACGGTTTTCACAAACCTTACTCAGGATCATCTTGATTATCACGGCACAATGGAAAATTATTTTGATGCCAAAAAAGAGCTTTTTAAAAACTGTGAAAAAGCGGTTGTATGTATAGATGACGATTACGGCAAGGCACTTGTTAAAGAACTGGAATGTCCTTTTGCAACTGTTTCCATCGGCGATGTTTCTGCGGATTATACCGCCCACGACGTAAAAAACAGTTCCGATGGGTGCAGGTTTGCAATGGTGGGCAGCGGCGTTATAGGCCGGGTTAATTTTTCCATGCCGGGAAAATTTTCTGCCACCAACGCAATGCTTGCGGCCTGCGCCGCCATGAACTGCGGACTTTCTTTTGAGGAAGCCGTGGAAGGGCTTAATTCCTGCCCCGGAGTAAAAGGCAGGGTAGAGGTTATCCATTCCGGAGATTTTACCGTTATCCGGGATTTTGCCCACGGTCCGGATGCCCTTGAAAAAGTGCTGGATTCCATAAGCGAATGCGCAAAAGGCAGAATAATAACCCTTTTTGGCTGCGCCGGAAACAGAGATAAAACCAAACGTCCTAAGATGGTTGCCGCCGTTGCGGCAAAATCCGATTTTATGGTGCTTACCAGCGATAACCCAAGGCACGAACCTGTTGAAGAAATAGCAAAAGATACTCTTCCGGCAATAGAAAAGTGCGGCGTTCCCTATTATTACGAGCCGGACCGTTATAAGGCCATAAAATGGGCGCTGGAACACTGCGAAAACGGCGACGTTCTTCTTCTTGCCGGAAAAGGCCACGAAGATTATCAGGTGCTGGATTTTGGCACAGTATATTTTGATGAAAAAGTAATAGTAAAAAATTTTATTGACGAAATGGAAAAATAAAGCGAAAGGGGAATGAACGCTTTGCTTCCGTTAAAACTTAAAGAGATTGCCGAAGCGACCGGCGCAAAAACAAATAAAGAAATTCCGGATATTGATATAACAAACATCTGCACAGATTCCCGTGACGTTAAACCCGGAAGCATTTTTGTTGCCCTTTGCGGAGAAAGATTTGACGGCCACGCCTTTGTAAAAACTGCCATGGAAAACGGCGCCCTTTGGGCAGTGGTGCAAAAAGAAGGAGATTACGGAACAGATAACCTTCTTTTTGTGGAAACCACCCGTCAGGCTTTTTTGGATATTGCGGGGCTTTACCGCAGCAAATTCAGCCCAAAAGTTGTGGCGGTAACAGGTTCCGTAGGCAAAACCACCACCAGAGAAATGATTGCCGCGGTTATAAAAAGCAGGTATAAGACCCTTAAAACAGAAAATAATCTTAATAACGAAGTGGGCGTTCCCAAAACCATTCTGGAACTTGACGAAAGCGTTGAAGCAATGGTGCTGGAATTCGGTATGGTGAACCTTGGAGAAATCCGCGAGCTTACTGTTCCGGCAAAGCCGGATATTGCGGTTATAACCTGCATAGGCACCTGCCATATAGAAAACCTTGGTTCCAGAGAAAACATAAAAAAAGCAAAGTTCGAAATTGTGGAGGGCCTTAAAAAAGGCGGCACTCTGCTTCTTAATAAAGATAACGATATGCTTAAAGATGTTTGTCTTCCAGAGTATAATGTGATATACTATGCTGTTGAGGATACTTCCGCAGATATCACCGCAAAAGAAATTTTTGAGCACGACGGCGAAACGGATTTTGTTATTGTGACAAAAGAAGGAGAATACCGTGCTCGTATCCCTGCCATAGGTACGCACAACGTGCTCAATGCCCTTGCCGGCTTTGGCGCAGGCGTTGCCGCGGGCATAGAACCGCAGAAATGCGCAGATGCGCTGGCAAGCTTTAAAAACACCGGAATGCGCCAGAAAATGCAGATTTGCCGTGGCGTAACAGTGGTGGAAGACTGCTATAACGCCAATCCGGATTCTATGAAGGCGGCTTTAAAAACCCTTGGTGCTCAAAAATTAAAAGAGGGCGGCAAAAGAATTGCCGTGCTTGGCGATATGCTCGAACTTGGCTCTGTTGCTGAAAGTTCGCATTACGAAATCGGAAAACTTGCGGCAGAAAATACCGATATGCTTTTCTGTTACGGAGAACTTTCAAGACTTATTGCCGCAGGAGCATGGGTAAACGGAATGAAAACAACGGCTTTTCATTACGAAAGCAAGGAAGAACTTGCCGATGCTTTAAGAAAAACCGCTTCTGCCGGGGATATTATCTGGCTTAAGGCCAGCCGCGGAATGCGCTTTGAAGATATTGTGGAAATGTTTTATGAAGAAACCTGACAAAATGGAGGACCTGAAATGCAGATAGCAATTTGTGCGTTTATCGCTTTTGTAGTAACCGCTCTTTCCGGACACTGGCTTATTCCGGCACTAAGAAAGCTTAACTTTGGCCAAAGTATTCTGGAAATAGGCCCAAGCTGGCATAAAAACAAAGAAGGCACACCCACCATGGGCGGCATTATGTTTATTGTGGGCATTCTTTTGGCAAGCATTGCGGTTATGTTCTTTATCGCGGATGCTTCCGCAACGGAAAAGATAAAATACGGCAGCGGCCTTGCAATGGCTCTTGGCTATGGCCTTCTTGGCTTTATTGATGACTACACCAAAGTGGTCCGCAAACAGAACGAAGGCCTTACCGCAAAACAAAAGCTTATCGGCCAGATTCTTCTTGCCGTAATGTTCCTTGTGGGTCTTCATTTTTCCGGAACCCTTTCCACCACTCTTATAATCCCGTTTATCGGCCAGATAGACCTTGGGTTCCTTTATTATCCTCTTGCGGTGTTCATCATTGTTGGCGCTTCCAACGCGGTAAACCTTACGGACGGAATAGACGGCCTTTGTTCTTCCGTAACCTTTGTGGCGGCCTGCGGATTTATCGTTATGGCAGCGATTCTGGAACACACCTCCATGGGCTTTATGGCGGCGGTGCTTGCAGGCGGCTGTGCGGGATATTTTCTTTGGAACTGCTACCCGGCAAGGGTGTTTATGGGCGATACCGGTTCACTTTTCCTTGGAGGAATGATCTGCGCTCTTGCCTTTGGACTTAACATTCCGGTAATACTTATTTTTGCGGGTATTGTTTACGTTATAGAAACGCTTTCCGATATTATCCAGATCGGAAGCTATAAAATCCGTAAAAAGCGCGTATTCAAAATGGCGCCGATTCACCATCATTTTGAAATGAGCGGCTGGAGCGAGTGGAAAATTGTTATTGTTTTCTGCCTTGTTCAGCTTGCGGGCGCAATAATTTCCATTCTTGCGGTGCAGAATATCTGATTTTTCCGCAAAAAAACTAAACTTTTAAGAAAGGGCAGAAAATGAAGGCTATTACCATCGATCTGGAAAGTTTCATACCTGTTTCTGCGGCAAAAGAGCGCATCTTCGAGCCAAAGCACCGCAGGGGCAAAATCGACGTTACCTTTCTGGTACTGGTTCTGATTTTGCTGACCTTTGGCCTTGTGATGCTTTTTTCCGCAAGCTATGCCTTTGCTTTTTATAACGAAGGCAACAGTTTTTATTATATCGAACGTCAGCTTTTCTTTGCTGTGGCAGGCGTTGCGGCAATGCTTTTTGTATCTCAGGTAAACTATAAAATACTTCAGAAGTATTCACTGCTTCTTTTTGCGGGTTCGGTTGCGCTGCTGCTTATAGCGGATATTTTTATGCGCGACCAATACGGTTTTGCAAGGTGGATATATATCGGTTCCTTCAGCTTCCAGCCTTCGGAAATCGCAAAGTTTGCCATTATTGTGCTTTTTGCGCATTTTGCCGCCACCAATGCGGATAAAATGCAGACCTTTAAATATGGCGTTCTTCCGTTTGGAATCTGCCTTGGAACGGTTGCTCTTCTTGTTATATTAAGCCGTCACCTTTCCGGTACTATCATCATTCTTGCCCTTGGCATTGCGATGATGTGGTTTGGCGGAACGAAAATGCGCTATTTCGCAATGCTCGTCGGAGCAGGCGCGGCGGCGGTTGTAATTGTTCTTGTTGTTCCGGCGTTTATGGAATATGCCGGCGACCGTGTTACCACCTGGCTGGATCCGTATTCCGATCCGCTGGGCGAAGGTTTTCAGACCATACAGTCGCTTATAGCCATCGGTTCCGGCGGACTTTGGGGTACCGGACTTGGAAACTCCCGTCAGAAGTATCTTTACATTCCCGAACCGCAGAACGACTTTATCTTTCCGGTAGTTTGCGAAGAACTTGGCTTTATCGGAGCTTCTCTTATTCTTATTCTTTTTGCGCTGCTTATCTTCCGCGGATACTTCATCGCCATGCACTGTTCGGATAAATTCGGTGCGCTGCTTGCGGCCGGATGTATTACGCATATCGGTCTTCAGGTGGTGCTGAATATTGCCGTTGTTACCGGCACGATACCGAATACCGGTATTTCTCTTCCGCTTTTTTCTTATGGCGGAACGGCGCTTTTGATGACCCTTGGTGAAATGGGAGTTGTTCTTTCTGTTTCCAAAAAATCCGCTATAAAGAAAAACTGAACGGAGGAAACCTGAATTATGAAAATTCTTTTTGCCTGCGGCGGAACAGCCGGACACATAAACCCGGCCATTGCCGTTGCAAATTATATGAAAGAAAAAGATCCGGAAACAAAGGTCCTTTTTGCGGGCAACCCAAACGGTATGGAATCCAGAATCGTTCCGAACGCGGGTTATGATTTTGCGCCTATAAAAGTGCTTGGGATTCAGCGCAGAATAAATATGCGCAATATAAAAAACAATATCAAAGCCGTATGGTATCTTATGAACAGCTCTTCCAGGGCAAAAGAAATTATCGAAGGCTTTAAGCCGGATATTGTCATCGGCACCGGCGGATACGTAAGCGGCCCGGTGGTGCGCAAAGCCGCATTGCTTGGCTATAAAACCATTGCTATGGAAAGCAACGCTTTTCCGGGAATGACAACCAAGCTGCTTGCAAAACACGTGGATAAGATCCTGCTCGATGTGGAAGAAAGCAAAAAATTTCTTCCGGAAGGCAAGGAATATATCGTAACCGGAAACCCCGTCCGTCAGGAAGTTTTTACCGCAGACAGAAAAGCCGCCAGAGAATTCTATAATATCGGCGAAAGGATCTGCATACTTTCCTTTGGCGGAAGCCTTGGTGCTCAAAGACTTAACGAAGCAGTTTCTGACCTTATGGCGTGGCACCTTGCAGAAAAGGATTTTGTGCATATACATGGTTCCGGTTCATATTACGGACCTTCCTACTATTATGATATGCTCAAAGAAAAGGGCATAGATGCTCATGAGCACGATAACCTTATAATCCGCGAATACATAAACGATATGCCCCGCTGCCTTGCGGCGGCAGACCTTGTAATTTCCCGCTGCGGGGCCATCACCCTTGCGGAACTTAAAGCCGCGGGAAGAGCCTCGGTGCTCATTCCCTCGCCCAACGTTGCGGAAAATCATCAGTACCACAACGCTATGGTGCTTCAAAGCCACGGCGCAGGGGTTGTGATAGAAGAAAAAGACCTTACCGGAGAGCTTCTTTGCAAAACAGTAAAAGAACTTACCGAAAACCCGGAAAAACTTAAACAGCTTTCCGAAAACGCAAAAGCCCTTGCCGTGACCGATGCCAACGAGCGCATCAGAAAAGAAATAATATCCCTTTACGAAAGATAAACAAGGAAAAATGAAGTTCAGAATTCTTAAAAAGGAAAAAAAGCAGACCGAAAACCGGTTTGTGGATAACGCAAAGAAAAAACAGCGTAAAGCGCGCAAACGCCGCAAAATAACGCCGTTTTTAATTGTTGTGTCCCTTTTTATCCTTGCGGCGGCGGTTTATCTTTGCCTTACCATGCTTTTTAACGTGGACCGCATTATTATAGAGGGCAACACCCTTTATGAAGAACGCGAACTTATAGAAACTTCCGGAATTGAAAAAGGCGAAAACCTTTTCGAGGTGGATACCGCCTATGCGGAAAACAAGCTTTATTCCGTTTTTAACTATGTGGAAGCGGTTGAAGTAAAGCGCAGCTTTCCCAATGCGGTAACCATTACTATTACGGAAGCCGAGCCTTTTTCCGTAATCGAAGAAGCGGACGGATATACTCTGGTCAGTGCCGGAGGAAAAGTTTTGGAACGCGGACTGGAAGAAGTTCCCTATGGCCTTCTTTCTGTAAGGGGTCTTAGCACCATAACAAGTACAGAAGACGATGTAAAGCGCATGGATCTTATGCAGAGCATAATAAATTCTATGAAGAAACTTGAAATGGAAGGCTATAATTTTCTTGATCTTTCCGATACTCTTGAAATTGTTATGATTTATGATGACAGAGTAAGAGTAAACCTGGGCAACGAACTTCAGCTGGAATATAAACTTCAGTTTGCGGATAAAGTTATTACGGAAGATCTTTCAAAAACCGGTTTTCAGCTGGTGGATGCTTCTGTTCCGGGCGAGGTTATGACCAAGGAAATGACTGTTTCTCCCTGGGATACCCTTGGCAGGGTTTCCGGTACCGGTTATGCGGATGAGGACGAAGAATAATTTGTTTGGAAAAGGAATTAAAATAAAGAAGGGGCGGAAGGTTTCTTCCGCCTTTTCGCTTTGCCGAAAAATTTTTGATAACCTAATATGAAAAGATATTATTATACCTTGCAAAAATCAAAGCAATTTGATAATATTGTATGCAGGATGCTTTTGGCATTTTTTTCGGAACAGACTATGCGGGCGAAGATGGGGAATGAAAAGAGGAAACATTTTATGGAAAAGAACAGAAGATATTTTTATATAAGTCTTATTGCAATGTCGTTATGCAACATCGCAACTTCCTGTATGAATATATTCGATATTGAGATTCCGGATTTTCTCTTTATCGTTTTTATAATCGTTACGCTTGGTTCGGTATTTTCTTTAATTTATTTTTCAATAAAACTTTGGCTTGGAAATATGGACGATAAAAAACAGAACTAAAAGGTGGAAGAAACTTTCCGCCTTTTTCTTTTGTCGAAAAATTTTTGTTAAATTAGTATTAAAAAATAATATATATGCCTTGCAAAAATCAAAGCAATTTGATAATATTGTATATAGGATTATTCTATCCATTTAAGGATGTTAAAACGGAGGATAATTAGGTATGCAGATGAATTTTGATATGGATAACGATACCGGACGTATTATTAACATAAAAGTAGTTGGCGTTGGCGGCGGCGGCGGCAACGCGGTTAACCACATGGTAGTAAGCGAAGTTCAGGGTGTGGAGTTTATCTCTCTTAACACCGACAGACAGGCGCTTATGAAATCCAAAGCCACCGTAAAAACCGTGATCGGAGAAAAAACCTGCAAAGGCGGCGGCGCCGGCGGCAACCCGGACGTTGGCCAAAGAGCAGGCGAAGAAAGCCGTGACGAAATTATGGCCGCTCTTCGCGGAGCACAGATGGTATTTGTAACCGCAGGCATGGGCGGCGGCACCGGTACCGGTTCCGCGGCAATAGTTGCGGAAGTCGCAAGAGAAATCGGCGCTCTTACCGTGGGCGTTGTTACCAAACCCTTTGCTTTCGAAGGCAAGCGCAGAATGGAACAGGCAGAAAGCGGTATACTCGCTCTTCGCGACCACGTTGATGCGCTTATCGTAATCCCGAACGAAAGACTTAAAGAAGTTTCCGAAACCAAAATCACACTTATGAATGCTTTTGCACAGGCCGATGACGTTCTTCGCCATGGCGTACAAAGCATCAGCGACCTTATCAACATAGAAGGATTTATCAACCTTGACTTTGCGGACGTCTGCTCCATCATGCGTGATGCAGGCGTTGCCCACATGGGCGTAGGCAGAGCTTCCGGCGAGGATAAGGCGGAAAAAGCAACCAAGGCCGCAATTTCCAGCCCGCTGCTCGAAACCTCCATCGAAGGCGCGCACAGAGCTATCGTCAATATTCTTGCTTCTCCGGACGTAAGCCTTGAAGATATCGATAAAGCCACCACCACCGTTCAGGAAGCCTGCGCTGACGACGTAAACCTTATCTTTGGTGTTGCGTTTGATGAAAATATGAATGACGAAATGTCCATCACTGTTATTGCCACCGGTTTTGATGACGGCGGCATCAAAAAGTCCTCCGCAGAAATCCCCGCATTTATGAGCGGTTTTGGCGATGACGAACCTGCTCCCGTTGCGGATACCTTCCTTGATGAGGACCTTATGTCCCTTTTCGGAAAAAAATAAAAAAATCATAAAAACAAAAATCCCTTCCGCTCGGAAGGGATTTTTTTGTAATATCACACCTGTTTTTCTCATAAACTTTTGTGAGAAAGAGGGTGTTTTTTATTTATACAGAAAGATATTCCGATTTTAACAGCATGATAGAACAGTATGAAAAAGAAATGAGAAAGCTTTTTGAAGAAAGCCGCCGCGCAAACAAAGATTTTTTTGAACCGGCGGAAGAAGCTGCGGTTTTTCCGGAAGATTCACCGGAAGTTCCGCAGTTTTTAAAAAAAGAGCAGGAAGAACAGAAGCCTGTGCCGCAGGCTTCTGTGATGCCCGTATTGCCTGTGACGGAAGAACCTGCTTTGCCGATGCAGAAAGCCGAAGAAACCGCAAAGCCGGAAGAAAACGAAGACGGAAGCATTATTGTGGAAGTTACCACCGCAAAGGGCGCGGTGCCCATTTCGGGAGCGACGGTGGTTATTGATAGGCTTGATGCAAAAGATCCTATGGGCAGAAAAGAACTTGTGGCGGTAATGGAAACGGACGGAAACGGAAGAACAAAACAGGTTTTTCTACCCGCAGCAGAAAGAAAGCTTTCTCTTGAACCGGGCATGGCAGATCCGTTTTTTACCTACTACATCAGCGTAAGCGAAAAAGGATATTTTCCGGTAAAAAACCGCCCGGCGGACGTTTTTGCAAAAGAAATTTCCGTTCTTAAAACAGATCTTGTTCCAAAGCCGGAAAATCTTTCCGCAAGGGGGATGCAAAATGGTTAAAACTTATGTTTATGTGCCGGAATTTATAACGGTACACCTTGGCCCGCCGGATTCCTATGCGGAAAACGTGACCGTTTCTTTTCCGGAATACATAAAAAATGTCGCTTCCAGCGAAATTTATCCCACCTGGCCGGAAAACGCCCTGCGTGCCAATATCTATGCCCAGGTTACTTTTGCCCTTAACCGGATTTATACCGAATGGTACCGCAGCAGGGGATATCCATTTGATATAACTTCCTCCACAAGCTATGACCAGAAGTTCATCAAAAACCGCAATATTTTTGAAAATATAAGCGAAATTGTGGACGATATTTTTAACCGCTATGTGGTAAAGCAAGGCAGCCAGAACCCGTATTTTACGGAATACTGCAACGGAACAACAGTTACCTGCCGGGGGCTTTCTCAGTGGGGAACGGTGGACCTTGCAAACCGGGGTATGACGCCCTATGAAATTCTGCAATATTATTACGGCGATGATATAGACATAAAGCTTGCGCCGATTCTGCCGTATATGGAATCTTATCCCGGCGAGCCTTTGCGCACCGGCAGCAGGGATTACGAGGTCCGGCTTGTTCAGCAGCGGCTTAACCGCATAAGCCGAAATTTTCCGGCCATTCCCAAAATAAACCCTGTGGACGGAGTATTCGGCGATCAGACGGAAAACGCCGTAAAGGCTTTTCAGCGGGCGTTCAATTTAACTCCTGATGGAATAGTCGGGCCTGCAACCTGGTATAAAATTTCTTTTATCTATACTTCCGTACGCAGACTTTCGGAACTTTACGGAGAAAACGAAAGCCTTTCGCAGATTCCGACGCAGTTTGTGGAACCGCTGGAAGCAGGTGATACCGGAGAAAGGGTGCGCCTTTTGCAGTATTACATAAATGTGCTTGCGGCGTTTTATGAAGAGATTGCCGAAGTGCGCGAAGACGGCGTTTTCGGAGAAGAAACAAGGCAGCAGGTGATTAATTTTCAGCGGGTTTTCGGCCTTGCGCAGGACGGAATTGTGGGCATTGGCACATGGGACGCCCTTTATGACGCATATATCGGTATTTTGCGCACTGTGCCGCAAAAATATTTTAACGATACGGTGAATATTCCAAATGTGGGGCAGTATCCGGGCTATAATTATCAAAAAGGCTGAAAGGAGATTTTTTATTGAATAATGAGCACGAATTCAATATAAGGCAGATACAAAGGGCGCTGCGTATTCTTCATAAAAATCTGGAGGATATTCCTCCGGTTTTCGAGGACGGAATATTCGGCGAGGAAACGGAGCGGGCCATAAAAGCTTTTCAGGCGCAGAACGGACTTGTGCCAAACGGCATTGCAGATTACGAAACCTGGGTGCGCCTTATGGAAACGGCCAACGAATATATCCGCAAAAACGCGGAGCCTTTTCCTATTTTTCCCTATATCAGCGACGAAGAAAGCGGAGTTCTTCCCGATGAAGAGGGCAAGGCGCTTTGGTTTCTTCAGGCGATGCTGATTGCCATTGCCGAAGTTTATTCCGGCGTGGACGGCGTGCGCCTTAACGGAAAAAACGATTCTGCCACAAGGGACGCAGTGGCGTTTATCCACCGTAAAACAGAAGGCGAAGAAACCGACGGAAGCCTTAATAAAAAAACATGGAACAGCGTTGCGCGGCTTTTCAACGCCATTTAACCTTACCGGATATTTTTTAAGCTGGCAGTTGAAAATTGAAAGTATGGGCGGATAATATCCGTTCGTTTGCCGATGTTTATACCTCCTCGGAGGAGGAGGTGTCTGCGAAGCAGACGGAGGAGGGATAACCAAGAACCCGGAGGGCAACCTCCCTCTGACGAGGGAGGTGTCACCGCAGGTGACGGAGGGAGAGAAATCCAATTCCATTAAATTCAGCCATAATTTATAAGAAAATCCCCCATTCTTTTTTAACCGCAAGCGGTTAAAAATCCAGCCCCCTTTAGGCAAGGGGGCCAAATTGCCCACCGCAGGTGCGGATAATATCCGTTCGTTTGCCACAGCACCGTAAGTAAGGGCCTGGACCGTTCCGTTTTTTGCAGTTGATTTTTTAGCTGTAAAGTGGTATATTAAAGTTGCTACACAAATTTTAATAACCATTATACAGCGGTGTGTATTTTTATCTTCCGGTAAAAATATACGCTCTATTTTCGCATACTTCTGTATAGTGGTGAAATTTGTGTAGCAGCAATCGGAGCTGTGTATTTTTCGGGTGCGTAGCTTCGGCTGCGCACTTTTTTATTTTACAGGAGGACGAAAAAATGAAAAAAATTATGGCAATGCTGCTGGCAATGGTTATGCTGCTTTCTTTTGCAGGCTGCGGAGGAGTTGTTGAATCACCAAAAGAAGTTGTGGTGGATACTTCTTATTTTTCCGATTTAAACAAAGAGGAAGATAACTTTGAGGGAATAATTTGCTATTATCCGGACAGTCCCTGGGGAGAAACCAAAAGAGCTTCTTACAAAAAACTGGTTGACGGTGATTTTAAAGTTGTTTTTACATATTATTCCAATCCGGAAGATTACATTGATAAAGACTGGTCTTTTTCTGCTTTCCCTGTAATTTTTTATGAAGACGGCAAGGAAATTCCTTATCGTTTTGATTGCGTGATGGTCTATCATTATTCCACAATAGGAAGCGGAGGTTACGAGTATAATTACAGAAAACCTTTTACAGATATGATTATCGTTACAGATAATCACAAATACACCATTACCAATATTGATGACAGTACAGGAATGGAAAACGCAATAAATATTATGTCGCTTGGTTCAAAAGGATTTGATATGATAAAAGATATCTGTTCCTGTTCAAAAGTGGATATCCGTATTGCAGATACCTTTGGATATCAGACGGATTTTTCCGTAAAAGGCTCGACTTTTGATTTCGTACTCGAAATTCTTGAAAAATTTGAAAGTTCCGGTTGTGCGGATTATAATTTTGAAGAGTTCGATGATAATATAACTGTTGAATAAAACCGGGCGGAGATTATCTGCCCCTACCATAATGTATTGCAAAACATATTTAAAAACGGCGGAAGTTTTCTTCCGCCGTTTTTTATAAAATATTTTGTAAAGTTTACTTGACATATTTTTGCGCCTGTGCTATATTATTTTTGTAAAGTTAACTTGACAAAAAAATTCGCAAAGGAGGAATCTTTGCATTGAAGAACAGAATAGAGGAAATCCGAAAAGAACGTGGAATCCGCCAGGAAGATTTTGCAAAGCTGATGGGCGTTTCGCGCCAGACCATAAGCTCGCTTGAAACGGGGAAATACAATCCTTCGATCTTTCTGGCATACAAAATCGCCAAATATTTTAAAATGACCATCGAAGAAGTGTTTATCTTTGATGAAGAAGATATCTGAAAAGGAGAAAACGACATGAATTACGGTAAAAAAATTTATCTTGATATTTTCTATATTATTTTCGGCGCGGTTCTTTTGGGCTGCGGCATTGCGGAAGTTGTGGATAGTTTTTGGAGCGGCATGGGCGGCGCGCTTATTGCGGTGGGCGCTGTTCGCATTGCACAGCAAATAAAATTTCGCAAAAATCCGGAATACCGCGAAAAAATCGAAATCGAATCCAAAGACGAACGCAACAGATTTATTGCGTTAAGGGCCTGGGCATGGTCCGGATATGCCTTTGTAATTATATCTGCTGTTGGCACCATCGGCTTTAAAATTGCGGGAAATGATTTGCTTTCTCAGTTCTGTGCGTATGCTGTTTGTCTTGTGATTATCCTTTACTGGATTTCCTATATGCTTTTAAGGAGAAAATACTGATATGAAAGAGATAGGAAAAAAGCCCCGAAGAATCGCTTTGGCAATATTTTCTGTTATCGTAATAATTATTATGTGGACGGAAAAAGACATCCTTGGTCTTTGGAGCGGGCTTACAATTGAAGATGCTGTTCCGATGGTTATTACAAATCTTACGGTAACGGCGCTTAAAATAGCATTACTTGCCGGCGGAATTTATCTTATAAAAACGGTTTTTGCAAAAATAAAAAAGAAATAAAAAAGGACCTCCGAAAGAATCGGAGGTCTTTTGCCTTTTTATATGCTTCCAAGAATAAAATCAAGCAGGCTTGGTTCGGGTTTGGAATCACCATTAAGAATGGATTCCATAAAGCCTTCGCGCACACCAACGGAATATATTTTCATTTTATCGCAGTTCATTTTTTCCATAACGCCGGAAAGAACCGCAAGCCCCGGCACAAGGGTGCGCAGGCGGTTCGGAGCAATATCCGCGATAAGTTCCAAAGCTTCTTCCGGCTTTTCCGCCAAAAGAGAAAGCATAAGGTTTGCGTCTTTAAGCGGAACTTCGTTGCCGGGTTTTATGGTGCGGTTATAAAGATTCTGTATGGCTTTGGCGGTGCCGCCCATGGCAAAAAGCGTTCCGCCGCAGGAAACAAAACCGGATTCCGAAAGAGAATCGCAAACACATTTTTTGATATCGTCAATTTCTTTTGCGGTGGGAACAGCGCCTTTTACAAAGCGTTTTGCGGTGCGGCTGCTGCCCAGCGGAAAACTTTTGCTCTGCTTCGGGCCGTTTTCATCATATACGAACACCTGTAAAGAACCGCCGCCCAGATCACAGCCGATGCCGGATTTTTCTTTTGTTACGCTTTTTATGGCAAGGTAATCAAATTTTGCTTCTTCATCTCCGGATATCATTTTTATTTTTATTCCGGTGCGGAATTC
>SVNB01000006.1 GCA_015067125.1 Oscillospiraceae bacterium
CGCCGCCTTCCGGAATACCGCGACCAACAGAACCGTCAGAAATGGGAAATCGTAAAATACGATAAACCGCTGGAAGGCAGCACCCTGCTTATTATCGGTGCCGGAGATATCGGCACCACCCTTGCCGGATGGATGCGCCCCATGGTCAAAAAAATCATCGGCGTGCGCCGAACCGCAAGGGATTTTCCGGATTGCTATGACGAAATGGTAACCCTTGACAGGCTTGATGACGTGCTTCCCGAAGCGGATTTTACTGTTTGCGTTCTGCCCCATACGCCCGAAACCGCCGGACTTCTTGATAAGCGCCGTCTGCGTCTTATGAAGGACGATTCCGTACTTATAAACGGCGGCCGCGGAAGCCTTATTGACCAAAGCGCTCTGCTCGAAGTTATGGCGGAAGGAAAATTCTTCGGCGTCGGCCTTGACGTAACCGTTCCGGAGCCTCTTCCTTTGGAACACCCTTTGTGGAAACAGCCGCGGCTTATCATAACACCGCACTCCGCCGGAAATTCCGCTGAGGTAACAAGTCCTTTGGAACAAAAAATCCGGGAGTTTATTTTAAAAAACACCCTGCTTTGGCTTGAAGGCAAAGAACCAGAAAACGTAATCGATTTTTCCGTCGGTTACAGAAAAAATGGTTAAAATACGCAAAAAACGGGCCATGCGGCCCGTTTTTTATTGTTTATCCGGTTTTCTTTTTCTTTTCCCAGATTCCCCAGCCTATATTGGCTCCGTTCCATAAAAGCAGTGTTATCAAAAGAATCATAAGCAGCATATTCTGTCCTTCCGCAGTTCCTTCCCGCAGAGAAACAAAATACGCCATAAACACTCCTGCCGGAATTACACCTGTAAAAAATGTGAATATTCCCGGCGGCTCCGAAAGATCTGCCAACGGCACAATTATGCGGTCTGTATTTATCGCCGCAATCAAAAGCAAAAGCCAGTTTGCTTCTTCAAAACCCCGACTGAAAACGCCGTAAAAGAAAACCGCCAGCAGCAAAAGGTCAAAAATCATCCACACAAAGGCGGTTTTTACGCCTTTTCTTTTCCAAAAGCTTTCTTTCATAAAACCGCCTCCTCTGCTTTTAATCAACAGCCAAAACGTCCGGTTTTATACTTTTTTCTCGGTTTTATCTCTGTAAATCTTTTCAAGAATATCCACAACGCCGTCAATGCCAAGAGCGCCGGAATCCAGCATGATGTGATAGCTTTCTTTCATTCCCCATTTTTTGTTGCTGCTGTTCATATTGTAATAAGAGGCGCGGTATTTATCCGTCTGCTGGATTGACTTCATGGCCTCTTTTTCAGAAAGTCCGTATCTTTCCATCGCCCTTTTAAGTCTGCTTTGGGAATCCGCATAGATAAACACGTTAAAAACGTCCTTGCGCTCGCTTAAAACGCTGTCTGCGCAGCGGCCAACAAAAATGCACGGGCCTTCCTTCGCCTTTTCCAGAATATAGCTGGTCTGGTCCGCAGCAATGGCAATACCGGAAGGTATCATATTATCCGCGCCAAAATCAACGTAAGGGAACATCGCCATGGAATAAAGAAAACTGCCCGTGGGAGTTTCTTCTATCTCTTTAACGTATTTGGTGCTGAATCCGCGGTTTTTCGCCGCAAACTCGTAAAGGTTTTTGTCGTAATACGGAATGCCGAGCCTTTCCGAAAGTTTTCTTCCGATCTCGCTTCCGCCGCTGCAGAACTGTCTTCCGATGGTGATAATCATATTTGCATCCCCTTTCGCCTGTATTGTGAATAGTAAAGACTATTTTCAACATTATTATACCAAAAACTGTGCATTTTGTAAAGATTTTTTCATTTCAGCCAAGTTTATCAAAGGAATATCCCATTTTTTCAAACTCATCTATAAGTATCCGCAAAGCCTGCGGTGCAGTTGTTCTTGTGCTGCTGTCGTGCATAAGAACTATAACGTCGCCTGCGCCAACTGCTTCGGAACTCAGCACATTTTCCGCAATTTCCTCCGGAGAAAGCAGCCTGCCAAGACTGTCTTTTGCGTCTGCGTTCCAGTCATACCATATATAATCTTTTTCTTCCGCTTCTTTCGTAACTTCCGCAATAAACCAGCGTTCAACGGTGGAATTCATACTTCCGCCCGGAAAACGAAAAATCTTGCATTCTTCTCCGGTTACGGAATATACCCAGCTGCGCTCGTATTCAATATCCTCCATAAATTCTTTTGGCGAACTGTAAATTTTATCGTAATCATGGCTCATCGTATGCAAACCGATGGTATGCCCTTCCGAAAAAATCCGGTATATTCTTTCATCTGTTTTATCGCCGGAAGGACCTATTACAAAAAACGTGGCCTTTATATTTTTCTCTTTAAGAATATCCAGTATCTCTTCCGTCACTTCCGAAGGGCCGTCATCAAAGGTAAAATAAACCGTTTTTTCCGCATTAGCATCAGCTTTTATTACGTTGAGCACCGGCGATGCAAGCACCGTGCTCAAAGCGAGCACCACAAGCGGCACCGCCATGCTTTTAAGCTTTATAACCCCGAAAAATTTTTTCAAAACACCACCGCCGCAAAAGTTTTTTCTATTGACTTAACAAAAATATAGGGTTAATATTAACTATATGCCAGTTTAAAAGGAGATATTTCCCTTGAAGAATATAAACGAAATTACAACCGAAGAAGCACTTAAAATAAAATTCATTCTTACGGATATAGACGGCACCCTTACGAATTCCGAAGGCCGCATTGCGCCGGAAACCTATACTATGCTCTGGAAGCTTAAAAAAGCCGGCTATACCGTTATTCCCGTTACCGGCAGAACCGCCGGCTGGGCCGCCGTTGCCATAACGGATTGGCCCGTTGATGCCATCATTGTTGAAAGCGGCAGCGTTGTGTATTACCTTGAAAACGGTTCCAGAAAAGAATTTGTTCACCCTTCCGTACCAAAAGACCGCTATGCCGTTCACGAAAAAATAAAGGAAACCGCCCTTGCGAAAAATCCGAAAATAAAGGTCAGCATAGACCAATACAGCCGTTTTAACGATTTTGCCTTTAATTACGCGGAAGATGAGGACGATAAGCTTACCTTTGATGAAGCAAAAGAGGTTCTGGAAGCTGTAAAAGCCATCGGCGCAAAGGGCAATATAAGTTCCATACACGTCAACACCTGGTTCGGCGATTATGATAAACTTCCCTCGAGCCTGCTTTATCTTAAAGAACATTACGGCATTGATGACCCGAAGGAATGCGTTATTTATTTTGGCGATGCTGCCAATGATGAAGAGATGTTCGGGTATTTTCCCACCGCCTGCGGCGTTGCCAACCTGATGAAATACGTCGAACACATGGAGCACCTGCCTGCGTATATCACCACTTATGAAGGCGGCGAAGGCTTTTGTGAAGCGGCAGAAATCCTTCTTACCGCAAAGAAAAACAGCATTGCAGAAAAATACGGACTAAAAAAATAACAGCATTAAAAATCCCGGAGCAAAAGCTCCGGGATTTTTCGGTTGTTGTTTATTCTGCGCTTACATTTATTCAAAAAAGGCTGCGGGTGCCTTTTTAACGCTTAATCAATGGGTTCCAGAACGCCGTAGTTGCCGTCGTTGCGTTTATAGACAACGTTGATTTCCCCTGTTTCCGGATTGCGGAACATAAAGAAGTTGTGTCCCAAAAGGTTCATCTGCAAAATTGCTTCCTGAACGTCCATGGGGTTAACACGGAACTGCTTTGTTTTTACAACTCCAAAATCCTCTGCCGGCTCCTCGTAAAAATCCACTGCCAGTTCAGAAAATTTTTCTCCGCGGAATTTGTGTTCAAGTTTCTTTTTGTTGCGGGTGATCTGTTTGGTAAGAACGTCCACAACTGCTTCAAGGGAATCAAGTCTGTCGGAGGTGGTTTTTTCCGCACGGAAAAACATTCCGCCGGCGGTTATGGTTGCCTCTACCGTTTCTCTGCCATTCTGGTTGGTAACGGTAACGGTCGCCTTGGCATCTTCTCCGAAAAAGCGATCGAGTTTTGCAAATTTTTTCTCGCAGCGCTCGCGGAAGGAATCACGGACGGACGTGTTTTTCGAAATGATGCTGATGTTCATTAAATTACCCCCTTTTTGGTTAACACTTCAAGAAAGAATTTCTTCCTTTCTGCAATTTAATTATACCATCTGCAAAAGGCAGATTCTACTGTTTATTTTTACGGAAATATTAACTTTTTATTATGCTTTTTGCAGATTTTTAAGCATAAATATTGACCTTTTTTCCTTATAATGGTAAAATAAAAATGTTGTGTGGAACAAAAAACAAAAAATCCCTTTTTTCATCAGGAAAAAGGGATTTTTCTTTATTCAAAATATTCAGAAACATCGGTTTTATCATTATACTGTTTTCTGATCTTTACAGTAACGGAACCGTCCGGTTCTTCTTTTTCGCAAAGCACCTGATAGCGTGTATTCGCTTTATCAAGGTCCGCTTTGTATTTTGCGTATTCCGCCCTGTTAAGCTCAAGCGCTTTTTCCGCAGTAAAACAAAGTTCTTTCCGCTGAGTAAAAACAAGTGTCTGCATAATACACGCGCTGAGTACCCTTTTCATTTTTCGGCACCTCCCTTTTCTTTGATAAACAGAGAGATGACGCGAAACAAAACGTTTACACAAACCAAAAAACGGTTTATGCAGGCCGTAACACTCCCGTGGCCGTTTTTCCGCGATATAATTTTATCACTTTTCATAACAAAAAATCAAGCGGATTTTGCAGCAGAAAAAACAAAAAAACGGCAAAAGATTTCTTCCGCCGTTTTTTTCGTTTTTATGGTCTTTTTACTATTTTTCCGCCGGCTATCACCCACGCGGGCGTTTCGTAAACAGAAAGCGGATCGCCCTTGAACACCGCAAGGTCCGCGTCTGCCCCGGGCACAACGGAACCGATTTTTCCCGCAAGGCCAAGAATTTTTGCCGGTACGCTGGTGATGGCTTTTATGGCATCATCGTGATCCATACCCGCTCTTACGGCAATTCCTGCGGAAAGGGCAAGGTATTGTATCGGCACTTCCGGGTGGTCTGTGCAGATGGCAACTTCCACCCCGGCTTTTTTAAGAGCAGCAGGGTTTTCGTCACGCTCGTTGGAAAGTTCCGGCTTTGTTCTTGTGCAGATAAGCGGACCCACCACCGCCGGAATTTTTTCCGCGGCAATTTTTTCTGCATTAAGATAACCCTCGGTGCAGTGTATCAGTACCAGATCAAGGTCATATTCCTTTGCAATGCGCACGGCGGTAAAAATATCATCGGAACGGTGCGCATGGAAGTGGGACTGTATGCTTCTGTTCACGGCCATTGCCAAAGCTTCGCTTTTAACGTCCACTTCCGGTTCTTCCGCATCTTCGTCTTCTTCTGCCGCAAGCATATCGCGCTGATATCTTTTGGCTTTTTTAAGCTGTTCGCGGATTATGGCCGCGGTTGCCATTCTTGTGGTGGGCGTTTCGTCCTTGCTGTGATAGGTATTTTTTGGGTTTTCACCCAAAGCAAACTTCATGGCGCAGGGTTCTTTTATTATCATATCGTCAATGCGGCTGCCGTATGTTTTTATGGCAACCATCTGTCCGGCAACGGGGTTTGCGCTTCCCGGGCCGGTAACAACCGCCGTAACGCCTGCCATCACAGCTTCTTTAAAGCTGTAATCCGCAGGGTTTATGGCATCCACAGCGCGCAGGTGCGGCGTTGCGGGATCGGTATCCTCGTTTCCGTCGTCGCCTTCAAAGCTAAGCCCGTCTTCCCACATACCGATATGGCAGTGGGCATCAATAAATCCGGGATATACCGTAAAACCGGAAAGGTCATAGCTTTCTTTGTCTTTTGGACAAAAAGCCATAGGGCCAACGTCAATAATGCGTCCGTCCTTGATAAGAATATATCCGTTTTTTATTTTTTCCGAACAGGCGGTAAAAATATCCGCATTATAAAGAAGCATATTTTTTACCTCTTTTTACAAAGTTTACTGTGTTATAAAGATATGGCGGGAGAAAACTCCCGCCTTTTATGATTACTGTGGTTTTCTGCGGCTTTGGGCAGTTCTGCGGTTTTCTCCGGCTTTTTTAAGGCCGCCGAGTTTTTCATCGCTGGACTGCTTAAAACGGCTGAGCATATCTTCGAAAGAAAGATTTTCCTGCTGCTTGGGACGGAACTCGAAGGAATCCGCTCCGCGGGAAATCTGTGTTTTTTCTCTTCTGGGCGCGCGGCGGTCCTCTCCTTTTTCAGGTGCTTCTGCCTGCTTCATAGAAAGGCTGATTTTTCCTTCCGGACTTACGGAAAGAATTTTTACCTTTACTGCCTGTCCCATCTGAACGTACTCTTTAAGATCTTTTACATAATTTTTTGCAACTTCGGAAATATGTACCATTCCGGTATTTCCGCCGATATCAACAAAAACACCAAAGTTTGTGATTCCGGATACTTTGCCTTCCACGACGGCTCCTACTTCAACGTCCATTTTTTAGAATTTGTCCCCCTCAAAAATTGTGCTCAGTCTGTTCCGGAAATATCGATGTAAAAATGTTCCTCCGGATAGGCATAACCAAGTTTTTCTCTTGCCTGCTCCTCGATGAAATCATCGGTTCCGTAACTGTCAAGTGTCTTCTGGAGCTCTTCGTTTCTTATAAGGTTTTCGGTATATTCCTGACGCAGCTGTTCAAGTTCGGTCTGTTTATCGTTTATGCTCGCCTGGGTCGAAATCAGGGAATAAAGAATGTATATTCCGAACGCAATGGCCGCTATCTTCAAAAACATACCCTTCTTTGGTTTTTTCTGTTCCGTTGCCTTCAAAACTTTTTCGCTCCTTTCCGGCTTTTCCTCCGCAAAACGAAAAAGCCTTTAATATATTTAGACACAGTATATTATATACCATTCCGCATTTCTTTTTCAATAGTCTTTTATGTTTATCCGCCGTTTTAAGGATATTTTTTTTCGCATTATTACAAGTATTTTTTGCCCTTTTTATAATTTTTCGGAATATTTTTACAAAAGGCGCAAAAACCGCCCTAAAAATTCTTCCGAAAAGCCTGCCCGCCGGCAAAGTTATTCTTCCGATGCTGAAATACCACGCAAAAAATCCCAGCGCTTCCGCAAAATAAATATAAAAGCGCGGTATGCCAAAATTTTTGTTAAGAAGAAAAGAAAAGGTCAAAAAACCCGCCCAAAGGCAATACAGAAAATCGCTTGCCACAAAAAATTTTCTTTTTGCGGAAAAAGCCGCCCTGAAAAAGCGCAGAAAATCATAACAGCCGCCAAGAACAAACCCAACTGCCAGCGCTTCCAAAAAAATTTTCCACTGGTCTCCGATAATATCCGTTGTGTAGATCATCTGAATAACCTTGCAAAAAGCCCGGCCCTGCGCGGAAGAGCCGGAGCATACGTTACGGAATCTATTTCTCCCTCTATGCGCAAATCTCCGCTTTCTGCGGAAAAACTTATCACTTTAAGGTTTTTTCCGCATACCGTAAAAGCCGTTCCTTCAAGCATTGCATAAACTTTGGTTTCGTCAAAACCCTCCACGTCGCATACTCCCGTGGCCTTAAGCACCTTTCTGTTTTCCAGCACAAGGTCGTGACGTTTTTCGTGTGCTTCGTTTTTCTGCATCTGCCTCTCCCCTTTCTTAATAAAATCTTTATGCTTTTGGGCACAAAAAAATTCCGGAAGGGGTTTCTTCCGGAATTTTTCTTTTTTTATCTGTCGCAGTCCTGGGTTTTTCTTTCTGCGGCATTTTGTTTGCTGAGGGGACTTCTGTTATTTGCTGCGCTGGAGGAAACGGAATTTTTGCAGCCTTTGCAGTTTTTGTTGTTTGCTTTGTTGGTGTTTTCTCTTGCATAATTTTCAGCCATGGTAATATCTCCAATCAAAACCTTTTTGCGGAAAGATTTTTTACTTTCCGCAAATATTTTCTGCGATTTTTTTAAAAGTATGCAAATTATATTTTCGCATTTATGCTAATAAATATTCATATTGATAAAAAACCTTTCTGATGATAAAATAATAGCAGAAAAACAGAAAGGCGGCGTTTATACTTTGCTTGATATGTCGAATAAAAAAATCGGAGGCAATGCCCTTAACGGACTTTCTCTTGCGTTTATCGGAGATGCGGTTTACGAAATTATGGTGCGCGAACACCTTTTGGAAAACGGTTCCCTGCAGGTGGGCAAACTTCACAGAATGGCCGTGGAATACGTAAGAGCAAGCTATCAGGCAGAGGTGTTTGATTTTCTTGAACCCATAGTGGACGAAGAAGAACGCGGCATACTCCACAGAGGAAGAAACGCCAGCGCAACCCATATTCCAAGAGGTGCCAACGCCATAGAATACCGCAAAGCCACCGGGGTGGAATCCCTTTTCGGCTGGCTTTATCTTGAAGGAAAAAGCGAAAGAATAAAAGAGCTTTTTGATATGATTCTTAACAGGGAAAAAGAGGAGGTCCGCATTTGAAAAAAGAAAAAACCGTCGAACTTTTAAAAGATATCGGAGCCGATATCCTCGGCTCGGCGATTTTTGCGTTTGGAGTAAACACCTTTACCACTCCTAACGAAATTGCGCCCGGCGGCGTTACCGGTATTGCCACCATGCTTCATTCCATAACGCAGGCCCAGATGGGTACCCTTACCTTTCTTCTGAATATTCCGCTTATAATTCTTGGCCTTGTTGTTATAGGAAAACGTTTTACCATAAACACCTTTCGCACGCTGTTCATTCTTTCCGTAATAACAAATATTACCGAAGCTTTTCTTCCCGTTTATACAGAAAATGCCCTGCTCGCAGCTCTTTTCGGCGGTGCCGCCATCGGCATCGGCATGGGAATAATCTTTCTGCGCGGTTCCACCACCGGCGGCACGGATATTCTGGGAAGGGTGCTTTTGCGGTATTTTCAGCATATTCCCCTTGGAAAAATCCTTCTTGCAATAGATTTTGTGATAGTCACCGCCGCAGGTATTTATTACGGCACGCTTGATGCGGCGCTTTATGCGCTGGTTTCCGTATATGTTACGGAACGCGCCATGGACAGCGTTCTTTACGGATTTAACGAAACCCGAATCGCTTACGTTGTTACGGAACACCCGATCGAAGTTGCCCAAAGGGTGATGGACGAAACCGACCGCGGCGTTACCTACCTTAACGGCGAAGGCGGCTATCAGCGTGATAAAAAGCTTGTTATTATGTGCGCCATGCCAAGCCGCCAGTTTGCAAAATTCAAACGCATCGTGCTGGAAGTTGACCACGCAGCGTTCATAATGGTCGCCCCTGCCAGCAACGTGATCGGCGAGGGTTTTAAAGAAACATTTGACGAATAATTAAAAGCGCGGATTTTTCCGCGCTTTTTTGCTGCATTTCTTTTTGTTTGCGTTACTATACTTTTGAAAGGAAGTGATTTTATGAAAAAACTTTTTGCCGTGCTCACGGTGCTCACGTTTATGCTTACGGCGTGCTCAAACCAAAAACCGTTAGAAGAAAACGAAAATCCAATCTTCCAACCCGACGAAACCGCCGAAAAAGAATTTTCCATAGACGATATCGATACTTCTTATTATGACGAAATCGAAGACTTTGGCTTTATGTGCGTGCTTACAAAAACCGAAGGCACAAGAGAATATCTTGTTTATGAAGACGGAAACGTTTCCCTCGGCGAAAAGCCCAATGAACAAATCTGGCTTCTTTCCAAAAACGGCGAATTTTTAAACGAAGAACCGTTCCAAAAATACGACGCTCTTATGAATCACCCCGACCCCAATTGGTGGGTCTTCGGCATACGCGAAGGTGTGCTTTATCCTTTCTATGTTAACGAAAACACCGGCGAAGTCACCGAAGAAGAAATCTGGGGTCCGAATCCGCAGGAATTCTTTGGATATTCCGTTTATAAATATTACTGGTCCAATCACTCTCCGTTTTACGGCGTAACCGCTCCGGACGGAAGCTCTTTTGCAGAGCCCATTTACAGCAGAATCCAAATCCCATTTGATGACAGAATCGTTTTATCCGGCGGAAATCAGCAGATACTCGGTCTTTGTGTCACAGAAATTCTTACTCCCGAAAAAGAAGTGCTTTCCGATTGTTTTAACTATATCAATTTTAACGTTTACGAGGACGGCAGCTATTTTGCCATAGCTTTCTGCGGTGGCAACGGAGTTGACGGCCACACCCAGACCTATGACAAAGAAGGAAACCCCATGCCGGACGGCTGGTGGTTTATTGATAAGGACGGAAACATCGTCAGCAAGCGATATGAATCCATTTTTGTAAACGAAGAATGGCACCACGATTCCGAATCCAAAGAAGATATTATCATCGCAGTAACAGAAAACGGAAAAGAAATCACCTTCCCCGTAAAAGATATTCTGCTTAAATGAAAAAAACCGCATAATTAAGGCAAAAAACACAAATTTGGTACTTGACATTTGTTATTTGTGCTGATATAATATTTTGTGCCGCATGCCAAAGGCTCTAAAAGTGCGTCCTTTTTTAAGGAGCGCCGCCTCAAGTCAGCGAGTCTATTGAAAAGAAGGAATATCATGTACGCAGTAATCGAAACCGGCGGAAAACAGTATCGTGTAGAACTTAACGATACTCTCTATGTCGAAAAACTCGAAGCCAACGAAGGCGAAGAAGTTACCCTTGATAAGGTTCTTGTTCTTGGCGGCGAATCCCTCAAAGCAGGCGCTCCCTATGTTGAAGGCGCAAAAGTTGTCGCAGAAGTCGTTAAAAATGGCAAAGGCAAGAAAATCAATGTTTTCACCTATCGCACCAAAAAAGGCAGCAAACGCGCTCTTGGTCATCGTCAGCCCTATACCAAGCTTCTTGTTAAAGCTATCGAAGGCTAATAAACGATGATCCGCGCTGAATTCTTTTATAAGAAAGGCGAACCCCAGCGCTTTATAGTAAGCGGCCATGCGGGTTATGCCGAAAGCGGAAAAGACATTGTCTGTGCTTCGGTAAGTTCGGCCGTGCAAATGGCCATCAACGGAATGACCGAGGTTGTGAAGATAAACTGTAAAGTAAACGTTTATGAAGATACCATCGAATGTATTCTTCCTCCAAGCCCAAGACCTGCCGCATGGCATTTTGTTTCGGCTTTAAGGCTTCACCTCAAACTTCTTTCCGAAGACTTTCCGAACACGATCAACCTTATAATTACGGAGGTATAATAACATGCTTAGACTTAGTATGCAGTTCTTCGCCCATAAAAAAGGTATGGGCTCCACTAAAAACGGCCGTGATTCCGAATCCAAACGCCTTGGCCCGAAAAGAGCCGACGGTCAGTTTGTTGTTGCCGGCAATATCCTTGTCAGACAGCGCGGAACTCACATTCATCCCGGCGCAAACGTTGGCAAAGGTTCCGACGATACCCTCTTCGCTCTCACCGATGGTGTTGTAAGATTTGAACGCCTTGGTGCAGACCGCAAAAAGGTAAGCGTATATCCTGTTGAACAGTAATAGTTCAGCTTGAAAAAAGGGACGGCCAAACCGTCCCTTTTTATTTTAATCGCCTTCCCAAACAGAGAAGGTGACGTATTGTACACGCCACGGCGGAAGGGGTTGCTATGAATCCCCTCGCCACTTCGTGGCCCTCTCCCCTTTAACAAGGGGCGCTTCTTATAAAGGAGGTTTTTCCGTGAATATCCGCAAAGCCGTTTTAAGCGATGCCAAACTTCTTTGCGAAGTGCGCAAACTTCAGCTTATTGATGAAGGCATTGAACCCGATTGCGATATTGATGCCGAACTTGACGCATTCTTTAAAAAATGGCTTGCTTCAAAAGATTTTATCCAGCTTATTGCGGAAGAGAACGGAAAACTTCTTTCTACCGCGGCGGTTATATATTATGACCTGCCGCCTTCGTTCACGAATAAAATCGGCGTTCGGGGGTATGTTACAAACGTATATACCGTGCCCGAACACCGCAGAAAAGGTCTTTCCAAACAGCTTCTTTCCATGCTGCTTGATGACGCGAAAAGCCGCGGCATCAAAAAACTTTGGCTTGGAGCTTCCAAAGATGGCAGACCGCTTTATGAAAAACTTGGCTTTATACAGCAGCAAAGCTATATGGAGCTTACACTTGAAGATTGACCGGAGGTATAAAAATGTTTGTAGATACCGCGAAAATCAGAATCAAGGCCGGCGACGGCGGCAATGGCGCAGTTACTTTCCACCGCGAAAAGTACGTAAATGCCGGCGGTCCCGACGGCGGTGACGGCGGCAAAGGCGGAAACGTTGTCTTTGTCGGCGATACCAACATCTCCAGCCTTATCGATTTCAAATACAGAAAACGCTATATTGCAGAAAACGGCAAAAACGGTTCCGGAAGCAACATGACCGGAAAATCCGCGCCTGATCTTGTAATAAAAGTTCCCGTCGGAACTCTTATCCGCGAAGCTTCCACCGGAAGGATCCTTGCGGATATCTCCGATAAAGAACCCCATATCGTTGCAAAAGGCGGAAAAGGCGGCTGGGGCAACCAGCATTTTGCTTCCGCAACCCGCCAGATCCCCAAATTTGCAAAACCCGGCTTCCCCGGTGAAGAATTCGAAGTAACTCTCGAACTCAAACTTCTCGCGGACGTCGGTCTTGTCGGTTTCCCCAACGTCGGAAAATCCACCCTTATCTCTGTGGTTTCCGCCGCAAAGCCGGAAATCGCAAACTATCCCTTCACAACACTCACTCCCGTTCTTGGCGTGGTAAGAATGGAAGCGGGCAATTCCTTTGTTATGGCGGATATTCCCGGCCTTATCGAAGGAGCCTCCGAAGGAATCGGCCTTGGGCACGATTTTCTTCGTCATGTGGAACGCTGCCGCCTGATTCTTCACGTTGTGGATATCTCCGCAATGGATGACCGCGACCCCATCGACGACTATAAGCAAATCAACTACGAGCTTGAAAAATTCAATCCGGAACTTGCAAAACGCCCGCAGATAGTTGCTCTTAACAAAGCGGACGCAGCCATCGAGGAAATGATAGACGAATTCAACGAATTTGCAAAAGAAAACGGATTTGAAACCTATCTTATCTCTGCCGCCACCGGCGAAGGCGTGCGCGAGCTTATCAATGCCGTTGCGGCAGAGCTTGCAAAACTTCCGCCCATCACAAGATACGAAGCAGAAGCTCCTGTTCGCGAAGAAATTACCACAAAACAGGAATTTTCCGTTCACATCGAAGACGGCATTTATGTTGTGGAAGCGCCCTGGCTTATGCACGCACTTGGATACGTTGACCTTGATGACTACGAATCCCTGCAGTACTTCCAGCGTGTTCTGCGCCTTTCCGGCATTATTGATAAGCTTGAAGAAATGGGCATCAACGAAGGCGATACCGTAAGCATTCTCGATATCGAGTTTGATTATATGAGATGATCTTGCATTTTTCGCAGAATGCAAAAAAACCGCACCGTGCAGACGGTGCGGGTTTTTATTTTTTTCAAAAATTTATAAAATTTTTTTACAAAATCTGCAACAATTTTTCTTTTTTAAGTTACTATATAGATAGAATCTTTTAAAGGAGAGATAGAAATGAAAAAAGCCGTTTTATCAGTGCTTGCCGCCCTGCTTGTATTTTCGCTTTTCGGCTGCGGGCAGAACCCTGCGGAAGAAGCAGTGGAAGAAGTTTTGAAAGAACCCGAAGAACCAAAAGAAGCTTTAAAAGAGCCCGAAGAACCGAAAGAAAGCACAAACCCATATCTTTCAATCGGTTACGTAAGAAACAGTGCCGAAAACCCGGAAGAAAAAGAAAAAGTTATGCTTTGCTATGATATAAATACCGAAAAACTTACCGAAGTATGCGTTCTTCCCAAAGAAAACCACATTGTTTCCGCAACGTATTCCCGTGCAAACAATGCCGTTTATTATTTTGGAAACGCGGATAAAAACGATTATTATTCCGAATGCGGAATCTGGAAATATGACGTTGCCGCAAAAGAAACCCTTCGTCTTGATGATGAAAACCATCCCTACAACGAACTTAAAATCATTGATGAAAACACTCTTTTGCTGATGATGGTTACAAACGAACACCCCATCATGCCCGTGCTTTTTGATATCGAAAGCAAAACTTTTACTTATATGGCTGACGCCAACAACGAACCTTTTGTATATACCTGCGGACCTCTTTCTCTTTCCTATAACCACGCAACAGAAGAACTTGCCTGCATCTATTGGAGCGAAGAGGACGTTGACAGCGATTATAATTCTCTTAAAAAGCCCATAAATTATTATCTTTCCGCCGCGGATAAAAACCTTGTTAAAGACCCGGAAAGAACTTTTTCTTACAGTTCCAAAATAAACGAAAACAACTTATGGCACGCTGTTCAGCTTTCCGAAAACGAATATATCGTCGCAATGCACAGCGGTGTTCCCTCTGATGAGCCTGTGGAATATTATTCCCTTGTTTTCGGCGATGGCGAACCCTCTTTTACAAAAACGGAATGTCCCTATCCCCATGCAGATTACCTTTGGCATCTGCAAACCATTGACGGTGGAAAAACCTTTTATTTCTATCTTCGCAGCGATGACCTCGGAAATCCTTCCGGAATTTATTCCTACGTTCCGGAAACTGAAGAACTTTCTCCCATAATTCTTTATGATCCGGAAATCGCTCCGGAATACGTCGGATTTTCTCTTATCGAGGACGGTTCAAAGCCTCTTCCCTCTGCCGAAGAGCTTGCTGAAAAAATCGGATATATGACCCTGGAAGAAATCACCGCCGCCGGATATTATCCGGACTGGATGCAGCCGCATTCCATTATCGTATATGATGAAAAAGGCGTTCCTACCATCGCGGAAGGCGGCGAACTTTTGCCGGAAGACCTTGTGGGCAGGCCTGAATTTAAAGCTATGCCTTTTATACAGTTTTCCGACGAAATGAAAATTGAACCCAACACAAAGGCGGAATATGACCTTCATGGATTTATCCAGAACATTTATCACCTTTGGCCGGACGGAAACTATAACCTTGATTATCCGCCGGAAGAAGGCTGAATAAAAAATACCTCCCGAAATTCGGGAGGTATTTTTTTATAACTTCTTTTCAAATACAAAACGCTGTGGTGTCATTCCCATAGACTGATACATGGCGATAGCGCCCTTGTTGAAATCCCAGGTATATAAATCCAATCGAACCGCGCCCTGATCTTTTGCCCAGTTTTCAACCTCCAAAAAAAGTTTTGCCGCAATTCCTTTCCGGCGGTAATCCGCCAAAACATAGATATTATCGAGCACCACGGTTTTTGTACCTTTTACCTCAAAACTTTCTTCCCATAAGGTTGCCCGAACAAATCCGACCATTATTCCATTTTCAAACGCCCCAAGTTCCAAATCACCCGGATATGCCAGATTATGAGTAAAAACCTCAATCGGATATGTTTTGCTTTTATCTTTGTGAACAAAACAATCCGGTCGGTTCTGAACATGGAATTCATCGAGCTGATAAAACAATTCTTCCACTTCGGCGTGGTCGCCAACCGTAAGTTTTCTTATTTCCATTTATCTTAGCCTCTGTTTGTGCTCATATTGTTTTCCGCCGCGGTAAAGGTGTTCTGCATAAGCATTGCAACGGTCATGGGGCCAACGCCGCCGGGAACAGGAGTTATAAAACTTGCCTTTGGTTCAACATTTTCAAAATCCACGTCGCCGCAAAGTTTTCCGTTTTCGTCCCGGTTGATACCAACGTCTATTACAACGGCGCCTTCTTTTACCATATCCGCGGTAACAAATTTCGGTCTTCCCACTGCGGCAACAAGAATATCCGCCGTTCTTGTTTCCTCCGCAAGGTTCGGGGTTTTGCTGTGACAGATTTCCACCGTTCCGTTTTCGTGCAGAAGCATCATTGCCATGGGTTTACCAACAATATCGCTTCTTCCGATAACAACGCATTTTTTGCCCGCCGGAGAAATTCCGTAGCGGTGCAGAAGTTCCATAACGCCTGCCGGGGTACAGGGCAAAAAGCGGTAATCTCCGCGCATAATATGTCCCACATTTTCCGGATGGAATGCGTCCACGTCTTTTTCCGCAGGAATACACGCCAATGCTTTTTCACCGTCAAGGCCCTTCGGCAGAGGCATCTGCACAAGAATACCGTCTATATCCACCCTTGCCGCATAGGATTTTATGATAAATTCCAGCATCTCCTGAGTAATATCTGCCGCAAGGGTAACTACTTCGCTTGCTATGCCTATTTCTTCACAGGCTTTTGCCTTGTTGCGAACGTAAACCTGCGAAGCAGGGTCTTCTCCCACAAGAATAACCGCAAGAGCAGGTCTTCTTTTGGTTTCTGCCACCATTTTTTCTGTTTTTTCTTTAAGCTCCGCCCGAACTTCCGCCGCAATTTTTTTGCCGTCAATTATCGTTGCCATATAAAAATCTTCTTTCTCTTATCAAAAGATATCGTTTTATTTTCGGCGGGAGCAAGCCCCCGCCCTACTGTATTTTATTGTTCCGATTCCGTTTTCGCTCCGGAAGTTTTTTCGCAGTTGTTTTTATAATCCCATTTTTCTTCGCCCTGCAAACGGCCTTTTTCTGTTTCTGACCAGATTCCAAGCCAGGCCGGTTTAATTTCCGATTTAAGGAATTTCATCGCAACCATAAAAGCGCATACCGCAAAAACAAGCATCAGGGCACCCAAAAGCTGAGAAATTCTGAACGGTCCTATCATAAGGCTGTCGGTACGAAGGCCTTCTATGATCATTCTTCCGCCGCCGTTCCAGCCAAGATAGAAAAGGAACATCTGGCCGTCAAATTTTCTTTTTTTCATAACAAAGCAAAAAACCAAAAGGCCCAAAGCGCACCAAAGAGATTCGTACAGAAAAGTCGGGTGTACCGGAATGTTCGGATCCATAACCGCGCCCATAACTTCTTCGGAATGTCTTTCTATATAAGAAACAATTTTGGGGCTGGTCATTCCCCAGGGCAGGGTTGTGTTACAGCCAAACGCTTCGCTGTTTACAAAGTTGCCCCATCTTCCTATTCCCTGGCCGATAAGCATTGCTCCGCCGGCAAGATCAAGGAACGGAAGAATTTTTTGGTCGCGCAGTTTGCAGCCGATAAAAAGTCCGATAATTCCGCCGATTATGCCGCCGTAAAAGCCAAGGCCGCCGCCGCGGATATTGAAAATTTCTGTAAGATTATCTTTAAACATATCCCACTGGAACGCCACATAATATGCCCTTGCGCCGATTATGCCAAGGATTACGGCAAAAAAGATGACGTCCACGGCTCTTTCGGAATCTATACCGAATCTTTTTGCGTTTTTAAAAAGAAACACAAGCGCAAGCATAAAGCCTGTGGCAATTATTACGGCATACCAGTAAATATCTATGGAGCCTATTGAAAAGGCTATGCGGTTAACATTAAATTCCAGCCCAAGGCCGGGAAAGCTTATAACGTCCGTCATTGTTGTGCCTCCTTTTTTCGTCAGGGTTTAATTACGGAAAGCGCGGAATTTTCTGCGTAATAGGTTGTTTTTATGCGTTCGATAACTTTTTCCGGAGTGGCGTTTGCCGCCGCTTCGAGCAGTTCGTACATATCCACACCCGGGAAGTGGCAGTTGAAAAGAGAAGTAGCAACTCCGGTTACTCTATCGCAGGAACGCATATAGTGCCCGTAAACGGTTTTTTGAGCACAGGCAAAAATATCTTCGGGAATACCGTGCTCAACAAGATGCTCGAATTCTTTTTTAAGCCTTGCGTAAACTTTTTCCGGCTCTCTGCTTTCTCCGGAAATAAGGACGGAAATATAATCTCTTCCGCAGAAAACCTCGCTGCCAAAGGTTGCGTTGATAAGTCCTTCGTCATAAAGTTCGCGGTAAACCTTTGTATAGTCATCGCAAAGGGCACCCACAAAAATTTCATCAAGCACACTTCCGATAAAATTTTCCGCTTCGGTTCCTGTTTTGCCCTTAAAGCCTATGTTGAACATGGGTACGGAAACCGGCAGATGCTGTTCAACGTAATTTTCCACTACAGAATCCGGTTCATCGCATACGGCTCTTTCAAGATAAAAATCCTTTGCCGGTTCAAGAATTTTATCCGCCGCTTTTATAACGTCCTCCATATCAAAATTGCCCGCCACAGTAAGAACCATGTTGTGCAGATTATAGAAGGTGTTATAGCAGTCATAAAGCAGATCCGCTGTGATTTCTGCGATGGATTCCACCGTTCCGGCAATATCTATTTTTACGGGGTTTTTATGATAAAGCGCGCCAAGAAGATTAAAAAGCACTTTCCAGTCTGCAGAATCATCATACATTCTGATTTCCTGCCCGATTATTCCCTGTTCTTTTGCAACGGTTTCGGGCGTAAAATAGGGATGGGTTACAAAATCCAGAAGAATTTCTATGCTCTCTTTAAATTTATCGGAACAGGCAAAAAGATATGCCGTTCTGTCAAAGGCGGTAAAAGCGTTGGCGTTGGCTCCGGTTTTTGCATAGCGTTCAAAAGCGGAACATTCCTCGCTTTCAAAAAGCTTGTGTTCAAGGTAATGGGCAATGCCTTCCGGAAGCTTTATAAATTCGCCGTTTTCCGCAGTTTTTATGCAGGTATCTATGGAACCGTATGCGGTGCCGAACATGGTGTATGCGGTGTTAAAGCCTTTCATCGGTGCCATAAGAATGGTAAGACCGCTTTTGTGCTCATATTTATAATAACAGTCGCCAAGGCGCTTGCTTTCTATTTTTATAAGTTCGCCGGTCATGCGTTTTCGCCTCCTTTAAGGAAGAAAACGGCAGAAAGTTTTGCCTTTTCGGCGGCTTTCATAACGTCCTCTTTGGTAATTTTTTTAATTGCCGCGGCGTCTTCTTCCGGAGTTATGGGGTTTTCTTCAAGAATTCCGGACATATACCAGCTTTCTATGGAATAAAGGGTATCTCCAACGGAACCAAGGCTGTTGAATATCGCTCCCTTTGTATCGGCAAATTCCTCATCGGTAAAATCGCCTTTTGCAACAAGTTCCAGCTGGCGGATAATTTCCTGCTGTGCTTTTTCGCGGTTTTCAAATTCAATTCCGCAGTCCACAAGCATAATGCCGCTTCCGCGTTCAAAATGAGAATCCGCATAATAGCAAAGGCTCATTTTTTCGCGCACGTTCATAAAAAGCTTGGAAAAAGCCGTGCCGCCGTAAAGAGCCGAAAGAACCCTTGCGGAATTTTTTTCGTGCCCGGTTTTCGGCGCGCCCATGCGGAAAACCATAACAAGTTTTCCCTGAACGATATCCATGCTTTCTTCCGCTTCTTTAAACGGAGAATAATCAACAATTTCCGCGGCAGAAGCTTCTTTTGGGCTGCGTTTTATCGAAGCTATCTTTTCCGCAAAAACCTTTTCTGCCGCATCGGCGCTTCCGGGGCCGGAAAAGAAAATTTCTATCCTCGCCTTTTCAACAAGTTCCTTCCAGGCGTCTGCAAGGCTTTTTGCGGTAATGGCCTTTGCATCTTCAACGTATCCATAGCGTTTTATGCCAAAGGGCTCGTCTTCAAAAACAAGGTCAAGCGCCTTGCCTATGGCATAGGTGCGTTTATCGTTAAGATCGCTTTCTATTGTATCTATAAGATATTCCCTTTCCAGCTCCAGATCTATTTGAGGAAAATATCCGTTTTCATCAAGGTTTGGTTCAAAAACAATATCCCAAAGCAGGTTTGCGGCGGTTTCGGTCATTTTTTCTCCGCCTATGGCATATTTGTCGTCCGCAAGAAGAAGGGTGACTTCTATAACCTGGCTGTTGCCGTGCTTGCCAACGTCCGCTTCCAGAATGGCTCCGTACATTTCCGCAAGTTTTTTGTTAAGAGCGGTAAAATCCGGGCAGCTTTTGCAGCCTTTGCGAAGAACAAAGGGCACAAGGGCGTTTACTGTGGCTTTTTCTTTTTCAAGAGGCGTTACAAGGCAAAGGGTAATTCTGTTATGTTTAAACTTCGGTTCTTTTACAGAATTAATAAAAGCGCCTTTGCCGATTTCTTTTCTGTTTAAAGTTCCAATCATTTTTTTACCTCACTTTATATGAACGTCCATCTGGCTGTATGGAATTTCTATTCCGTTTTTATCAAAAGCAAGCTTTATTTTTTCATTAAGGCGGCAGCGCAGGGTTTCGTAACTATCCCATTTAACATAAACTTTGCAGACTATATCCACGCTGCTTGGCGCCATTGCGGTCATCATAATAAAAGGTTCTTTTTCTTTTTCCACCAAAGGTTCCGCATCCACAACCTCGCGGATAATGTTTTTTGCCTTTTCAAAATCTTCGGCATATCCTATGGAATAAACCGCATCCAGCCGGCGCAGACCGATTTTGCTGTAATTTATCAAAGTATCGCCCGCAACAATGCTGTTGGGAATAATAATTTCCTTGTTATCCGCAGTAAAAAGATGTGTATGGATAAGCCCCACTTCGGAAACAAATCCGGAAATCCCCTCTTCCGGAATTTCCACAAAATCGCCCGCGTTAAACGGTTTTGAAAAAAGAATGGTTATTCCGCTGGCAAAAAGAGCTATGATATCCTTGATTGCCAAAGAAAAAGCAAGGGTAAACACGCTGAAAATCGCAAGAACGGAAGTTACCGGTATTCCAAGTACGGAAGCCGCCGTAAGTATTACTATAAAATACAGCAAAAACGCGATTATTCCGTGAATAAATTTTGTTGCGCCGGCAGCAAGCTCGCTTTTTTTAACATAGCGCATAATTATGCGCAAAGCCCATCTTACCAGAACCGCGCCAACTATTACGGTGACTATCGCCCAAAGAAGTTTTTCTCCGTATTTGGAAAGAATTTCGCTGGGTTCCATTTTTTCAAGGGAATCTATAAAGGCGTCAAAAGTTTCGCCGGAAGCGGAAGATTCCGCCGAAGTAAGTAAAATATGCTTCAAAATTCTGTCCTCCTTTTTTATAAGCTGCACTTAAAAGCATTGGCGGCTTTTTTATTATTCCTTTTTAAGCTTTGCAAAATTCGCCATAAGCTTTTTGGTGCCCACTTTTTCAAAGGCGATTTCTATAAGCGTATCGCCGCTCATGGCCTTTGCGGAAAGCACCGTTCCCCTGCCGAAAACTTTATGAAAAACCGTATCGCCCGGTTTATAGCTTGCAGAAGCCTTGGGAGCTTCGGTATATGTTTTTTCCATGTGGATTTTTCCGCCTGGTTCTTCCTCAAAATGATAGCTTACGTTTCTTCTGCGGCTTTCGCTTTCGTCAAAAAAGTTTTTGTATTCCTCCGGAATTTCCTCCGCAAAGCGGGAAAGGCGGTTGTGGCTCGTCTGGCCGAAAATCATTCTGCTGGCGGCGGCGGTAAGATAAAGATTTTTCTTTGCCCTTGTAATGCCTACGTAAGCAAGGCGGCGTTCCTCTTCCATTTCGGTCATATCATAAATGGCCTGCATTCCGGGGAACACGCCTTCTTCCGCGCCGATTACGAACACGTTTTCAAATTCCAGACCCTTTGCGGAATGCAGGGTCATCATCAAAACGCTTTCGCTTTCTTCCATTCTGTCAAGATCCGTATAAAGAGCAACTTCTTCGAGAAAACCGGAAAGCTCTGCGTTTTCCGCCTCTGTCTGGTATTTTATAAGGTTGGTTTTAAGTTCACCCACGTTTTCAAGTCTGGTTTCGCCTTCCAGTCCCTGAGCACGAAGCATTTCGGTGTATCCGGTTTTTTCGCAGAGTTCATCAAAAAATTCTTCCGCGTCAAAATCCTCCGCCGTTTCCGCAAGGGATTTTATCATATCCGTAAAGCCTTTTAGCACGGTGCTTTTTTTCATAAGGTCTATATATTCGTCCGCGTGCTCAAAAACTTCAAAAAGGCTCATACCGGTAACGTCCGCAATATGCTGCGCCGCCGCAAGGGTTGTAGCGCCTATGCCCCTTTTGGGTTCGTTGATTATGCGTTCAAGGCGCAGGTTATCCGCATGGTTTTCTATAACGGACATATAGGCAAGCATATCCTTGATTTCCTTGCGTTCGTAAAAGCGCAGGCCGCCGATTATCTTATACGGCACGCCGGCACGCATAAAAGCTTTTTCAAGGCTGTTGGATTGGGCATGCATACGGTAAAGCACCGCAAAATCGCTGTATTTTGCGCCTTTGCCAATACCTTCAAGCACTATATCGGAAATATATTCCGCTTCTCTGTCCTCATCAATACAACGGCGTACTGTAATTTTGCTTCCGTCTCCGTTGGAAGTCCAAAGGTTTTTGCCTTTTCGCTCGGTATTGTGGGCAATAACTTCGTTTGCGGCAGAAAGTATATTCTGCGTGGAACGATAGTTCTGTTCCAGCCTTACCACCTTTGCCCCGGGGAACTGTCTTTCGAAAGAAAGGATATTTTCTATGGTAGCTCCGCGGAATTTATAAATGGACTGATCATCATCACCCACAACGCAAAGGTTTTTATTCTTTGCGGCCAAAAGCGCCACAAGCATATACTGCACATGGTTTGTATCCTGATATTCGTCCACCATGATATACTTCCAGCGGTTCTGATAATATTCCAGCACTTCCGGGTGGGTTTTAAAAAGCCTTACCGTTTCGCAAAGCAGGTCGTCAAAATCCAAAGCGCCCGCTTCGTGCAGTTCCTTCTGATAAGCCGCATATACCCTTGCGGTAATCTTCATACGGTAATCGCCGTTTCGCTCCGCAATATCCGCCACGTCCTGCGGAGATTCCAGCCGTTCTTTTGCGTGGCTTATGGCACCAAGCAAGGGTTTTGGCGGAAACTGCTTTTCTTCCATATTAAGATTTTTAAGGCATTTTTTCACTACTCTGATGCTGTCATCCGTATCATAAATGGTAAAGCTTTTCGGCAAATCCAAAAGTTCCGCATCTCTGCGCAGAATACGCACGCACATACTGTGAAAAGTAGAAGCAAAAACCTCCTGCGCATCCGGGCCAAGCTTTGCCACAAGGCGGTTTTTAAGTTCATCCGCGGCCTTGTTTGTAAAAGTTATGGCAAGAATATTCCACGGGCGCACGCCGGTTTCTATAAGCCTTGCAACCCTTGCAATAAGCACGGTGGTTTTGCCGCTGCCTGCCCCTGCAAGCACAAGAAGCGGCCCTTCTTTATGCATAACCGCCTCCATCTGGCGGTCGTTAAGCGTATCGTATAAAAAAGCCATTGGTTTACCTCCGGTTATAATAAGCTAATTATATATAATACAATAAAATTATGAATTTTTCAATAACAGCGGCGCACCAACGCAAAAAAACAGGCACGGCCAAAGCCGTGCCTGTTTGTTATTCCGCCGCTTCTTCCGCAGGGAAAACATTTATTAATTTTACCGTATGCCTACGGATAAAGGCGGAATCCATTACGTTAACTTCGCCGTCAAGGTTTACGTCGCCCGCAAGCTTCTGCCCCGCATCAAGGGTAAGCAGTCCTGCGGCGTAGCGCCTTGCATAGTTTGCGTCTATGGTGTTTACCTTGCCGTCGCGGTTGATATCGCCCACTTTGTAAGCGGGTATTTCGCGGCTTTCGTAATAATCGCAGTTGGCGCAGTCACGGCGCTCCTCGCCCGCTTCGAAAGTCGTAGGCGCTTTGTACAAATACCATTCGCCAAGGCTGTGGCCGGTTGCCGGAATTGTGGTTTTATCACCCACTCCGCAGAAAATGCAAAGATAACCGCTGTAACCTTCTTCTGTGCAGGTAGGTTCAACAGTTATGTTATCATAGCTGTGTTCCCTGTTAAGAATATAAAGTTCATTTTCATCACTGTTGTTCCACACGGGAATGTTTACGGCAACAGTGCCTTCCGGTGCAACAAGATAACCGCCATTGGCGTGGAATTCATTATACGTTTCATTAGAGAAAGTGGTTTTTATAATTCCATAATCACCAATAAAACTTACCTGAATACCCTTGCGAGATCCCGTCTGGTCAAAGGAATTTGCGTAAATTCTGTCGCCCGGTAATACCGGAATTGTAACGGAATATACCGTCGATCCCGCATCTACCCAGTCGCCCAAATGATTTATCATATCCTTTTCGGGAATCAACAAATTCCATAAGTTTGTTTTACTGCAGAACTCATCAGGAAGTTTTTGCAGATGGTCTGCCAATGCAAACTTCTGCCAGGAACCCTCTATTTCCGCAGTTTCAACAAATCCACAGTTTTTACAGATTCGGGTATCAATGCCAACTCCATCTGCAGACGGAACGGTTGTGTGTGTCCATTCACCAAAAACATGGGATTTTCCGTCAGCCACACTTATATCAACCGTTCTTTCGGTATAGCCAACACGAACAGTTATCGAACAATCCAATTTAGTAAATACGCCGTTTTCCTGCTCGAAGCTGTTTATTTTAACTGTTGCTTTCGCTGCTCCGGCATCTTTCAGGTATTCGTTAACTACGCTCTGCACACAGGCAATAGCTGCCTCTTCATCTGCGATTCCCTCCATCGCATATTCACGGCATATAAGAGAATCATATATTCTGTCTGCAGGGTCTTTTTCGTAGCCGCTTAAAACTGTAACCTGATAAGGACTTTCAACTGCACCCATTGCGGCCATTTTGGCAATGGTGCTGTATTCTTCCGGCAATTTGCCAACTGCGGGACTGTCTTTGATACCGGGCAATGTATAAGTATCTTTGCGTGCGGACTGAGGTATCAACGTTTCCGCCATCACAACACCCGCAATATAGCGTCCGATTCCGAAACTCAGATGCTGAACGTCATACTGCAAACCGATTTGCGGATCCTTCAGCAGTGCGGTGCTGCCTGTACCGGAACTGAATTCCAAAGCATCAAAATAAGTGGTTCTTGCGTTTTGGATTCCAGTGCCGACCGGAATGATACCCGCAAACCGCTTGCCGCTGTTTGTGCCTTTCATATTCATATAATTTGGAGAATATTCAGCAATGCCACTATATCCTGCCACAGTATCGCTGCCATAGAATTTTGTAGTAGCCCACGGCATATAGTAATAAACTTCTGCATCGGGTTCATGCTCCGCAAAATAATCCAGCAGATATCCTACGGATTTTTCCGGTTCTTTAAACCTGGCATCGCCGCCGGTATAAGTGGAGAGTGGCTCCGTACCATCCGCTTCGTGCTGATAAGATTGGATAACTATAATATCCCATTCACGCGCTTCCAGTTTTTCAAGAATTTTATTGTCGGCGTTTTTTCCGCTTGACGGGGTCCATTGATAATCCGTTTCCGGACCAATTTCTGTATAGGTGTAACCTGCTGTATTATTCATAGCGCAGGTGGCATGGTACGCCAAAGTTGCCGAACCTTTATACATAACCGCCAGATGAACGTCATATTTGTCTGCCAGCATACTCTTCATAGCGTTATAAGTCATGCTGTTTTGCATATCGTACCAAAAATCCACCGCATCCCAGCTGAAACTATTGCCGATTGCAAGTATTTCGAGCGTTCCGTTGCCGTTGCTATCCCATTCGGCTGTGCCGCAGATGGTACAAACACCATTTTTATGGGTATGCCCGGCAGGTTCGGTGTAGTTATCCACATAGCTTTCCCCGCAGATTGTACAGGCGTGGGTGGTGTAACCCTGCTCGGTGCAGGTCGGTTCGGTTGTTTCGTGTTTATAATTATGATAACATTCCGAAAGCCAGTTTATTGTTCCGCCATAATTCTGTTTTACCGTTTCTTCCCAGCTTGCATCGCCATCGGGATAATAGACATTTGCGGTGATATCCATCAAAGATTTTTCCGCAAAAAGCGGAGCGGAACCCGTAAAACGCAGAAAAGCCAAATCAGAGCATCCATAAAATGCCGCATCTTCTATTTCTGCAAAAGTTTCCGGAAAGGTCAGCTGTTCCAGTTGAGCGCAGCCGAAAAATGCGTGATAACCTATTTTTTTAAGATTTATCGGCAGGCTTATGTGCCGCAGGGCATAACAGCGCGAAAAAGCCTCGGATTCTATGGCGGTGATATCATCGTGCAAAACAATGGTATCCAGATTTTCGCACTGGCCGAAAACGGCTTTTTCAAGCGTTTTTACGTCGCTTGGAATAACAATATAATCCAGCGCGGAGCATTTAAAAAACGCGCTTTGGCCTATTTCTTCAAGGGACTGCGGCAGGGTGATATCATTAAGAGCAGTACAACCCCAAAAGGCGTTTTTGCCTATTTTTTCAAGGCCTTCCGGCAGGTTTGCCGAAACAAGATTTTCGCACTGCGCAAAGGCGGTGCTTCCGATGGAGGTTATTCCCTCCTCTATTACAACGGAGGTTATTTCTTTGCTTTGAGCACGCCACGGCACGCTTTGAGCATCGGCATAATCTTCCATTTCGCCGCTTCCGTAAATTTTGAGCACGCCGTTTTCAAGCTTCCAGAATGCGGAAGGACCACAGGGGTTTTTAATTCTCTCCGAAAACACGATTTTTCTCAGCATTCCATCCGCGGCGCAGTAATAAAGCGTTCCGTCGGAATCATCGACGCATATAACTTCCGGTTCTGCCCGAAGACCAGCATATCCGAGACAGAAGCTTTCGACAACCTTTTGCTTTTCAAGGTCGATTATATGAAGCGGCGCATCACCGCCGAAATCGCACATGCAAAGAATTTTTCTGCCGTAATAACAGCAGCCCTGGAGATAGTTATAATTTTCGCTGTCGAACCGGGATTTTATATCGTCTGTTTCAAGAGTAACCACATTGCAGCCGTAGCTTTCACTGTATGTTCCTTCGCCGATTTCCGGAATAGCAAATTCAAAAAATCTTATTGTTTTATCTGCATCACGCATTACGAACGCATAAAGCCTGTTTTCGTCCGTATCAACAACAAAATTTCCATAGGGGCGAACGTCACCGTTATTTTCCTTGGATTTCCAAAGGGTCAGATTATCGGTAAATCCTACTTTTATCACCTGAACAAGTTCCGTTGAAAAATTTCCTTCGGTTTCAAGAAGGCGATAAACGCAGCAGGTTCCTTCCATTCTGTCTTCCGCTTCCGCATAGTTGTTATAGATATTGATATACAAAAGCGGATATTTATCGCCAGGTTCGTAATAGGTGCTTCCTAAGCAGACGGAATTTGCGTGGGGCTTTATCGTTTCTTTTCTATCAAGAGTAATTCCGCCGAGCTTTTCAAGAGTTCTGAGGTCAAAAATCTCTCCGCTTCCTGCCGCACCGAAAACAAAGAGTTTTCCGTCATGGATATCTCCGTCCTGCCAGACTCCGATTTTACCCATATCTTCATAGGTGAAACCGAAATCCGGAGCCGGAACTTCTTCCTCAGGAAAATAGAATTTCACTCCGGATGATATTACATCTTCTTCAGCGAGGTTTCTCTGGTCAAGGGTGCGGAAAACTACTCTAAAATAAATTCCGCTCGGATACTTTTTGGAAAGTTCCGCCGTGGTAAAAGGGATTCCGTCGCCGAGCCAGCTGCTTGTTCCAAGATAATTATATTCGGCGTCATAAACAAAATTGGTCATTGTATATCCGGAACCGATGCTCACTCCACTGTAACTTTCAAGCAGAAGATAATCCGCGGTTCTGAAGCGGGTTTTTGTGCTGTTGTTCGTTCCGTCAACGGAAGCAATGGTTCCCTGTTCCCAAAGGATTTCATTATTTTCCTCCTCCGCCGCAAAAACCTGCATCGGAAAAGCAGAGAACATTATTAAAACAGCAAGTGCAAAGCTGATTAAACGCATAAAGACAGATTCTCCTTTTCGCATTTTTCCATAATACATTTTAGCCCTTCATGCCGAAAAAGTCCAGTATTTGGCTGTTTTTGTTGACCGTTTTTAAAATAGGTTTTATAATAGTTATATATAACTGACTTTCGGAGGTCACCATGAAAAAGATGTTTAAAATTCTGGCTTTTCTGCTTGCGTTTGCGCTTGTTTTTTCCGGCTGCGCGCAAAACGGAAAATCCGCTTATGAAATTGCGGTTGAATACGGTTTTGAAGGCACCGAACTTGAATGGCTCGAATCCCTTAAAGGCGTGGACGGCAAGGACGGCAAAGACGGTATTGACGGTAAGGACGGCCGCGATGGCGTTGACGGAAAAGACGGTTCAAACGGTATGGACGGTTACAGCGGTACCGATGGTGCTGATGGAAAAGACGGCCGCGACGGAACCGACGGCCGGGACGGAAAAGACGGTATGGACGGAAAAAACGGACTTTCCGCATACGAAATAGCTTTGCAAAACGGCTATACCGGCACCATAGAAGATTTTGTAGGTCTGCTTCTTGGCAAAAACGAGGTTTCTGAAGACATACCCTCTGTTGAGGAAGATTTTGAACAGGGCGAAGCCGCTGTTGAAGGAGAAATCGAAATCGAAGGAAGTTCCGGTTCCTATGTTCCCGTTCCGGGCAAATCCGCTTACGAAATCGCTCTTGATCACGGATATATCGGCACGGAAGAAGAATGGCTGCTCACTTTGCGCGGCAGTACCCTGCAAATAAGCAACGACGGTTACTGGGTGCTGGACGGCATTGTTACGGATTATCGCGCAGACGGAACCGCAAAAGCGGAGGAAATCGAAGAACGGCTCAGCTATCTTTTCCGGGTTGAAGAAGTTTTTGAACTTTATTCCGAAACAACGGTTTCTCCTCAATTCAGTTATACTACTTCGACTTTTTCCGGTTGGGGCGGAAGCATCGGTCATCCGGAAGAAGTTGATACAATTCGGTTCCGGGTTCGCGCAAGAGATGAAGCCATTACCCAGATAAAAGTTTTCCTTAACGCATACGATAAAAACGGCGAAACACTTTACGTTGAAACCCTTGACGTAAATATCGCTCCTAAAACCGACGCATGGGTCGATTGGGTTTTGCCTGAAGTTTATCAGAACACCGAAGACCTTCCGCTCTATTTCATTTATAACTGCAACGAACTCTGCGACGCCTGGTCCAATTTCAGCAATAAAATCCCTGCAAATGAATATCAGGCGGTCACAACTTATACCACAAACGGAAAATTTCTTGATACCCCTTCGAAAATGACAAACGTTGTAGATAATCCCTGCAGATATCTTTATGTCCAGCTTGGAAAAACCTATGAATCCTATGTATTCAACGTTAATGTTGACGATACA